>CALCEJ010000161.1 GCA_937900465.1 uncultured Bacteroidales bacterium | reverse complement strand
AAGAGGAAAGCACTTCCACAGAGGGCATCTTCTTGAGAAGGTCCTTGAGCACGTCGCTTTCTGCGCTGTTGAAAGACGAAGCGTTGAACACGATGGTGTCCTGCCTGAATTCGACCGGAGTGCCCACGGCCGAGACCCTCGCGGCTTCGAGCATTTCCCGGTCGGGGACAAGGGAAATGCGCCCCATCGATTTGCGTTCGCGCAGACGGAACCGCTCCCGATGCGGAAGATACCCCATTATCTCGATGTTGAGCACGTGCTCGCCGGCCGGTACATCCTGCAATTCGGCCTTCCCCTGTTCGTCTGTAAGCGTGAAATGAGTGATGACCGAATCGCCCGGATGGTTGAGATAGACCGACGCGAATGCGATGGGTTCGCTTGTGAGTGAGTCCGCAACCTCAAGCGTGACGGGGAAAAGAGCGGAGCGTATCATATCCCGGGTAATGTAGGTCTGGGCGGAAGCGCTCCAGCCCAGAAGCGATATCGCGAGAATCAGGGAAAGCCGTTTCATATAAGTAGAGTTCGATATCGATGAAGTGGAATCCGTAGTAAGAGTGCCCTTCGAGAAGGGAGACTTTGCGCACACCTTCGGGAATGGGGTCGAAGATAAGGGCGTAGTCCGCAATCATCCGCTGGGGGATGGTGTCGCAGTTGACTATGTAGTCGTTGCCAGCCACCCCTTCCATTGCCCGCAAGGGGTATATCCTGCCCCCTGCGACCAGTGAAGTGTGGTCTGAGATGCGGATGCCAAGGCCGGGGTCGGAGAGAGTGTGGTTGGTAAAACGCAACACGGTGGACGTGTCGCTGACCGAGACACTGTTCAGCGTGATTGCGGGGGTTTTGGGCGGGAGAATATCGGGAAAGCCGAACATATATTTTGGATGTTCCACGGTGTATGGCCTTTGAGGTTCGCGGGCACAGCTTCCCAGCAGCGTCAAGGCTGCGATTATGATAATGATTCTTTTCATTTGAAGGGTATCTTGTCGGGGGAGATGAATGAGGGAAGGTCGCTATAGCCGCCAAGGGTGATGATAACCAGGGTGAGTACGCTTAAGGTGAACATCACGACCCAGGCTAAGAGCGTCGTGAGTCCGGGTTTCCAGGAAGGGGAGCGGAACCGGGCCATAGCCTTGATCCCGAGGTAGCCGGTCAGGACGACGGGAAGGAAATACAGCAGCATCAGTATCAGCTGAATGACCGGGCGCTGGGTGAGCGCGACCAGATGGTGATTGAGTGTTGCCAGATTCACTATCATCCGCCCCTTCATAAGGTGGAAGCCGCGGAAGACCCAGCTGTCGCCTCCGAAGAAGAAACCGAGACCGAAAAGCAATCCCGCAATAGACGCGAGCAGAAGCAGGATCCCTAGAGCTATTCTAATATCGTTGAGAACGGTCTTGACCCCTGGCCGCTTCCAGAAGGGGAGAGGCTTGGGTCTGGGGCGACCTTCTTCTCCAATGCCTTCCCGAATGGATTCGGGCGTACCGATTTTGCCGATGGCTTCCTTGACATCGGCCGCGGTGACGATTTCCCTTGGCGCCGGCTTCCCGGCAAGAAGTTCGCCAAGTCTTTCTTTCAGCGCCGCAAGGATGTCATCCCTGTCCTCGTCTCCTTCGAACACATCTGCCAGTTCCTTGAGATAGTTCTCCACTTCCCGCTCCGCAGAGGAATCAATGTCCAGGGCGAAGCCTCCTATGCTTACTTTTTCAAATTTGTCCATAATGAGTCAGGATCTTTGAGGGTTTTCACGGTGGATTCGAGCTCGAATCCACCGTGAAAACCCTCAAA
>CALCEJ010000160.1 GCA_937900465.1 uncultured Bacteroidales bacterium | reverse complement strand
GAGATGATCTGGTGACTGGAGTTCAGACGTGTGCTCTTCCGATCTGCCTTGAACTCCCGGTGCGACAGGAAACCGCGCTCGGGGTTCGCAAAATCCGATTCATCCGCGGAGAATTCGAGTTTTGTGAGCATACTGTAGTCAGGTTCGTTCTCTGCGTCGCTGTCATTGTTTTTGTGACAGGAGCAGGCAAGCAGCGAAGACAGGGCTACACATACAACTATGAATGTAAGTCTCTTCATGGGTAATGACAGTTTATTTAACAATAAGGCCACAGCCACCGCCAACGGCAGCTGTGGCCCGGATTTGAGCGACTTCCGACTACTTGTCGATAGTTACGTCAAGCATATTTGCAAGACCGTTGGGGTTGTCATCAGTCGATGCAGCATTGGGAAGCCAGGCGATGGAAGACCAGTTCTGCTGGATATCGATACCAACACCGAAGGTGTCAGCGAAATCGATGCCGGGAAGCATCTCACGAACGATCTGGATTTCATAAGCGTTGCCGCTACCCATTCCGTGAGCGATGCCGGATCCTTCAGGGAGGATAGCGCCCCACATATCAGCCTCGTCACCGGGCCTGCCGGGCTCAACCCATTCCCAACCGCTTCCGTTGGCTTCGCCCCACCATTTCCAGAAGGAAGGATTCCAGTCATTCCACTCACCGCTGGAGAAGATGGCAGTTTCCATCATACAGTCAACGCAGGCATCAGCAAACTCGTCACCGTATCCACCGGTTGCCTTGTTTCCGTCACTGTTAAGATAAACGTGAACTGCAGGCCAGCTGCGATCCTCAACCTGCTCGCCGTCAAACTCGAAATAGATGTTCAGATAAACCTCATCGGCATAGGCCTTGAGAACCTTAAGAGCGTCCTTGTCATCGTTCTTGTTGGTTGCAACAGCAACCTTGGATGCATCGAGGGCTGCCCAGTCGGAGAAATCACCGTCGACTTTGATCTTGGAGACGAATTCGGTATCTTCATCATCCCCACCCTTCTTGTCCTTGTCATCCTTGTTGCAAGCTTCGAAGCTTACGAGGACTGCTGCGCAAAGAGCAGCATACATGAAAAACTTTTTCATAATTTTTGTTTGAAGTTAATGATTGTGTGTTATTTGGGTTTTGGTTTTATTTATTGCTGGTAAGGCCGCTGGAGGCTGTTTCCGCATAGGGGATATAGGCGGGGAACTTGGCGTCCAGATCATCAAGAGTAATGATCTCCCACTTGTGCTCTCCGGCATAATGGCGGTTTACCTCCTTTCCGTTACGATAAAGGTCGAGCTGGCGGAATCCCTCGTAGAAGAGTTCCAGGCGGCGCTCATCGATAACTGCATCCAGAACATTGTCATAACCGCTGTCTGCGAGATTAGTCGTCGTATAAAGGGCTTCGCCGCTGAGTCCGGCCCTTGAACGGGTCATATTCATATACTTGATTGCGTTGACAGGATCGTTCTTGTGGGCATAGGCCTCAGCAACGTTGAGTATAGTCTCGCCATAGCGGAAGAACACGTTGGAGGAAAGGAGTTCCTCTCCGTCCTGGCCGGTAAACTTGGAAACCATATAAGCAGGCATAGTCAGGCGGGTACCCTTGGCATTATCTTGTGCCGTACGCAGGAAAACTCGGGTTCCACCCGTGATATCATCCTGATCTTCGGCATCGGTCTCATATCCCGTGATGTAATACTTGGTATCCTTGTGGTCTACAAGCGTATGGATGGTATATGTACTGGAGCCGGATTTCGCCGTAAATGTTCCGTCTCCGTTATCCGTTACATTCGGCGTATAGCCTGAGTCTCCCTTGGAGGAGGTTATCATCACATTGAGCCTGTAATCGTGAGTGCCGTCCGGCTTTTCCGGCCAGCTGACCATAAGCTGTCCTTCAATGGGGGCCGCATAAGAGAAATAGGCTTTGCGGCGGCCCTCGTCAGGCCAGCGGTACAGAAGATCCACCAGGGGCTCGGAGCAGTAAATCTCGCACCATCCGATACCACCCACACCATTTGAGGAATAGTACATCGAACCAAGCTGAGCGTGCTGTGAATACTGGTAGTCGTTTATGGAACGGTTGATACACCAGATTGTCTCCTTTGAGGTCTGCGCATTCGCGAAATACCCCGCGAGGTCAGTGTCCAGATGGGACGCAGGATCATCCCCAAGAAGCTGGGCGGAGATGTTTATGCATTCGTCCCAGTCGCCCTTGTACAGATAAAGACGTGACAGCAGGGCAAGGGGCGCTTCCTCTCCCACAAAACCTTTGTTGCCGCGACGTGACTTGCCTTTGAGAAGATCGTAGGCCTTTTTGCAGTCCGCCTCCACCTGATCGTAAACCTGACCGACCGTAGCCTTCTCCGTCTTGGAACAGTCTGTGGAAGTGCGCAGCACAACACAAGGCTGTTCAGCATTGCTGGGACGTCCCTCAACATAGTAAGGACGCGCATAGATGTTAGCAAGGGCAAAGTGTACGAATGCACGGAGGAAGTAATTCTCTCCAAGAAGAAGGTCTCCTTCATTTGAAGCTCCCTCCTGGATTGCCTCGATATTGGAATTAGCCCCGAACAGAATCTTGTAGGATATATACCAGAAGTATCCCAGATTGTAGCAGGTGGGATCATCGGTATAATTGAGGATTTCCGTGAAAGGGTCCTCCGAATGACGACCCTGCGCAAGGTTGTCACCGCGAAATTCCGTCATCTGGAAATAATGCTTCACCCAGGTGTTGTTGGAATATTCACTGCCTTCGAACAGGACGACATCCTTGAACATCGAGTACAGACCGTCGGTGGTATATACGGCGGCGCTGGGATCACTCTTGAGCATAGTGGATGTCATAGTGTCGGAACGGTAGAAGTCCATCTGGCAAGACACCGCAAAGAGTGCAACAGCTATAATGTATAATGCTTTTTTCATAACTTGTACTCGCAAAATTAGAATTTTATCTCAATTCCTCCAACTATGGAGAAAGGAACAGGGTAATTCATAGAGTATGTACCGGCCAGCTGCCAGGTGGAACCCTCAAGCTGAACCTCAGGATCCATACCGGAGAAGCGCGACAGGGTAGCGATGTTGTCGGCCGACACATAGACTTTCGCAGCCTTCATCTTCACGTAGTCTGTAACCTTCTTGGGGAGGTTGTACCCCAGGGTGACATTCCTCAGACGGAAGAAACTGCCGTCCTCGAGGAAACGGGAGGATATCTGCGAGCCCTTGCTTCCAAGGTCAATCCTGGGATGTGTCGCGATATCGCCCTTCTCCTCCCAGCGGCTCCAGCCCAGTCCGTTGTCGATAGACATCATATTGTGGGTTGCATCGCTTCCGTCGTGGTCCATTGAAACACGGGTGGAGTTGAAAATCTTGTTGCCGTAAATGAAACTGCCGTTTGCGCTCAGGAAAATGCCTTTCCAGGTAAGGGTGGTGTTAAGACCGCCGCTGAAAAGAGGAGATGCAGATCCGCAGGTCTGGAAAGTAGCCTTGGAATAGTCGTTGGTCGTGGAGACGCTTCCGTCTTCGGCGACAACCTCCCAGAGGGGATCTCCGTTTTCGGGATCCACGCCTGCCCACTTTGGCATATACCAGGTGTAGAGGTCCTGACCTTCCTTAACCTGCTGGGCTTCTCCGGAAGAAACTTTCTGGAGGAAGTCTCCGTTTGGAAGATAAACAACACGGTTGCGGTTGAGGCCGATGTTGAAACCACCCGTCCACAGGAAATCACGCTTTTTGATAATATTTCCGTCGATGGCGAACTCAACACCCATATTGCTGATGGTTCCAACGTTCTGCATATACTCGGTAAAGCCTGTCGAAGGAGAAACGGGGACCGCGAGCAGGAGGTTGGTATTTATCGTACGATACAGGTCAAGGCTGATATTGACATCCTTCCGGGTTGTCATCTCAAGTCCGAGGCTGGACATATACGCTTCCTCCCATCCCAGATTGGGATTGGACTGACGATCCATAATTGCCGCCACGTTGCCGCCATAGGTCTTGGAAAGCAGATACAGATCCTGATAGAGGAATTCCTCGATATTGTTGTTTCCCGTCTTTCCATAACCGGCACGGAGCTTGAGCATCTTGAAAGCATCCACGTTCTTCATAAAGTTCTCCTGGGAGATAATCCAGGCTCCGGAGACTCCGGGGAAATAACCGCCGCGAGCTTTCGGTGCAAAACGGGAAGTCTCATCGTAACGGATGGATGCAGTGACAACGTACTTGCCCTGATATGCCCACTGGGCCTGTGCAAGCCACGCCCAGGAACGTGTGGAATATTCAAAACCCTCCACATTGAGAATGGTGGAACAAGTACTCAGGGAAGTCTGACCGTTAGGCATTCCTTCTCCCGAGGCGTTACCCTGCCTGGTGTGTCCTCCGCCGTATTCCCAACCCAAGATCGCGCTTACGCTGTGGTCTCCGAAGTTGTTGACGTACTTGAGTAGATTGGTGGTACCGAAACCTGACCAGCTGGAATTGGAGTTGTAAAGATATCCCTTACCGGCGTGTCCGGGGACATTGGTACGGGGATCGTAGTACTCCTCATAGAAGCCGTTCGACGAATCGAAACGGTTGGTTGAAGTAAAGATAAGCCAGGGAGTGATGTTCCAGTTAAGCTGGGCATCAGCCGTAATGGATTCGCCGTGGTTGATCGCGAAGTTGTAAAGCTCGTTGTGGAAAATGTTGTAACGGTTTCCCGAGTACCAGTCCTTTCCGTTATCCGAACGGGTTCCGCTGTCCACATAAAGGGGTTCTCCGGTATTCTCGTCGTACGCACTGTCGAACGGGAGCATATAATATGCGCTCTCGAGAGTTACGTATGAAGAAGTCCCCTGCTCTTTGGTACGGTTGTATGCAACGCGGAAATTGACGGTAAGCTTGTCATTGATCGGAGTGGACAGGTTGAGCCTGGCGGAACCCCTCTTGAAGTTCGTGTTGATAAGGGAACCCTGCTCATCGTAGTAGTCCACACTGGCGAAGTAGGAAGTCTTTCCGGTTTTTCCGGCTACGGAACCGTAATAGTCCTGGACAATGCCGGTACGGAACGATTCGTTCATCCAGTCAAAGCTCACGTCCTTGACTGACTTAGGGTAGAGGGCATTGAGAACGGTCTTGGAATAAGCCTTCTTGAGGACGTCATAGAATTCCTCCGAGTCCATCGGACGGAACCTTCCCGAAAGGGCCTTCTTGATACCTGCGTTGACCTTGAAGTTCACCTCCACGTTGTCTTTGGCGCTCTTAGTAGTGACGACAATGACACCGCCCGCCGCAGAGGCACCGTACAGAGCCGTTGCGGAAGCATCCTTGAGGATGGTGATGGTCTCCACATCGTTTGGATTGAATGAACCGCCGGCGACTCCGTCTACCACATACAGGGGATCCGCACCTGCGGTAATGGAACCTGTTCCGCGAATACGGATCTGGGCTCCGTCTCCGGGCTGGCCGGAAGAATTGAGGACCAGCACGCCGGCGGCCTTACCCTGAAGCATATTACCGACGTCGGAAGTGGTGATGTTGGTAAGCTGCTCTCCGCTCATAGTAACTACGGAACTGGAAAGCTCGTTCTTCTTCTGGGTAGTGTAACCAAGGACGACGACCTCATCAAGGGCCCTTGCCTCCTCTGTCATTACGACGTCAATTCTGGTTCGGGAACCCACGGGTTCAACTACATCATCATAACCCAGAGAGGAGAAGGTAAGCGTCGCGTCGGGGCGTACCTGAACAGAGTAGTTACCGTCAAAATCGGTAGTCACCCCGCCTCCGGTAGATACCATAACGGCAACTCCTACGACGGGTTCGCCGTTTGCGGCGTCAGTAACCCGACCGGAAACGCTGTGTACCTGTGCGTGCACCGGGCGGACAACGGCCAATGCAAGAATAAGCGCAAAGGCTTGTAACAGACGTTTTCTCATAGTATACTTGATAATAATTTATTTCACGCTGGTAACTGTGAGCATATTGCCCCAGCCCTCGGTATTGTCATCAGTAACTGCACCGTTGGGCATATTGGAAAGTTCACCCCACGCGGAGGTATAGAAGCGGATTCCGGCCTGGAAGACATCTCCCATCTGCATAGGAACAGCCGTTTTTGCTGCGGCACCGTTGAATATTTCCTTTATAAGGCAAATCTCATACTGATTCCCGGCCCCCTTGCCGCTTACGAGGCTGTTTCCGCTGCTGAGCGCTACAACCCAACCTCCATCAATCCTCTGATGAAGGGTTCCGTCAAAGTCGATGAACTTACCTTCCGCCCCAACTGAACCCTCGATGATAAAGTCATAGGACTGAAGGAAATAGTTCGAATAACCGGACGTGAATTCCCCGTCAACGTTCAGACACAGGCGGATAGGAAGCTTGTCTCCTTCCAGGAGTTCCTCCACAGAGTCCTTGTCGTACTCGAAGTAGAAATAGACGAAATCCTGATCGGCGCAGACCTTTATCTGCTTCACGGCATCCCATAAGCCGTCCGGGTCCGCGCTCGCGGAGGCCACCTTGGTAGGATCCACAGCCGCCCAGTCCTCGAAACTGCCGTCAATCTCGATTCCAAGGCCGTTGTCCGTAATCTCTTCTTCCTCTTTTCCCTCTCCACCGGACTTTTTATTATCGTTCGTGTCATCTCCCTGACAGGAGCAAAGGCATACAAGCGCTGCGATTAACGCCAAAGAAAGCTTTTTCATAGAAACTGTTATTTTATAGCAAATCGTTTAGTCCTATAAGGTTGAATGCGCGGAAATACTTGTCCATATCCCTTTCGATACGGCCAAGGACGACCTCCTCTGGGGCATAGCCCAGTCTTTCGAGGTTTGCATAAAGGAATCCGCGGGCTGCAAGGGAACGGGGCTGCTGCCAGATGTAACGGCAGCAGGTAGCGACGATCCAGTCCTGACGCTCAGGGGTGAGTTCCGGAAGGTCCTTGCCCATTTCGTCCTCGTGGAGCCACTTTTCCCAGCGGTGGGACTCCCGGACCTCCACGAGAAGGGTTTCCTTCATATGTGACAGGACAGCTACGCGGCCTTCCGCGTGATGCTTTTTCTCAAGCTCCTCGAGTTCGCACAGAGCCCTGTACTCGCTTATAGTGAATTCGGGTCCGACGTTTGCTGCGCCCATACCGCATACCGGATACTCCTCGGGGTTAGCTACATCATCGGTGTAGTGACCCTTGATGTAGCTACCCAGAGGACGTACCTTGGACGTCAGACGCCTGGCGACTTCCCCGTCGAAGATGGTGGTATCCAGGTCGGTTCCCACCTTTCCTACGATGAAGCAAGGCCAGACATCGTCAAGTCCTGCAACCATTAACCCTTTTTTAAGGTCTTGAATGAATGTGTCGAAAGTAGTCTCGTCAGCGAGTCCGCCGTGGACCTCCTCGGTTCCTACTTCGTACGAGATGGGGGCAATCCCCTTTTCCTTCCGGAAACGCTCGACGTGGGCGATAAGTTCCACGGTGCGCCTCGCGACAAGATGTATGTCTATGATTTCACCCTTGGGGACATTGATATCCACCGTCGGGTCCACGTGAATGAGGTCATATCCCGCGAGGACAGCAGCCTCAAAGGACTTTTTCACTCCGTTCATCGCATCCTCCACGGACCATTTCTCCGTCCTCTGGCGGTCTTTCAGCCAGGGGCCGCCGTGGTCGATCGCAATGATGACCGGGCCGGTGAAGTTAACGCGCTCCGTTTCGAAACGGACTGTACGGACGAAGTCTTCCTGAGTCATTCCGGTGTATCCGCCGTCGCAGTCAATCTGATTGAGGGTTGCTGCGAAGTAGATTGGAGCGTTGTTGCGCTTTGCCGCCTGGAGGGAGGCGCGGATTACGGTCGGAGAGTTGGGGCAGGCCGCGAAGATGGTGCGCGGAATGCCGGTCTCAGCGTGAAGCTCGTCTATTCGGTGGAGAAGTTGTTCTGTCTTTTTCATATTCTAATAAATCGTTACACCCTCGACCACACGGGAAATGTTTCCGGATACGGAAGGAGAATCCGGGCACAGCCCGATTGCAAGAGACTTGAAATAACCGAGAAGCTGGGCCACGAACACAAAGGCCACCGCGCCGAACATCGAAGGGGTATCATCGGGGATTCCTATCTCTACAAAGAGGTTGAACTTGGAAACGTCCAGTCCGGGGTTATGGAAGCAGACCAGGACGGAGCCCTTGATATGGTTTTTGGCGACTATCTGGTCCACAAGGTCAATCTCATACTGTCTGACCTTCTCATTCGGGGAAAGCAGATAAACGATGAGGCTGTCCTCGTTGACAACGGCCTTGGGCCCGTGACGGAAGCCAAGGAAGGAGTCGAACGAGCACATTACGGCTCCGTCGGTAAGTTCCTGGAGCTTGAGCCTTGATTCCTCCGCTACACCCTTGAGGGGGCCGGATCCAAGGAATACCGCCCTCTTGAAATCCAGCGCCGCAATCTCCCTTATCCTATCCTCATAGCGGTCCATCGCAAGTTCCATATGACTTGCCACGGAGTCCACATACTGTTCCTGCTCCTCTATCCTGTCGATGGTTGCGATGAGAGAGCACACGAGGAACATTGTCGAATAGCTGCTTGTCATCGCCAGGGACTTGTCATTTGTCTCCGGAGGAAGGAGGACCGTAAGGATGTTGTCACCCTTCATCTTTGCGAGGGCGCCGTCAGCGTTGCAAGTGATGAATATATGGGCCACGGCACCGGCGGTACGCTCCACGGCCTTTACGGCAGCGACGCTCTCCGGGCTGTTGCCGGAACGAGCGAAAGATACAAGCAAAACCTTGCTTTCCTTGCCGAAGTACAGGCAGGGATTGGTAATGATATCCGTAGTCGCTATTGAACGGGCGCCCTTGAACGGGGTTTCAGAGAACGAACACTGAAGCGCATCTCCGATGTAAGCGGACGTCCCGGCCCCGGAAAGGATTACCTCGTAGCCTCCGCCGTGCAGGTACTTGTGGATAAATGAGGAAATCTCACCCTTACGCGCGCGCACAATCTCATATGAGGACTTCCAGACCCGCGGCTGCTGCTTGATTTCCCTGTAGGTATGGTGGTTGAGTGTCATTAAACAAGCATTATTATCGTTGCAAAATTAGAAAAAATGGGCTTTTATGTTTCGTTTTTGTTACGCTTTTTTAAAACGAAACACGACAAAACAACTAAAAAATACCACCTAAATAATTAATATACAATGATTTAGGTGGAATGACAAAAATATTTCAAGGGGTTTCGTTTTCTACGGTGTAACAGTCTCGACGTTAATTTTCATCGCTTTCAACTGGTTTCGGACGCTGGCCGGAAGATGGTAATCCGTAATGACGGTGTTGATTTTGTCCGGCATTGCGATGAAGGCAAGGGCCCTCTTGTTCACCTTGGAGGAATCGAAAACGGCTATGACCTCCCTCGCGCGGGAAATCATCACCTGATTGGTGCTGGCCTCTTCGACGCTCGGAGTGGAAAGGCCGGCCTCCACGGAAAAACTGTCCACTCCAAGGAAGAGTTTGTCGCAGTAGAACAGCTTCAGGCTGGATTCCGTGACGGCGCCTACGGTAGAATAGCTTGCCTCGCGGACATTCCCTCCAAGGAATATGACCTTGAAACGCTTGTATCTGACCGCCTCGATCATCGCATTGATCGAGTTAGTGATAATGGTAAGGTCTGTGAACTTCTCCAGGTTTTTGACAACCTCGAGGGCCGTTGTCCCCGAGTCCACCATAATGGTGTCCCCATTATGGATATGAGCTGCAGCGGCACGGCCTATGGCCTCCTTCTCCCGCATATTCACGAGCTGCTTGAAATTGAAATTACGCTCTTCCGGTTCCGTGTCCATAGTATGGGCTACGGTGATCGCACCCCCGTGGACGCGGATAAGGAGTTTCCGCTCCTGGAGAAGGCGGAGGTCTTTGCGGATAGTCACCTCCGAAACGCCGAACAACTCGCTGAGCTGGGCTACGTTAACGGAGGAATCCTCCTTAAGACGCTGCAGGATGGCAGACCGGCGGCCTTGGGCTGAGTCATATATGTTCATACGAAAGGAATAGGTTTCAGTTAGGCGACAAATATAACACTATTTCCGAAATGAAACAAAACGAAATATATTTTTTCTTTTAAAATGAAACAAAAATGAAATATTTCAGCTTTTTTTTCCCATATTCGTAACCTGAAACCACATAACCGTTTTATGAATCAGTACCAGATTGCAGCAATAGGCGAGCTCAACGTCGATATAATCCTTAACAGGATAGACTCACAGCCCGAAATAGGGAAAGAAAAGTTTGCAAAGGATATGACCGTCACCCTCGGAAGTTCAACCGCGATATTCGCGGCGAACGCCGCGGCGCTCGGATCGAGCGTATGCTTCGTTGGGATGGTGGGCCGTGACGCCTTCGGAACCCTTGTAAGGAAATCTCTCGAGGCCAAGGGTGTCGATACACGTTTTCTGATCGAGGGTGAAACCCCTACGGGCGCTACGATATGTATGAACTACGGCGAAGACAGGGCAAACCTTACGTATCAGGGCGCAATGGACGTAATGGGCCTCGACGATATCAACCCGGCCGTCTTCGATGAGGCGAAACATATCCACCTGTCTTCCCTTTTTATGCAGTCCGGACTTCTCAGGGACATTCACAGGATCCTTGAGATCGCGGAAGAAAAGGGCATAACGGTATCGCTGGACACCCAGTGGGACCCCGCCGAGACCTGGAAACTGGACTATAAGACCGTCCTCCCGAAGGTCACCGTCTTTATGCCCAACGAAAAGGAACTCCAGGCCCTTACCGGGAAAAATGACCTCGAGAGCGCAATCGCGGAGGTTCAGCCGTACCTCGGGCGCGCGATGCTCGTAAAGTGCGGGTCCAAGGGATCCCTCCTTGTCTGGAAGACCGGAAAGAGGGTTATGCTTCCGGCATTCCTGAACAGGGATGTGGTCGATGCCATCGGCGCGGGAGACAGCTTCAACGCCGGATTCATCAGCGCATTCGTCAAGGGGCTTCCCCTGGAGGACTGTCAGGAGACAGGGAACCTCACCGGCGCGGTAAACACTACCGCAGCCGGCGGAACCGGCGCCTTCACCTCGCTGGAGGACGTCAGGACAATCTGCCGCGAAAAATTTGGAAAAGAAATAAAACTATGAGAATATACACAGCCTTAATCGCAGCGGCGGCCCTTGCGGCAGCCTGCTGCGCCGCCCCGGAAAAAGACAGGCTGCTTGGTCCCGGAGACAAGGAGATTGGAAATATTGAAGTCTCCGTGGAGGAATCCTCCCCGGAAGGATTCGAAGGGATGACACTCCGGAGGGTGACATTCACCAACACAGGGAGCAAGCCGGCGGTGGTCACGGCTATGGAAACCTCCGCAATAAACATTAAAGGACACGACGTGTGGTCTTTGCAGCCCACATCGACAGAGGACCGCGCGGACTGGATACTCCCCGTTACCAGAGGCTTTTTCAAACGTAACTACCTGGGGATGAACGGCAGCGACTATGGCGGAGGAATACCTATGATATCCCTCTGGAACAGTGCTGGGAACCGCAGTGTCGGTCTCGCTGAACCGTGTCTCAGGCTCATATCTATGCCGGTATCCCGTAAGGGTAATACCGTAAGGGCCTGTATCCGCCGTGACTTTGAGGAGCCCGTCACGCTGGCTCCCGGCGAAAGCATATCGGGTTACCTCGATTTCATCATTGAGGGCGAGGGTGACTTTTTCAATCCCCTCAGGGAATACGCAAGGTATATGGGCAAGGAGTACGGCTATGAGGCTCCCGTATCCCCTTTGGATGCTTATGAGCCCGTCTGGTGCGCCTGGGGATACGAAAGGATGTTTACGGTGGACGAGGTCATAGGAACTCTCCCGAAGGTTGTGGAGCTGGGGTTCAAATGGGTGGATGTAGACGACGGTTACCAGAAATGCGAAGGTGACTGGGAGGCTAACGACAGGATTACCGACGAAGGAATGCGTCGTATGGTCGATGCCATCCACGCTGCCGGCCTCAAAGCCAAGCTTTGGTGGGCTCCCCTTGCGGCAGATCCCCTCAGCGAGCTTGCCGCGGAGCATCCGGAGATGCTTCTGGTCCAAAAGGACGGCACCCACGAGGACATTTCCTGGTGGGACAGTTGGTACCTTTCACCTGTGAATCCCTACACCTGGGAATATACCAGGAACCTTGTGGATATGTTCCTCCTGCACTGGGACTTTGACGGGTTCAAGCTGGACGGACAACACCTCAATATGTCTGCGCCGGATTACAATCCTTCCAGCGGCCTTTCGTATCCCGAGGAGGCCTGCGAAAGGTTCCCGGAATTCTTCCGGACGCTTTACGGGAGGGCGATTCAGGATAAACCCGGCGCCGTTGTCCAGATATGTCCCTGCGGCGATGCGATTAACTTTTTCAACACACCCTGGATGAACCAGGCCGTCGCTTCGGATCCTACCTCAAGCGCCCAGATCCGTCAGAAAAGAAAGGTCTATGCGGCCATCTGTCCGGACCTTGCCTATTACGCGGACCACGTCGAACTTAGTGACGGAGGGCTGGATTTTCCTTCCCAGATAGGTGTAGGCGGGGTGATAGGCACAAAATTCACCTATCCTGAACCCAATCCCAAAGCCACGGAAAACGGCGGAAGCCTGCTTACCCCGGAAAAGGAAGCGCTGCTCCGGAAATGGGTTCCCATCTACACGGAAAAGATGCTTTCCCGCGGTGAATACCTTAACCTTTACACTTACGGCATCGACGTCCCTGAAACTCACGTTATCCGTAAGGACGGGGCTATGTATTATGCGTTCTACGCCCCGGAGTGGAAAGGAGGAACCATTGACCTCCGCGGTCTCGAGCCCGGACGGACATATACCGTTACGGAATATGCGGCTGACGATTGCCGAACCTACAGCCTGGACGGGAACAATCCCGTTATCAGCCCTTCCTTCAAGGGAAGCTACCTCATCGAAGTCAAATAATCAAACCATAAGTGATATGAAAAAGATTCTCTCATTAATGCTGATTGTCCCGCTCCTTGTATTCTGCGGAAAGAACAATTCTACGGACGAAGGAAAGGACAATAACAACGAAAACAAGGAAGGTACCGAAGTGACGCCCCCGGACAATACGGATCAGACAGATCCCTTTGAACTTGCAGGCGCAGAGTTCCAGAGCGGGGACGAACTTCTCGCAACCAACAGGAACGTTGAGAAGTTCCTTACGGAGGTCACTTATCCGGATAAGGACTGGTCCTACACGGAGGTTCTTGACTACTACGGTGGTTTTGACGGTGTGAATTTCAGCTGGGCCAAACTGCCTGATTCCGACAAACCGGAGGTTTATAGCATACGCTGGAGCGAAGATGAACTGGAGAGCGGCGCAATGACTCTGCATCTTGCCGACGCGCTTGGATGGGAAGCTGACGTGGACATCACCGAGGGCTCCCTGTATGTCAATATAACCAATCTGGTTCCCAATGACAGTTACACTTACAGTGTCACTACCGCAAGCGGGAAGGTTCTCCGTGAAGGCAATTTCACCACAACGGGTTCCCTGCACCAGTGCTTCTTCAGGGGCAACAAAAAGGGCACCAAGGGCGCCCGTAACTGCCGCGACCTTGGCGGCTGGGCCACCCAGGACGGCAAGCACGTGAAATACCGCAAGATTTACCGTGGAGGAAGGCTGAACGAAAAATGGGATGTTATGATGAACAACGCCGGCAAGAAGGAACTCCAGGTGGAGGGAATAATGGCCCAGCTGGACCTCCGCGGTGTGGATGATGTTATGGATGTACCGGCACTCCCGGATATGGCGTTCTGCGCCCCTGTCATCGAGCAGGGCGGAAAAACTATGCTGGTGAGCGATCACGAGAAAACCAAACAGTGCTTCGAATTTGTTGTGGAATGTCTCCGTGAGAACAAGCCTGTGTATTTCCACTGCTCGCTTGGACGCGACCGTACCGGTACTCTTGGAATACTGCTTCTGGGTCTTCTCGGCGTTCCGGAAGGTGACATCTCCAAGGAATATGAGGTTACTTATTTCGCCCCCTCGGGATACAGCGTCTCTTCCTCCGAGAAGGACTCCAACCCCAAGCCCATATTCAAGAATACCAGAAAGGCGTGGGTTTACAGCGACGTAGCTCCTTATTTCTGGGAGATGGCCGGCGAGAACGGCTCGTTCGCGGATGGCGTGGAGAAGTATCTGCTTGAGGTTGCGCAGGTCTCCCAGAAGGACATCGACGACTACAGGACTATGATGCTTACGGATTAATCTGACTTATCCGGGTTTTGCATCTTGATAAAATAGATTATTTTTGTAGCATTAAACCTGAAAACATGAAATTGAGATCCGTTATTATCGCGGCTTTTGCCGCAGCAACAGCCCTGATTTCCTGCAAGAGCGCAGATGACCATGGCTACACGATCAAGGACAACAAGATTGTCTATAACACCCCTCCCCGTCCCGCTGACCAGCAGTCGATGCTTGGCTTCGCCGCTGAGCCCATAGAGCACGTCCGGGTGGGCCTCATCGGCCTTGGAGACCGCGGAACCGGCGCTGTCGGGCGTTTCCCCTTCCTTGAGGACGCGACGATTGTCGCCCTCTGTGACCTTATGCCTGAGCGCGTTGAAAGGGCCCAGGGCATCCTTGAGAGGCTGGGCGCTCCCCGCGCAATATACGAGCACTCGGGCGAGGAGGGCTACAAGGCTCTTTGCGAGCGTGACGACATCGACCTTGTCTATCTCGCCGTTCCCTGGCAGCTCCACACCCCCATCGCAGTCTATGCGATGGAGCACGGCAAGCACGTTGCAATCGAAGTTCCCGCCGCTACATCCATCAAGGAATGCTGGGACCTTGTCAACACTTCCGAGCGTACCAGAAGGCACTGTATGATGCTCGAGAACTGCTGCTACGACTTCTTCGAGCTTACCTGCCTGAATATGATCCAGCACGGTCTCTTCGGCGAGGTTGTCCACGTCGAAGGCTCCTACTGCCACAATCTTGACCCCTATTGGGACAGATACCAGGGAGACTGGAGGATGACCTACAACAAGGACCATCGCGGCGATGTCTATCCTACCCACGGAATAGGC
>CALCEJ010000159.1 GCA_937900465.1 uncultured Bacteroidales bacterium | reverse complement strand
TTTTCGGACATTTGCCCGTACAGGGTCGCGAAGCGACAGGACGAAAAAGCACCAAGCCGTTTTTCTATCCACACAATATGTGGAACTTTGTGGAACATTTATTATATTTGCAGTCCAAACAAAAGAATATGGGAAAGATCATAGCCATAGCAAACCAAAAAGGCGGAGTCGGTAAGACCACAACGGCAATAAACCTTGCCGCCTCCCTCGCTGTGCTGGAAAAGAACGTCCTCATCATCGATGCGGATCCCCAGGCAAACACCACCTCCGGACTGAATTTCTCCCCTGACAACAACCAGAAGAGAACTATCTACGAAGTCCTGATAGGAAAAATTTCCGCCGCTGACGCGCTGATCCAGACGGAACTGCCGAAGCTCCACATGATTCCATCCCACATCAACCTCGTTGGTGCGGAGATAGAGATGTCAGAGTGGGAAGACCGCGAATCCGTTCTGAGCAAAGCCCTTGCTCCAATCCGGGACAATTATGACTATATCATCATCGACTGCTCCCCTTCCCTTGGCTTTATCACCGTCAACTGCCTTACCGCCGCTGACTCCGTGATGATTCCTGTCCAGCCGGAATTCTTCGCCCTCGAGGGTCTTGCAAAGCTTATCCAGACAATCCGTCTGGTCCAGAACGGAATAAATCCTTCCCTTACAATCGAAGGTTTCGTAGTAACTATGTTCGACGGAAGGACAAAGGTCCACAGCCAGGTTGTCATGGAACTTCGCGAGCACTTCAAAGATATGGTATTCAATACTATTATCCAGAGGAGCATCCGCCTCAGCGAAGCCCCTTCCCACGGAAAACCCATCATCCTGTATGACGTCCTCAACAACGGTACATCGAACTATCTGAACCTCGCCAAGGAGGTCCTTGACAAGAACGAACCCAAGGAAAGCGAATAAGACTATGGCAAAGATACAGCATGGCCTCGGAAAAGGCCTCGGAGCCCTTTTGGGAGACTCCGCCGGTGAAGACCTCGGACAAATCCGCCGCCCGGTAGGTTACATCAACAAGCAGGTCGTAGGAGAAACCGAGAAGCCCGATACGTCGGACATCCTGATGATTCCTGCGGACATGATTGAGCCCAACCCGTTCCAGCCCCGTATGTCCTTCGACAGCGAGGCGCTTTCGGAACTCGCTGATTCCATCCGTACTTTCGGTCTTATCCAGCCCATCACCGTCCGCCGTAACCGTGCCGGAGAGAAATATCAGATAATAAGCGGTGAGCGCCGTTACAGGGCCTGTACGCTTATCGGCATGGAGATGATTCCCTGTTATATCCGTGATGCGAATGACCAGGGCATGCTCGAGATGGCTATAGTCGAGAACATCCAGAGGGAGAACCTTGACCCCATCGAGGTCGCTATGAGCTATCAGCGCCTTATGGACGAATGTCACCTCACTCAGGAGAGAATGGCTGAGAGAGTCGGGAAGAAACGCGCTTCCGTTGCGAACCAGCTTCGCCTCCTCCGTCTCCCTGCAAAGGTCCAGCACGACCTCAAGGTGGGCCTTATCAATGTGGGCCATGCAAAGGTTCTCCTCGGTCTTGAAGACAGTCAGCTGCAGGAAACCCTCTGCGACCTTATCGTCCGTAACGGACTCTCCGTCCGTCAGCTCGAGGATAAGATCAAAGCCCTTGGCAGCAAGGCTGAAAAGCCCGAGAAGGAGACTCAGGAGCTTCCTGATATGTATTACAGGCTCCTTGAAAACGTAGGCCGTTACTTCGGGGAGAATATCTCCCTGAGAAGGGACAGCAAGGGAAAAGGTACAATGACCATCAAGTTCGACAGTGACGAGCAGATGGAGAAATTCCTCCGTGCAATAGAACAGTAATGACTATGTCCCGCTTAAAAGTGTTCATACTGACGGTTCTTTCGCTCCTTTTAGGGGCGTCCGTCAGCGTATGGGCCCAATTCAAGCGCGATGCGTTCACCCAGAACTACGCTGATTCGACGGAAGTCGAGCAAACGGACTCCTCGTCCTTTTTCAGTATGAGAGAGTTTGCCGGAGGCCTTACTCACAAGCGTCACGCTAAGCTCAAGACAATGTTTATGGGCTCGACGGTCGTGATCGGCGGTGAACAGATCTACAACCGCGATTACTGGAAACTCCCCATCATCTACGGCGGAATAGGCGCCGGAATCGGAGGCGGAGTTTATTTCAACCAGAAATGGCACGAGACCGGCGATGAATCTTTCAAAAGGGCGCGTACGCTTTCATATGCGGCAGCCGGGCTGGTCTATTGGGGAACGCTTATGGACGGCGTTTACTGCTTCGAGTCCACCCGCCATCCGGACCCGGCGAAGTCTACGATCTACTCCATCCTTCTTCCCGGGCTTGGCCAGATTTACAACGGCGAATACTGGAAGGTCCCCATTTATATCGGGGGCATTGCCGGCGGAGTAAAATACTATTTCGACAACAGACGCAACTACGAGCGCTACAAATGGATATACGACCAGGCGACCAGCGAAGATCCTACCGTCGAGACACCCCCGATATCCGCTGAGAACGCGCTCTACTACAGGGATGTATTCCGCCGCTACAGGGATTATTCGATCCTTTTCACGGCAGTTATGTATTTCCTCCAGGTAATGGACGCGAACGTCTTCGCCTATATGACTGATTTCGAGGTCAATGATGACATCTCGATGCGTATGGGCCCTGCCGTCGTCACTACCGACTATGCATTCACTCCTTCGATGGGAGTCACTTTATCGCTTACATTCTAGATGAAAAGGATACTTTTTTCCGCAGCCGCTCTTCTTGTGCTCCTGACAGGTGCAAGTGCGGCTACCCCCCTCAAGACCCGGAGGCAGCTGAAGATGGAGAATCAGCAGCTACGCTCCCGTCTCGACGATGCGCGAGGGGAAATCCTCCGCCTCCGTGGCGAGATAAAACAGCGTGACAGCCTGTTCAATATGGTGGAAGGCCCGAATGACGAAAACGAGAACAAGAGTTCCTTCGCAATGTCGTCCCCTTCGGATTACCAGGCATCGACGGACAGTCTTCTCAGCGTATGGTACCTCCAGAGACAGGCCCGTGAGAACCGTGAGGGAACCGGATACAATATGGACAGTGTGAAATTCAACACTTCAGTCCCCGACAGCGTTCTGGTGGAAAGGCTCCAGAAGATGAATTCCTTCATCACGCTTCCCTACAACGAGACGGTGAAGAACTATATGATTCTTTATTCGGAGAAGATGCCGGTAAGGATGTGCCAGCTGATGGGCCTTGCTAATTATTATATGCCCATCTTCGAGGAAAGCTTCCTCCGTTACGGACTTCCTGTCGAGCTGAAGTATCTTGCCATTATCGAGTCCGCGCTGAATCCTGTGGCGGTCTC
Organism: uncultured Bacteroidales bacterium; assembly: GCA_937900465.1. Taxonomy (GTDB): domain Bacteria; phylum Bacteroidota; class Bacteroidia; order Bacteroidales; family UBA932; genus Cryptobacteroides. The sequence continues at coordinate 11,670 of CALCEJ010000159.1, read as the reverse complement.
TCCCGTAGGGGCAACCGGAATGTGGCAGTTTATGTATCACACAGCCCTCAACTATGGCCTTAAGATAGACTCTTATATCGATGAGCGCCGTGATCCCTACAAGTCAGCAGACGCCGCAGCCCGCTATCTTCGCGATGCCTACAGGGTGTTCGGCGACTGGAACCTTGTGATCTCATCCTATAACTGCGGTTCCGGAAATGTCAACAAAGCTATCCGCCGCGCAGGCGGGAGCTGCGATTTCTGGTCCATCTACCAGTACCTGCCCCGGGAAACGAGAGGTTACGTCCCTGCAATGGTCGGAGCGATGTATGCGATGAACTACGCCCGCGAGTACGGTCTTGAAGCCGCAGCAGTCAATATTCCTGCCCATATAGACACATTCAGCATCCACAGGAACCTCCATTTCCGTCAGATCAGCGAAGTGCTCGGAATCCCGATGGAAGATCTTCGCGACCTTAATCCCCAGTACTACAAGGACATCGTCCCCGGCGCGCAGGGCGAGATGGTCCTCCGCCTTCCCTTCGAATTCAGCTCCGCTTTCCTTGAAAAGGAAGATGCCATTTATGCCCACAAGTCGGATGAAATATTCTCTGCCGGCAGTGTCGATGTGGACCGCCGTCCGGCCGCACAGCAAAGCGCCAGCTCCCCTGCGACCGGCTCGCCCCAGTACTACAAGGTTAAACGCGGCGACAACCTTGGTTCCATCGCGAAAAAGCATCATACAACTGTTGCCAAGCTAAAGAAACTGAACAACCTCAAAAGCGATATGATACGGGAAGGTCAGAGACTCCGCGTCAGATAGTGAGGTTAAACTGGACATAAAGGCCGTAGGAACAATCCTGCGGCTTTTTTCTTGTTACGAAGCCACGGAGATACAGATACGCCTTCCTCCCCTTTTCGAACTTCATCTTCAGCGCGCCTGTGGCGGAGAGTGATACACCTTCCCCATAGTACGCCGGGACGTTGAAATTACCCGGCGCATCCCTCTCATAACAGTATATCCGCTCCGCATACGAAGGCGTTTTGAAAAGCGTAGCCCTGATATATGCCCATCCCTTCTCCCCCTTCGCCCCGCCTTCAGCATACGCCAAAAGTCCAGCCTTAGAGTCAACAATAACTGCGTTCAGCCGGGATTTCGCCGTAAATACATCTCCGTTCCACCCTATTTCCGCCCTCACATCCGTCCTTCCCTGTCCGTAATTCCTGTATCTGTCGTAATACCTTCCGGAGACACACCATCCCTTACCGAAACGCCAGGCACCTGTCACATACGTCTTGATCTGCTTCCGTCCAATATCTTTCTCCGGAACCGGCAGCGCAGCGACATCCACCGTCGCGCTCACCTCCCAGATCCTTTGAGAATTGATATATCCCTCCGAATGGGCCCATCCCCCGGCGGCCACACCATATTCCCCATTCTTTTTTCCCGTAAACCCGGATGGAAGCGCCCTTGCAACTGCAGCTATCCCGATTCTTGACGTAAGCGGAATCAATGCTCCGCCGGTACCGGCCCATTCCCCATTGAATCCCGCCTCCCCGAATAGATCCGCCCCGCCCCCCAGGGTCCATCCTCCGCTTGCAGAAACACCTCTGTTCCGCCCCGTTATTCCCTGAACCGAGACCTCGCCGTTTCTGAAGAAGTAACCCGCCGAGGCGCCTCTCACTTCCTTGCCGCCCATTCCGGTGAACACCCATCTGCCCCGGCTGTAGTCAGTTGCTATTCCCCTAAGCGACGGCGTTGCGCCGGAAAGGGGTGAAATACCGCTGCCGTTAAGCCTGAAAGCCTTCGGCGCAGGATACCCCGTCAGACGGAATCCGGTCCATAACAATAGTCCCTGACCGAACTTTGCGTTATAATCCCCGATGATAACCTTCCCTTTCCGGTGGGCCCATACTGCATTTGAAGTATACGAAAACTCCCCCGGGGCCCATCCCCCTTTCATTGACAACCCTCCTGACAGGGCGTCTCCGTATGAAATCCGGTATTTCCCCTTCCACCCTTTCAGCGTTGCCCTCCCCAGTATCGTCTGGCGGATTCGGAGGCTGTCTCCTCCGGAAAGGGACGGCTCGAAAGAGAGAAATGGGCCAAGGGCATCTACGGCTTCTTTCGGGAAACCTTCTATGAACGAAAGCTCAGTTAGAGACAGAATATCGCCGTGACGGCTCCGGTAATCTTCTATTGCTGCGACCTGGAAGTGGGAGAAGAGACCGGAGGACAGGAGGCGTGATCTTGATGAGGTATTGATCCCGACCGGCCTGTCAAGAAAGTATTCCAGCCTTTCCTGGAACTCTTCCGTGACGGCTTCCTCGGAATCTGCACCGCTAAGGTAGAGCGCGGCCTTTGTGACTTCGTCCCCGCCGTCTCCAAGAAGCAGCGATGCAAAGGATATCAACAGATAAAATGTTTTCATACCGGCTAAGTTACTGCCTGTGAGGTTTGTATTTTGGAAATGGTCGATGGACAAACGGATGGACCGGGATTTTTTTTATGTTTTTTACCGTTTTATGTTTTTTTTGCCTATTTTTGTAAGCAAATTTTTTAGAAATGGCACTTCAGCTTCACGACAAAAAATTTGTCCCTTTCATCCCCTATGCGGATGTATCTGCCGCAATTGACGGTCTCGCCGTAAAAATCAACCGTGACTTTAAGGATTCTGAGGATATTCCGGTCTTCGTATGTGTCCTCACGGGCGCTATCATGTTCTGCGGAGAACTGATGAAAAGACTCGATTTCAACGCAGAGTTCAAATCCATCAAGCTCTCTTCCTATGAGGGTACGTCATCGACCGGCAACGTGCGTGAGGTTATGGGCATCAGCGGAGATATCACAGGGCGCCGCGTCGTAATCGTCGAGGATATCGTAGATACCGGTACAACTATCGTCGAGCTGAAGAAAAAACTCCTTTCACTGGGTGCCGCGCAGGTAAAGATCTGCACGATGCTCCTTAAAAAGGATGTTTACAAGCAGAATGTCCCCATTGACTATGTCGCCCTTGAAATCCCGAACCGTTTCATTGTGGGCTTTGGTCTCGATTATGATGAGCTCGGACGCAATCTCAAGGACATCTACGTAATAGAATAGCACTATGAAATTCTTTATTTTATTTGGCCCTCCCGGAGCAGGAAAAGGCACCCAGGCAACTTCGATGAAGGAAAAATACCGCCTCTGCCACCTCTCCACGGGAGAACTTCTCCGTAGCGAGATCGCAGCCGGGACCCCTCTTGGACTCCAGGCCAAATCCCTTATTGAGGCCGGTAATCTCGTTCCTGACGAAGTCGTCGAGGGAATGATTGAAGCCAAGTTTGGCGCAACGAAAGACGTTGACGGATTCCTCCTCGACGGTTTCCCCCGTACGATAGCCCAGGCCGAAGCCCTTGATAAAATGCTTGAGAGGCGCGGTGAGGCTGTTACCTCGGTAGTCTCGATTATGATCCCGGACTCGCTCATTGGCGAGAGGATCGCCCATCGTGCTGCAATTGAAGGCCGTGCTGACGATGCTTCGCCGGAGATTGTCGCCAACCGTATCGAGACTTATCATAAAAAGACAGAACCCCTTGTAGATTATTACAAGGCAAAAGGAAAGTATAATGAAATTGACGGAGTCGGGTCAATAGAAGAGGTCCGCGCCCGCATTTTCGACCATCTGGACACAATCTAAGCCATCCCAGCCCCTATGCTTCAGGTCTATTGCAAAAACACCGGTACATCCAGGAAATATCCCGAAGGAACATCCCTTTCCCAGATGCTTGAGGACTTCGAATTCGAACGCCCCTATCCTATCGTCTCCGCAAAGGTGAACAATGTTTCGCAGGGACTTAAGTTCAAGGTCTATCAGAACAAGGATATAGAGTTTATGGACGTTCGCGAATCGAGCGGTATGCGTGTGTATTTCCGTTCGATGTGTTTCCTCCTGTACAAAGCCGCGGTGGACCTGTTCCCGGACAGTCAGCTCTATATGGAGCATCCTATCTCCGGAGGCTATTTCTGTCACCTTCGGAAAGCGGACGGAACGGATATAACCGCGGAGGACCTGAAACTGCTGGAAGATGCGATGAGAACCCTTGTGGAGAAAGATCTTCCCTTCCACCGCTACGATGTCCAGACGGACCGTGCAATCAAGGAATTCCGCCGCTACGGCTATTCTGACAAAGTCAGGCTCCTCTCCTCAAGCGGCGAGGCTTACACGGACTATTACACCCTTGGAGATACTCCGGACTACTACTACGGAAAGCTTGTTCCTTCGACCGGATACCTTAAAGTATGGGGCCTGATGCCCTATCACGATGGAATCCTCCTCCGCCTGCCTTCCCGTCACAACCCTTCGGAACTTGTCCCCTTCCAAGACCAGCCCCGTACATACGAGATGTTCAAGGAAAACTTGAGGTGGAATAGGATAATGCATCTTAATACAGTAGGTGACGTGAATGATGCAATCCTCAGCGGACAAGCCAGTGAACTCATACAGGTGGCTGAGGCGCTCCAGGAAAAGAAGATAGTCCAGATTGCGGAGGAGATCGACCGCCGCTATCGCGGGGAGAACCCGACCAAGGTCGTCCTTATCACAGGCCCGTCCAGCTCAGGCAAGACCACTTTCTGCAAGCGTCTTTCCACTCAGCTCAAGGCTTGTGGCCTTAAGCCCATGTCCATATCGACTGACGACTATTTCGTCAACCGTCTCGACACGCCACGCTTCCCCGACGGCAGTTTTGACTTTGACAACTTCGATACCGTTGACCACGACCTGATGGAAAGAGATATAATGAAACTTATCTCCGGAGAGGAAGTGTCTGTCCCTGAGTATAACTTTGTTACGGGCCTTCGCGAATACAACGGCAAGAAAATTAAACTGGAAAAGGACTGTATCCTCCTTGTCGAAGGTATCCACGCCCTTAATCCGGACCTTACGTCGGAGATTCCGGAAGATTCGAAGTTCAAGATCTTTATCAATACCCTCACGGGTATTCTTCTCGACAATCATAACGGTATTCCAACGAGCGACAACCGCCTGCTTCGCCGCATCGTACGTGATTACAACAAGGGAGCTTTCACCGCCCGCGAGTCCATCTCCAACTGGCCCAACGTCTGTGACGCTGAGGAAAAGTGGATTTATCCCTACCAGGAAACCGCTGACGTTATGTTCAACTCAGCGTATCTTATCGAGTTCGCCGTCCTTAAAAATCACGCGGAGCCCATCCTTCGGAGCGTTCCCCAAAACTGCCCCGAATACAGTGAGGCTCACCGCCTTCTGAAATTCATCCATTACTTCATTCCGGTTCCGGACAAGGAAATCCCTTCGACATCTCTGCTGAGAGAGTTCGTCGGCGGATCATCTTTTCAGTACTAAGGAGAAGAGGTTAATCAGGATATAAGATCCGAAAATAATAAGGAAGGCCAGTGAGAAATGGGCCTTCAGGATAATGGTGACTACGATTCCTGCGGCTGCGGCCGCGAGGAAAACTATTCTTTTTGAATCGAGGAGTTTATGCCCTTTCGCGATTTTCATTCCAAAGAAAGGTATCTCGGATACCTCGAGTAGTCCGAGGAGGAGCGCAAGGACCGGGAATACCCAAGCGGGATACTCCAGAAAGCAGGCCGCTGAAGCGGCAAGGATGGCCCCTGAAGGAGTGGGCATCCCTATGAAATCTGTACTTTGACGGGGGTCAATATTGAATTTTGCAAGTCTCAGGGCGGAGCATACGGCGAGGATAATTGCAAAATATGGAACAATCCCCTCTCCGCCGGAAATCTTTGAGGCCTGGAGCAGCATAAGCGAGGGAAGTACCCCGAAGCTTACCAGGTCGCATAGCGAATCCAGTTCCTTGCCAATGTCTGAATAGGCCTTCAGGAGTCTTGCGGCGAGTCCGTCGCAAAAATCGAAAACGCCGGCGGCAAGCATACATACAAAACCGGCCTGGAGATTTCCCCTTAAAGAAAAAATCACCCCCAGAACCCCCGAGACGAGGTTCAAGGAGGTGATTGTATTAGGTATGTGCGAAGTCAGTGACGCCATTATTTAACGCCGATCTTCTTTGCTATGTCCTTGGGAAGAGCCTTCTTGTTGACGACGAAGTTAAGGGTCTTGGCTTTTACGAAGTTCTCAGACATATACCAGATTCCTTCATACTTTCCGGATTCGCCCCAGGAATTCTTGATAAGGTAATACTTGGTGCCGTTCTGGTCCTTGGCGGTACCGTAAAGGTGCATGCCGTGGTCGTCGGTGGAGAGCTTGCGGTCAAACATATCCTGACGGGACTCCTGGGTGACTTCGAGTTCCTTCCACTCCTTCTTGGGTGCGGGGGCGTCATCTTCAGCCTTGCCCACCCAGCGCTCCTCGTCAGATCCGGAGGTCGCCTTTACGGTAGTGTCAACAAGGATAGCAAGACCGTCGCGTGTGAATCCGACCTCGGATACATCACCGCCCCAGAGTACCGTATAACCGTTTTCGACAGCGTTGTCAATAACCCTCATGAAGTCATCCAAAGGGAGGTTCCAGCAGGGACTCCAGCGCCAGTTGTCTTCAACCTCGATTACGAATTGGGTCCAGAAAGGATGATGGGTGTAGGAGGAGATGTTCACATAGTCATCGGGATTGATTCCAAGGGCATCCCTGTATTGCTCAGGGGAAACAGTCTTTCCCTCTGCGGTGAAAGTCTCGGGGACTTCGCCCAGATATGCGTCAAGGATACCGTCGAAGCCTTTGAGCCATACGGGAGTGAGCTGGCGGTTGGGGTTCTTGACAACGGCCTGGACATATCCGCGGAGGACGGCATCAAGTTCGCCCTGGACGGGGAGGTCCGTTCCGTAGTTCATACCGGAATAAGCATCCTGGGATGCTATACCGTAGTTGCGGATAACCTCAAGGACGTCACCGAAGCCGCTTCCTGCAGCGAAATTAAGATGACCGTTCAGGCGGACATACTTTACTGCCCTGTCGTGATATGCATAGCGGACAACGAACATCTCTGACAGATCCGGATAGAGGGATTCGTCAGTTATTTTCTTGTCCTTGATAATCTCCGACTCAAGGAAGGAAAGGGCGGAGAAGCACCAGCAGGTGCCGCTACGATACTGGTTCTTGACGGACGTAATGGGATTCTCCTTGACTGTGGTGAAAGTAAAATCCTCAGTCTTCGGGGCATCAGCTCCGGGCTGTGCGGCAAGCGATACGCAGCAAAGCGCGAGAGCTGCGGCGGCGATAATTCTGTTAGTTCTCATATTGTGTAGATGTTTGTCTTCGTCCATTCACACAAAAATAGGAACTTTTCCTAAATATTACAATATTCGATGGTTTTTGCTAAATTTGCGACATGAACTCTAGAGAAAGATTATTTATCTTTTCCGCGGCACTTCTGAGCTTCCTTCTGCCTTTCTCCTGCAAGAGGCAGGAAACAATAGGGCGCGAACCGGCGGAAATCGTCAAACAGATTGCGGCCGATACTTCCGGCACCTTTTCCCTTGTCAAGTCATACGGCAGCATAGGCAAATACGGGTCCATCGCCGTAATCGGCTCAAGGGAACAGTGTCGGATCCTTGGCAACCGCTTCCTTACTGTCGATGACGTTGACAATATCGACGGTCTTTCCCGTCACGACGGACTTCCGGACTTCGCCGGAGAGACCGTTGACCTTCTCATAGATACATACAATGCACCTTATACGGTATTCACAGATGAATCGTTCATCACAGACTCCCTTCGGGAGATAACTGTCCTGAACAGCCTTTTCGCCTTGGACAGCCTCTGCTATTACAGCGAGTTTAACGACAGGACAAAGCTTGTCAAGCCCCGTTCAAAGGTCTTGGTGCTGTCTTCTTCGCTTTGTTCGGAATACGGCATGTTCGACGTTGATACCCTTATCCGTATTGCGGGGGGCAATCCCCTCATCGTAGATCCCTGCAACGCTATGATTGACAGGGCGTTCTCAATGGGCAAGACGGATATCGGAGTATGGACCAGTCCTGTCGTGAAGGATTTCCAGGTGTGGGAATCTATTTGGGAAAGGCGTCCGGAGGATGACGTTACTTTCTCTGTCATCGCACCCCCGTCCGGCCGATTCGACGGAGCCGGCTTCAGGGATTTCCTCCGCCGCTTCCACGCTCATCGTCCTGATGCTAAGCTCGATGCGGTTCTTGTAGACTCATATGATGCGGATCTTGATGCTCTCCGTGGAGAAGTCGAAAAAATCCGTATGAACATTCTGGAGGATGACCTTATGTTTTCGAGAATCCTTGCGCCGGAGTTCGTCTTCATAGATGAAATCAGCGCCCTGACCCGTTCCTGCTACGATATTCTCCGTAAGAACAATCTTTTCACGCACAATATATCCTACCCCGTAATGAAGACGTACGAAAGCGTCGAATCGTCGGGCAGTTTCCTTTACGTGGAACTAGGGGAAGACTACTACCGGAATTATGTTCAAAATAGCGATTAGTGCGGAAGAAATAGGCTCTCTCCCTCTCGCCTCGTTTCCGGGAGAGATCCACGTGATCGAGAGTCTTGGTGAAGAGTTCGGGAAGGCGGTATCGTACCTGAAGAAACAGAAACTGATAGGATTCGATACGGAGAGCCGTCCTACTTTCTCCCCGGACCAGCCCTCATACGGGACATCCCTCCTGCAGCTTTCTTCCGGCGATCAGGCTTTCCTTTTCCGGATTAAGAAAATGGGGAAGTTTCCCCGCCGCCTTGCCGCCATCCTTGCAAACCCGTCAATTACCAAGGTCGGGGCCGCTATCCAGGATGATGTCAGAGGTCTCCAAAAATATGCCGGATTCCAGCCCCAGTCGTTCGTTGACCTGCAGAAAATAGGCTGGGAGTACGGTATTCGGGACAAAGGTGTCAAGAAGATGGCTGCAATCATCCTTGGAATCAAGATTTCGAAGGCCCAGCAGCTTTCAAACTGGGAGGCTGAAAGCCTTTCCGTTTCTCAGCAGAAATATGCGGCCACAGATGCCTGGGTTTGTCGTGAGATGTACCTGAGGCTCCTTGGCAGCGAAAAGCATCCCCTTTCATTCGAGGAACTTCATCCGGAGCTCCAGCAGCAGCAACAGGAACAAAGCAACAATGGATAAAGTAATTCTCCGGCGTGGACGCGAGGAGTCGATACGCCGTTTCCACCCCTGGGTTTTTTCCGGCTCAGTCGCAAAAATTGAAGGCACCCCCAAGGAAGGTGACCTCGTCGGCGTATGGACTTCCGACGGTGAGATGATAGCCTCCGGTCATTACCAGATCGGGTCTATTACCGTCCGTATCCTTTGCTTCGGCCCTGAGGCCCCGTCGGATGGTTTCTATACGGAAATGCTTCGTCGGGCCCTCGAGATGCGTATCTCTGTAGGACTTCACGGAAATCCCGGTACGAACTGCTATCGCCTTGTCCACGGAGAAGGAGACAACCTTCCCGGTCTTGTTATCGACTGGTACGACGGCGTCTGCGTCCTTCAGGCCCATTCCGCCGGAATGTTCCGGGACCGTCACCGTATAGCAGATGCGCTGAAAGAAGTATATGGGCCGTCGCTTAAAGCGGTCTATGACAAAAGTTCCGGGACCGCACCCTACAAGGCCGGTCTTGACCTTCAGGACGGATATCTCTACAAAGCAGATGGATTTGAGGACGGCGATACGGTCGTGCTGGAGAACGGGCATAAGTTCCTCGTAAACTGGACGGAAGGACAGAAGACCGGATTCTTCCTTGACCAGAGGGAGAACCGCGAAAAAGTCGGGCGCATTGCGGCGGGACATAATGTATTGAATCTCTTTTGCTATACCGGAGGCTTCTCTATTTATGCATTAGACAATGGCGCAAAGAGCGTGACCTCAGTCGACAGCTCCAGGAAGGCAATGGAAATGGTCGACAGGAACGTTGCTCTTTCCGGTGCTGATCCTTCCCGTCATACAAGTATATGCGATGATGCGATCGAGTATCTTAAGGTTATTCCCGAAGGAAAGTTTGACCTTATCATTGTCGACCCCCCGGCATTTGCAAAGCATCGCGGTGCTCTCCGTAACGCGCTCCGCGCTTACCAGAGACTAAGTACTGCCGCTATTTCCAAAGTCGCCAGAGGTGGGTTTGTCTTTACATTCAGTTGTTCCCAGGTTGTCGATAAGGAAGCTTTCTCCCTTGCGGTCTTTTCCGCTGCTGCCGCAACCGGGCGGAAAGTGAGAATCCTGGACCGTCTCAACCAGCCCGGCGACCACGCGGTCAACATTTATCACCCGGAAGGCGAGTATTTGAAGGGTCTTCTTTTATATGTTGAGTAACTATTTGATTAATAGTGAGTAAAACAAAAAAGATTCAGACGGTAACAAAAAAGTTACGTGGCAAAAAGAAGCAAAAAGTACGTGTCGTGAGCCCGTGGTACGTGCTTGGAGCTCTCTTTTTTGTCCTCGCCCTGATTGTACTGCCGCCCTGGATAAGAAAGAATGTCCCCGTTGACAATGGTGCAAGAGTTCCGGAAGGAGCAACCTCCCTCGCTATCGATATCTCTCATTATAATGGCAGGATTGAGTGGGATTCCCTTAAGATTGTAACTGACCGCAGCGGACGTACGGTCAGGAGCATTGAAGGCAATGTGACCATCCGTCCCGTAAGCGCCGTCATTATCAAGGCGACCGAAGGTGAGAGCTCAATCGACGGGAAATTCCGCGAATACTGGGTTGAGGCCGGCAAAAGGGGCTATGTCCGGGCCGCCTATCACTTTTTCAGGAGCTCGAAGGATCCAGAGGTCCAGGCGAATAACTTCATTTCCCAGGTCAGTCTCCGCTCCAGCGACCTGCCACCCGTACTTGATATAGAGACAATGCATACCGGCTGTACCCGTAAAGCTCTCAATGAGAAAGCCCTGATATGGCTGGGGATTGTCGAAGATTATTACGGAGTCAGGCCCATTGTCTATACTTCCGACAAATTCGCCCTCAATATCCTTTCAAGGGAGATTACCTCAAATTATCCAATGTGGATTGCGCGTTACAATGACCGGAAACCCCGTTTCCAGGGCTGGAAGATGTGGCAGTTCACAGATATGGGAATCGTTACGGGTATAGACGGCTATACGGATCTTTCGGTCATCTCCCGGTAACTCTCCACCATAGATTTCGCCACCGCGGCGGAGGCTCCCCTGCCCCCGAGCAGGGAACGTATCTCGCAGTAGTCTGAAAGCATCTTCTCCCTATATGCCTTATCCTCAAGGATACGCCGGGTCTCATCAGCAAGATTCTCTCCCCGCACATAGAATTGAAGCAGTTCCTTGAATGCGGACCTGCCGATTATGAGGTTAGCCAGAGAGATAAACTTCACTTTTATAAGGCCCTTCATAAGGGAATATGTGATGGAGGACATCCTGTAAGCTACAACCTGGGGCGTTCCAATGAGCGCAGCCTCAAGGGATGCCGTTCCGGAGTTGATGACGGCGGATTGCGCGTGATGAAGCGCGGCATATGTCTCGTTGAAAAGGACTTTTACATATTCTTCCCGGCCCTCAACGAACTCCTTATAGTCATCCAAGGTCCTTGACGGGGCCGCAGCGACGACGAAAATGTAGTCAGAATATGCGGGGTCAGAGTGCATCCTGTCAGCAAAATCCATAAGCGGGGGCATCATGGACCTGATCTCTCCGGTACGGGTTCAGGGAACGGATCCCTTCCAGCGTGTCGGGGAACCGGCCCAGGGCGACAATCT
>CALCEJ010000158.1 GCA_937900465.1 uncultured Bacteroidales bacterium | reverse complement strand
GGATGGTTTATCTATTTCCTGACTTTGACACCCTCCCCAGGCCCATTTTGTAACTAATTGATAGTCAGTCCATCCAAAAACGGGTCTGGTGACGTGGGTGACGCAAGCCCCAAAAATCGCTATATTTGGGGTATGTTCGTCCGCAAGAAACGCAACCGTAGTGGCACTACCAGCGTGTCGGTGGTCTTCAAGAATGGCAGGACCTTCAAGGAGGTTCACCATCTTGGCTCATCTGCCGACCCCGTGGAGATACAGCGGATGTACAACGAGGGAAAGGAATGGATTGCACTCTACGGCGGGCAGCAGCGGATTGACTTCGAGGAGAAGTGGCGCGAGGAGCAGGCGGAAGCAGCGGCGGTTGAGCAGGCTATTGCCGATGTGAAGGACACCCTTTCCCGCGTAGAACGGACGACACTGGATGCCCCTCAGGCCATCCTTAACCGCATATATGACCGCATCGGGTTCAACGAGATCGAAGACGATATTCTCCGGCATCTGGCCATTGCCCGTGTGTGCCAGCCGATGAGCAAAGTGGCGACCGTGGAGTACCTGAAGTCTTACTTCGATGAAGACATCCAGCTCCACAAGATATATCGCTACATGGACAAGCTGCACAGTACCCAGCGGGAGAAGATCCAGCAGATCAGCGTGGCTCACACGATGGATGTGCTCGGCGGTCGAATCGGTCTGGTGTTCTACGATGTCACCACATTGTACTTCGAGTCGGCCCCGGATCCTGCCGATGAGTTGCGCCAGGACGGGTACTCCAAGGATGGCAAGACGGCCGAGTCGCAGATTGTTCTGGGCCTACTGGTCAGCGAGGACGGCTATCCGCTGTCGTATTCCATCTTCAATGGCAAGCAGTATGAGGGATACACGATGATACCCATCATCGACGACTTCGTCCAGCGCTTCAACCTGACAGACTTTATCGTGGTTGCAGACTCCGGCTTGATGAGCGAGAAGAATGTCGAACTGCTTGAGTCGGCTGGTTATCAGTATATCCTGGGCGCGCGCATCCGGAGCGAGTCTCCGAAGGTAAAGGAATGGCTGCTGAGCATCGACCGCGTGGACGGCCACTGCGAAGAATACGAAAAGAAAGCCGGTCAGCGGCTGATTGTAAGCTACTCCGAAGCCCGGGCCAAGAAGAACGCCCACAATCGCGAAAAAGGCGTCGAAAGGCTCCAGAAGGCCTATGCCAAGGGTACCTTGACCAAGGATAAGGTGAACAAGCGGGGATATAACAAGTTCCTGGACATCAGCAAGGACATCACCGTAAGCATCAACTACGAAAAGATAGTAGAGGATGCCCGTTGGGATGGGGTGAAAGGATATATCACCAACACGTCCCTCAACCCGGACGAAGTCATCAAACAATACCACGGGCTCTGGGTGGTCGAAAGGGCGTTCCGCATAGGGAAATCCAACCTGGAAATGAGGCCTATGTTCCACTTCACCGAGAAGCGCATCGAGGCCCATATCTGCATCTGCTTTGTCGCCTATAAAGTCTACAAGGAGCTGGAAAGGACTATAAGGGAGAAGGGTATTGGCATGAGTGTGGACAAGGTCCTGTTCTATGCCAAGACCATCCCTACGTTACGCTTCAGGCTGCCAAACGGGGAGTCCTACTCGGAACGACTTTACACGACACCTCAGCAGGAGAGAATCCGCCCCTTGCTGGAGGGGTAGACCCGCGCGCACGCGCGTACGCGGAATGCGGGGGACGCATTGTCAAAG
>CALCEJ010000157.1 GCA_937900465.1 uncultured Bacteroidales bacterium | reverse complement strand
CCATTTGCAAGAACGAATCCGGGAATTTAACGGGCAAGAAGTCACGCAAGAAGAGCTCCGCCGGCGACACCGCCCAGGAGAAAAAGCTTTATGAGCTTATCTGGAAGCGCACTGTCGCCTCCCAGATGTCAGAGAGCAGGCTTCTTGCGACCACTATCCGTATCCGTAGCGACAAGTCAGAATACCTCTATGTCGTCAACGCCCAGCAGATGGTCTTCGACGGCTTTATGAAAGTCTATATGGAAGGAAGGGACGACGACACGGACGACGGCCGTGAGGTAATCCTTCCGGAACTCCACGTCGGAGACTCTATGGACGAAAAGGGAATCACCGCCCAGTGCAAATTCACCCAGGCTCCCCCGCGCTATTCTGAGCCCATGCTGGTAAAGAAGCTGGAAGAGCTCGGGATTGGCCGTCCCTCGACTTACGCCCCTACTATCACAGTCCTTACGACCGGTCGCGGCTATCTTGTCCGCGGAGACAAGGAGGGGCGGAAGGAACAGGTTACAAACTTCACCCTGCGCTCCGGGAAAATCACGGAGGCGGTCAAAACGGAAACGGTTGGCGCTGAGAGAGGGAAACTCCTCCCCCAGGAGATCGGAATGATAGTTACGGATTTCCTGGAAGGGAACTTCCCGGAAATTGTAGATTACGACTTCACGGCCAACGTGGAGAAGGACTTCGATATGATCGCGGAGGGCGAAAAGCCCTGGAACAGCTCGATTGCGAGTTTCTACGGGCCTTTCCACGAAAAGATCCAGGCAGTACTCGGAGGAGCGCGTGTAGGTCACACGACAAGGGAGATAGGAATCGCCCCTGACGGAGACAAGATTATCGCCTCTTTCGGAAAGTTCGGCGCCTATGTCCAGAAGGGAGAGGGTGACGGTCGCCAGTACGCCTCCCTCGGAAACGGGCAGCTGATTGAAAATGTCACCCTCGAAGAAGCGCTCAAACTCTTCGCCCTTCCCCGGAGGGTAGGGGAGATTGACGGTGTGGACGTCATTGCCAACAAGGGAAGATTCGGCCCATACCTCCGCTACGGGGTGCGCAACATCGGTATTCCCAAGAATATGGATCCCCTGACGATCACACTCGAGGAGTGCAAGACCCTCATCGAGGCGAATCCCGCGCCTGAAGCGGTTCTGGATTTCGGCGACATCAAGGTCCTCAAGGGAAGATACGGTCCGTACATAAAGTCCGGAAAGAATAATTACAGGATTCCGAAGGGTCAGGATGTTACATCCCTTACCCTCGAGGATTGCAGAAAAATAATCGCAGCTTCAAAGAAATAGCCTATGGCAACTTACCACAACATCGACAGGACAGACCAGATGATTCTTGCGCTCCTTGTAAAGAACGCCAGGATGCCGTTCCTGGAGATTGCCCGCGAATGCGGAGTCTCCGGCGCAGCAATCCACCAGAGAGTGAAACGCCTTGAGCAGGCCGGCGTCATTACCGGCTCCCGCCTTCTCGTAAAACCCCAGGCGTTGGGTCTGAATGTCTGCGCATTCGTGAGCATTTCCCTGTCAGAATCCACCAAGTATCCGGAGGTCATAATCAACCTCAAGAACATCCCGGAGATAGTCGAGTGCCACTTCGTGACCGGCAAATACGCCATCCTCGCGAAGATGTACTGCCTTGACAACGATCACCTTATGGATGTTCTGCTGAATACTATGCAGAAGATACCTTACATCCAGTCTACGGATACGATGATTTCGCTGGATCAGCCCATCGAGCGCCAGGTTTGGGTCAAGGATTTCAAGAGGTCCGGAGACGCCTCTAAGAAGAAAAATTCCGAAGAATAAGAACCCCGAGGTCCATATCCTCAGGTGTTGTAATCTTTATGTTGTACCTCTCGCCTTCAGTGAAGGTGAGGGGTACTCCATTTCTCCGCGCGACGGAGCTGTCATCTGTCAGGGATGCCTCATAGGGGACAGCGTCATATGCAGCCTTGAGGGCTTCGCTGTGGAAGAACTGCGGAGTCTGGACGGAGAAGATGCGGGAACGGTCTGCGGTTTCATCAGTTTCGCGGAGTCCCTCCGGTGTCCTTTCGAGAACCTTCAGCGTATCAGTGACCGGAAGGACAGGGATTACGGCCGGAGAATCCTCCGCAATGGCAGCCATGGACCTGATCAGAGGGGCAGTGACAAAGGGACGAACTCCGTCGTGGACGGCGACGATGGCCCCGTCCGGAACGTGTGACAGGGCATTCTTAACGGAGTGATAGCGGGTAAAGCCGCCTTCCACTATCGTCTGGGGGACGTTGACGTCGTGACTCTTGCAGTAATTCCTCCACCAGGAGACCTGGTCCCTGGGCAGAACGGTTATTATTTCCGCCCCTGGAAGAGCCTCGCTGAAACGGTAGACCGTCCTCTCAAGTATGAGGCGGCCGTCCAGGGAGAGGAACTGCTTGGGGAGCGCCGCGCCCATCCGGACGCCGCTTCCGCCGGCGGTCACGATGACGAATACTTTTCTTTTCATCATTAATGTCCGAAAAAATACCAACTTATTCTTTCGGATTTCCTCACAAAAATAAGCAATAATTCAGACAAAATGCTGATATTTGTGAAACAATTAATAGGAAAAGCTATGACTTGGATTATTGTTATCGTTATCGTCGCCCTCATTCTTCTGTGGGTGGTCTCTGTCCAGAACAAGCTTGTCAAAAGCGATGAATTCTGCAACAATGCTCTCAAACAAATCAACGTCCAGCAAATCAGCCGTTTCGACGCGCTCCAGGCGCTTGTCAAGCTGACCCGGGAGTACTCCTCCTATGAGGCGGAAACCCTCGAGAAGATCGTGAAAGAGAGGAAGATCACTTCCTCCCCGAGCCCGACTCCTCGGGACATCGACGCTAACGAAAAGGTTCTCGGCGAGATTGGGGCGAAACTCATCGCCGTCGCTGAGGCTTATCCGGACCTGAAGGCCAGCCAGAACTATCAGGATACAATGAAGAGCATCAAGGAGTATGAGGAGAATGTCCGTATCTCCCGTATGACCTTCAACGATACGGTAACTACTTTCAACCGCGAGGTCCGTTCCTTCCCCGTCTCCGCAGTAGCAGGCCTGCTGGGCTTCCAGAAGAGGGAATACCTTGCGGACGACGTTACGAAGAAAGATTATCCTGCCATCTAGTATGAGGCGCATAGCAGCCATAATCGCCGCAGTTTTCCTGTCTGTAGCCGTATGGGCCCAGGAAATCCGCGACATTGACATCCTTGTCGAACTGGGGCAGGACGGCTCTGCGTGGATTACGCAGAATTGGGACGTCACTGTCGTTGACGGAACGGAATGGTATATCCCTGTTGAAAATCTCGGGCCTATGACGGTGGAAGACCTCTCCGTCACGGAGGGCGGCGAGTCTTTCCGGAGTCTCGGCGACAGCTGGGACGTCGATGAGTCGCGCCGGTGGAAGGCCGGAAAGTGCGGCATCGTCCGGAAAAGGGACGGCGTAGAGCTCTGCTGGGGGCTGGGGGAATATGGGCCCCATAAATGGACGACAAGGTATCGTGTCACCGGCCTCGTACAGGCCTATGATGACGCTGACGGATTCAATTTTATGTTCGTCAATCCCGGCCTCGTCGCCCGCCCGAAGCACGCAAAAGTCACTATTGTGCCGGCGTTCGATATGCCGGAATGGACATACGACAATACTCGCGTATGGGCCTTCGGGTTCTACGGCGAAATCAATGTCCGGGACGGGAAGGTCATCGCCGAATCCTCGGAGGAATTCTCCCGCTCGAGCAAACTTATCGCGCTAGTAAAGTTCGAGAAAGGGATGTTCTGTCCTGCGGTTGAAAAGGGCGGGCCGTTCCAGAACCTCCTCGACAAAGCCCTCGAAGGCAGTGAATACGGCGAGGACGACGGGATGCCCACAGCTTTCGCCGTCATTATGCTTCTTCTTTTCGGTGGCGGAATCCTCTTTATGATATGGGCAGTCGTCGCGGCGGCGCTCGGCTACAAGTACAACAAGTCCATCTACGGCAGGTCGAAAATCACCGGCTGGTACCGGGATATCCCCCTTGAAAAGAATCTCTTTGCCGCTTATTACACCCTCTTGAAGGGGGCTAAGCTGGGATTTGGAACTTCGGCGAACAACCTTATCGGCGCATTCTTCCTCCGTTGGATAATGGAAGGCAAGGTCAAGCCGGAGAAGGATCCGAAATCCGACAAACGTATGAACCTGAAGTTCCTCGAAGAGACGATATCCGCCGCCTCGGAGGAGCAGGACCTCTACGATATGGCCCGTCTCGCCTCCGGAGACAACCTCCTCCTCGAAAAGAACGAGTTCGAGAAATGGTCCACGAAGAACTACAAGAAGGTTACCGCCTGGCCAGACAGGGCGATGAAGGCGGGGAAGGCCTGGTACCGGGACAAGGGATATTTCCTCCGCCCGGACAAGACTACTGAAACCGGAGCGAAGGAGGCAACCCATCTTATCGAATTCAAGAATTTCCTAAAGGACTTCACCCTCTCCGGCGAAAGGGGTTCCGGCGAAGTGAGCCTGTGGAAGGATTATCTCGTTTACGCCCAGCTGTTCGGCATCGCGGATAAAGTCGCGAAGCAGTTCGAAAAACTATACCCCGGCGCCTTTGACGAGCTTGCGAAGGAAACCGGTATGGATTCTCACACGTTCATCTATACCATCAACTGGGCTAACAGTATGAGTACCAAGGCGTTTATGAACGCGGTCAACCGTGCCGGAAGCGTATCCGGAACCGGAGGCCATTCGTCCTTCGGAGGCGGTGGAGGCTTCTCCGGCGGCGGCTTCGGCGGAGGAAGCAGGTAGGCTTATGCGGACGCTCGAACTTATGGCGCCGGCGAGAACGGCGGAAATCGGCATAGCGGCAATCGACTGCGGCGCTGACGCCGTCTATATCGCCGGACCGTCGTTCGGAGCCCGTCAGGATGCCGGCAATCCCGTCGGGGATATCGCGGACCTCTGCTCATATGCCCATCGCTTCGGCGCCCGCATCTTCGCTACCGTCAACACCCTCCTTTTCGATGAGGAACTCCCTGCGGCGAAGCAGCTGGTCCAAAATCTCAAATCCGCAGGTGTCGATGCTGTCATCGCCCAGGATCTCGCCGTCATCCGTATGTGCCGGGACGAAGGTATTACGGTCCACGCTTCCACGCAGTGCTCCATCCGTGACGCCTCCCGCGCCCGCTTCTTCCGTGACCTCGGCTGTGGCCGCATCGTCCTCGACCGCCATCTCTCCCTCGACGAGGTCCGCTCAATAAGTGCATCGCTTGCCACGGGGGACAGTGTATCCCCCGACGGCATGGCCGCCCTCGGCCGCGATACCCCAAAAATCCCAGGATTTTCGGGGACCCCATTATCCAACCCTTCAAGGGGCCCAAGCTTGCTTGGGAAGGATAGCTCCGAAGGAGCGTACCGTACGGGGGATACACTGTCCCCCGCGGCGGGAGTGGAGATAGAGTTTTTCGTGCACGGGGCGATGTGCGTGTGCTTCAATGGACAGTGCTATCTGTCGGAGAGACTGTCCGGGAGGAGCGCGAACAGGGGAGCGTGTATCCAGGCGTGCAGAAGCCCCTGGGACGTCAGGGACGAGGGAGGACGTCTGCTGAAAAATGGCGTTGCCGCGCTGTCTATGAAGGATCTGAACCTGATTGAAAGGCTCGAAGACCTTGCCCGTGCAGGAGTGGATTCCTTCAAGATAGAAGGACGCTTAAAGAGCATATCCTATGTAAGAAACGTCGTCAGGGCTTATTCAGACGCCCTTGACGCGATAGTAAATGCATATCCGGACGAGTTCCGCCGCGCATCCTTCGGACACCCCGGGGAAGGCTTCGCCCCTGATCTTCAGAAATCCTTCAACCGCGGATATTCGGAGTTCTGCCTCGACGGCGGAAAAGGGGAGTGGTCGTCGATGGACGCGCCGGGATGGGCCGGAGAGCCCATAGGGACAGTCGCCTCCGTGCGCGGAAATGAAGTCACGGCAGACCTTACGGGCGGCATCACCCTGCATAACGGCGACGGCCTCTCATACAAGAAGGACGGCCTCACCGGATTCCGCGCTGACGTTGTCTCCGGAAACAAGGTCCATACGGATTCTCCCATCGAAGGCCTACGGAAGGGGATGACCCTGTACCGGAATACAGATATGGCATTTGAAAAGTCGATGGAGAGTAACCTCCCCAAACGATATATCCCGGTATCCGTGACAGTGAAAATGGCCCCCGGAGAGATATCCCTTGAAGCCGTTTCGGAGGATGGCCGCAGGGCGAAGGCCTCCGCCGTGGCAAAGGAGGCGGCAAAGGATCCGGACGCCCTGCTCCGGACTGTCCGGAATCAGATATCAAAGCATTCCGGTCATTATTTATTCAGCGTCTCCGGTATCGAGTCCGGACAGTCCGTGCCGTTCTTCCCTATAGGGGCCCTCAATGCCTTGAGGCGCGAACTCGAACAGATGCTTTCCGGGGAGCCTGTGCGGGCTGTTCCGCTCAGTCCCGGACGTGAAGGCCATCCGGAAGCCTCCAAAACCCTTACCTATAAGGATAATGTCACAAATACTGTCTCGGAGAGTATTTACCGTAGCCTTGGCGCGGAGACGGTTGAACGCTCACGTCCCGTCGAGTATATGCATACGCGTTATTGCCTGAGGAATGAAATGGGCCTTTGCCCGAAGCAGGACAGAGGCGAAACACCTTCCCCTCTGTACATAACCAACGGCGGCAACCGGTTCCGTCTGGAATTCGATTGCCACCGTTGTGAGATGACTGTAAAGGAAGGGTAATCCTTTTACTTTTTAAGCTGACCGAGCTGGGCCTTTGCGGTTTCAGCGTACTTGGTGCCGTCAAGCATCGAGTAGTACTCGATTGCAGTAGCCTTGTCGCCGAGCTGCTGTGCGGTAACAGCGATGGTGTAGCGGATATCCACAGCCTTGGAGTCGCCGGGCTTGAGTTCGAGGAACTTCTTGTAGGCTTCGACAGCCTGGGCCTTCTTGCCTGCTCCGGTATAAGCGGTGCCGAGGAGGTAGTAGGCGTTAGCATTCTCGTTGTATTCGTTTGCCTTTTCGAGGAGTTCGACAGCCTCGGTGACCTTCTTGGCCTTGATCGCGGCCTGTCCCTTCTTGAGGAAGAGGTTGGAAAGAAGGCCTGTGGCAGCCTTTGCCTGGGCCTCGTCCTGAGCGGCGACCTCGAGATAGGTCACGGCCTCGTCAACCTTTCCTGATCCGGCGAGGGCCTGTCCGAGCAGGAGGTTAGCCTGAGCGTCTTCGGGGACGGTGGCAACATACTTCTGGAGGTATCCTGCTGCCTCTGCGGACTGCTTTGCCTTCAGAAGGGAGAGTCCCTGCTGCTTGTAGCTGAGGGCGACAAGCTCTTCAGCCTCCTCTATGATGTCTTCCCTGTTGTATTCCTTGGCGACGGTGACGGTCTCGTCAAGAACTCCGCGGGCGGCGTCGAAATCACCGTCATTGAACTTTTCCTTCGCAAGGGAGATAAGGGTGGAAACTATTTCGTCGCGGCAGGTTTCAGCAAGAAGGACTGCTTCTTCCTCTTCGCAGGCTTCAGCGATTGAGAGTGCTTCCCTGAGGTATCCGAGGATTTCTGTCTTGTCGGAAGTGGCGGCTGCGTTGTTGTGGGCCTCCACTGCGGTGTTGTAATCCTGTGCGGAGGCGATGGAAGCGGTGGCAAAGAGAACCGCAATTGCTCCAAATAATCGTTTCATATCCTTTTAACTTTAGTTTCGAATTGCAAAAATAGCAATATTTGTTTTATTTTTGTACCCGGAAGAAGGTTTTTATATGAGGGTATTCTCAAAATACCTCCTTGCTTTGGTTGCAGGGATATTTTTCTCAACAACCGTGCCAGCGCGTGATATCCCGTCCCTCCCCGTGGACGCCGGCATCACAAAAGGCACGCTCCGCTGCGGCTATACCTACTATATGATAAAGGGCTCGGGAGACAAGGGATTCGCGGATGTAACTGTAATAACGGACGCCGCCGCCCCGGAGGCTGACTGCGGCTTCTTCATCCGGAACGGTATTGGCCCGAGAAGAGGTGGATTCAGCCGCCTGAGCGGTCCTGCAAGGGTCTATAACTTCGACAGGATCCCGATGTACAATCAGGCTGTGGTGGACTCGACACTCCTTGAAGCGTTCAAGATTGCGGCCTATTCCCCTTACCACGAGGCGGTGATAATCGCCGGCGATTTCGACAGCGGGGAGATAAAGAAAAGGATGGATGTCTTCTCTATGATGGTCCCTTACCGGTCGCCTTACACGCCGGAGAATTACGATGGGCCGTGGACCCAGTTTTCCGCTCCTGAGATATCAGTGAGGCGGACAGGCGGCCCCGCGTGGGCCTCTGTTTCATACAGTGCGCCGCGAGTCCCCCACGACTATATGGATTCCGCCCAGTCGCTTGTCAGCGAGATTCTCGGTGACCAGTTCCTGACCGTTCTTAAGCATCGCCTGGAGAAGAACTTCAGAAAGGCCGGGGTGTCTCCGGGCAGTGTCGAATTCTCACACCGGACGGGAGATGTCTCTCCGGAAGATGAGATGTATACCGTCAGGGCCGTGACATCCCCTGATGAGGCCGGAAAAGCTGTTGAAGTGATAGCAGGGACCCTTGGGCGTATGTCCGCCGGGACGATAGGGGAGGAGGAACTCAGGGATGCGAAAACCGTGATGGCCCCGGAAGCGAAAGCTGCCACAAGACGCGTGAAGGATTATTCAACCCTTGCGGAGAACAACTACATTTACGGAGCAAACCTTGCCCCTGTCAGTGAATACTACCGCCTCCTTACCCGGAAGAACGTTTCGGATTCCCTTTCCGCGGCGCTGATGAACTCATTTGCCTCCGGGCTCCTTGGGGAAGGTCTGTCCCATCTGAATCTGGATTTGGCACAGGGGGATTCCCTCGAGTGGAACGATGTCCTGTTCCGCTATAATCTGGACTATTCTGTAGGACGGTATGGGGAGGAAGATGATACGGATTATACGTGGCGTCGCGGGGATACGCTTGCGCTTTCCGGCGAAGCCTCGAGGATGAAGATAAAAAGCACCGCCGTGGACCCGGTCTCAGGCGGTCAGATATGGACCTTCTCGAACGGGATTCGCGTTATCTTTAAGCCGATGACCGGCAGCAGAAGCTTCTATTACGGCGTGCTCTTCAGCCGTGGACTGACTTCTGTCCAGGGTCTTCGCGAGGGCGAGGGCGGCTATATCGCGGATATGTTCCGGCTCTACGATGCTGCGGGACTTCCCGCTCCGAACTTCAGGGACCTTCTCTCGGTCCACGGAATCACGATGGACGCGAGGGTGAATATGAACAATACCCTTATCGGGGGGACGGCTCCGTCGGCAAAGCTCCCGCTGCTGATGAGGATGCTACTTTCGCTTGCGAATCACCGGCAGCTGGATGCGGAGGAATTCGAGTTCTTCAGAAAGGGACAGCAGGTTCTCGGGGAAAGCGAGGAGGATATCCTCCACAGAAGGCTGTATCCCGGCTATAACTATTCCCTGGGGAGAAAACCGTCCGTCCTTGATCAGTCCATCCAGGTCAAGGCGGAGACGTTCTTCGAGCAGCAGTTCTCAGGAATGAACTATGCAACGCTGGTTTTTGTCGGGGACCTCGACGAGGCCCATCTCCGGAGGGTCCTTTCCAGGTCGCTTGGAGAATTCCGGGTTGCGAAGTCCCAGTCCCCGCGGAAGTCTGTCCGTAATTCTCCTCTTTCCGGGACCATCACCCGCGTTGTCGGAGACGGACAGAATCGTATGGAGGTGCTTGTCAGCGGTGAACTCCCTCTTTCGGCCGTGAATAATTTTGCAGTGCCAATGGCGATGGAACTCCTCCGGAGGAGAATTGTCAGGGCGATGCCCGGGACGGACTTTTCCGTCGATGTGTCCGCAGGATTCGTTACATACCCCGAGGAAAGGCTTGAGGTAAGGATTTCAGTCGAGGGAGAAGGCGATATTACCGCAGCAGCGGCAGCCCTTCGGAACGTCCTTGCTTCCGCTCCTTCGGATAAGGTCTCATCGGAAGATATCGCGGCGCTCAGGTCCATGATGCTTTCCCGCATGGAAAGGTCCATGTCTACCCCCGGAGGCATGTTCGGCTTCATCTTAAGACGCTACGGTGACGGCAAGGACCTCCTGTCCCGCTATAAGGAAAACATAGCCTCAATCGGATCCGACAGAATCAAGATCGTGCTGTCTGCCGTTTCCTCCGGCGGACGCGTCGAATATATCTACCAGTGAGCGAACGTTTCGGAACCATAGTACGAATAGGAGACATCCTCGTGTCCGAGGAGGTTTTTACGGAGTTTTTCGCCTGCGATTATCCCGTCTGCAAAGGCGTCTGCTGTATAATCGGCGACAGCGGAGCTCCCCTTAAGGAGGAGGAGTTGGAGGGAATCGAGTCCGGTTACGGTAAGTTCTCTCCTCTTATGACCGTCGCCGGCCGCGAAACGGTGCGGAAGAAGGGCTTTTTCGAGATAGACCGGGAAGGGGATATAGTCACTCCGGTAGTGGAGGAAGTCCTTCGTGCGGAAGGTGATGAAGGAAGGACGTCGCGGGAATTTGGTTTTTCGGGTACCGTCCCGAAAAATAAATTTCCGCAGAGTCGGGGCCCCGAGCCTTTATGGCGACGAAGACGGATTCAACTTCATGCACGAAGAGACTTACGAGCAGATCACGCTCCCGCATGAGGTGGTCGAGAATGCCGACCTCATGAAAGAAGGCCAGCATGTGGAGATGATGTTCGTACTCGAGCCTGAGGAGAGGTGCCTCACCTGCGAGCTCCCTACCTATGTCGAGCTTGAGGTCACCTACGCCGAACCCGCAGTCAAGGGCAACACAGCTTCCACCAGCGCTCTCAAGGAAGTCACCCTGGAGACCGGTGCAAAGGTGATGGTTCCGCTCTTCATCAACCAGGGAGAGAAGATCACCGTCAACACTTCCGACCGCAGCTACGGC
>CALCEJ010000156.1 GCA_937900465.1 uncultured Bacteroidales bacterium | reverse complement strand
CACTTCCCTCGTCACCTCTCCCTCCGCCGCCTCACGGTGCTTTTTTGCGCTTTGCGGGATGGCTTTATGCCCGGAGGCGCTGCTCGACTGAGGAGACGACACGGGCGAGGTCCTTTGCTAGCCCTTCGAATTCGTATCCGCCGGCGACGCGACGGACGGTGATGGTGTCCTCCCAGAGGCGGGCGGCGCGGTTCACCCTTGAGATGAGCCGATATCGGGCGACAAAGCGGGTCGCACCGGCCGGATCCTTCTCGCAGTCACGGTTGGGGTCCTCGCCGGTACGGTTTGGGGTGGCCTTTTCATACCCCCGGAAGCGGAAGGCTTCGTCGATGAGGGCGAGATAATGGCCGCCTGCATCCGGCACTTGGCCGCCCGCTCTGGCATCCGGCACTGCGGCATCTCCAAGCTCCGGAACCTCTACAATGCGCCGGGTGTAGCCAAGGCGGGGGTAGAGGCAGGAGAAGGCGGCGAAGATGAGGGCGATGTAGCCAACACTGCGCCAGCCGCCGCGGATTGCGATGTTGATGTCAGTGGAGACCCACCCGGCGAGCATCAGGACGCCGATTATTGCAGCGAAGATGAAGCTGATCTGGATAAAGTATTTCAGCGCGCGAATGATGTACCTCATATCTTCCTCCTTCTGAGGATTGCCTTGATGGCGAAACGGAAGAGATAGGGGAGTACGCTCTTAAAAGCAGAGCGACGGAAGCCTTCCAGAGCGGCGTTCCCCCCCGTCAGGGCTTTCCCGCCCGTGACGGAATCCTTAAGCGCGCGGCCCATCGATTCAGCCATCAGCGAATTCACGCTGATCGCCGCCTCGAGCTCGTCGAGAGTGGATATGGACCTGATTTCACTTTTTTTCATTGCGGGAGTCCTCCGGGAAAAACATCTTTACGAACATAGGGACGAAGGTGTTCTTGAACAGGCTTTTCCTCGCGAGGAAAAGCACGGCGAACGTGACGAGAAGCACCGCCGCGACAAGGAGCGCTGCGACAGCATAATCGTTCATCAGTTTGCCAAGAAGCAGGATAAGTCCGAATGAGAGCACGAGAAGAAGAGCCGATGCTACGCTGAGGATCACGATAGTGGTGACAATCCTTGACATAGCTACGGAGAGTCCCCGGACGGTGCGGAGTTTCACATCGTCAAGACGGAGGTCAAGGTACTCGCGGGCCTCATCCGAAAGCCCCTTCACAGGATCGGGATTACTCATCTTCTCCGGGCTGCTGATCATCGACACCCTCATCGGAAGACACTCCAGCCTCAGCCTCGTCAGCTTTCTTGAGGGTAGCCTCGAGTTTTTCGAGCTGGGAGAGAAGGATGTTCCGGGTGCCTTCCTTGATTTCAGCACCCTTCTTTGCGATTATCTCACGGATGGTCTTAATGCCCTCACGGGTTTCCTGGGCCGTTTCTGTGGCTTTTTCCTGGGCCTCCTCCGCAGCGCCGGAGAGGGTTTCCTTGATGTCGTCAAGGCTGTCGGTCGCGGCTTTTTTTACTTTTGCGCGTGTTGCGGAGCCCTTGTCAGGGGCATAAAGCATTCCGATTGCGGTTCCTGCCGCAATACCCAGAAGAAGGGAGAAAAATGATTTATTTCTCATAGCGATGTCTATATTAATTCACGGATAATTTCATCTGATACAAAGAAGCGGTCCTCCGGAATACGGATTCTGGCGGCGCGGCGCTTGAGGGCGCCTTCCGAAACCAGCCGGTCGACGTCCCCTTTCCTCGTAAGGGGGAGAAGATCCTTCTCCGCAATCCCGTCCGCGGTCCGGAGCGACAGCATAATCCTTTCGACGCGGATATCCTCGTCTGAAAGCTCCTCGGAAGTGGAGGTATAGCCGCTGATCTGGTGAGAATTCCACTTTCGGGAAGTTCCTGTAAAGGAATGGGCCGATGGACCAAGGCCCACGTAGGGCTGCCTGGCCCAGTACCCGCTGTTGTGCTTTGCACGGAAGCCGGGGAGGGCGAAGTTGGAGATTTCGTAGTGATCGTAGCCCGCGGCGGAGAGCGCGGAAGCGAGGTGGTCGTACTGCCTCCGGCAGGCCTCGTCCGAGGCCTCTTCGTACAGCCCGTCCTCCACCATTTCCGCAAGCTTACTGCCGCCTTCAACGGAAAGCTGGTAGCAGGAGATATGGGCCGGACGAAGGTCTATAGCCTTTCGGACGGTGTCTTCCCAAACCTCATCGGAGAGGTTCGAGAACCCGAAAATCAGGTCGATGCTGATATTTTCTATTCCGCCTTCCCGAACGATTTCGACAGCCTTGACGGCGGCCGCTGCGTCGTGGCGGCGGTTCATCCAGCGGAGCATCCCGTCGTCCAGCGACTGGACCCCGACAGAAATGCGGTTAACCCCGAGCGAGGCGAGGCTCCGGATATATCCGGGGCCCATTGCGACGATGTCGTCGGGATTCGCCTCCATCGTAAACTCAGTATATGGGCCTCCCATACCCGCTTCCTCAAGCGAAAGAAGTATCCTCGTGAGGTTCTGAAGGGACAGCAGCGAAGGTGTTCCGCCGCCGAAATACAGGGTATGAAGGGTCCTGTCCATCTCCCCCCTCCTGCGGAGGATTTCTGCGCAGACCTCCTTTGTGAACGCGTCCTCACGCGTCTTGGAGGTTATTTCCGAGTAGAAATCGCAGTACGTGCAAAAACTTTTGCACAGGGGGATATGGACATAGATCATACCCTAACGGAGGTAAAGTTCAACCTTCCCGAGAAGGGCCTTTTCTGTATAGGCCTCGACGGTGTAGATGCCTTTTGTGAACTCTCCGACGTCCTTGAGGTAGATGCTGAGATCACCCTCCGAGCCTTCGTAGTCAACCTCTCTGGAGGCCGATGCCTGAAGGGGCTCTCCGCCGAAGGTGAACGAGGTCGAGGCGCTGTTAAGAAGCAGTACCCCGGAAGGGTCTTTGGCGCGGAGATAGACCATCATAGGCCCTCTTTCTGCGTAATCATTCTCCAAAAGGGTGACGGACGCCATCAGGTATGTCGCACGCGAGGAGCGGTCGGTCACTTTGTCGTGGCTGTTGTAAGCGGCGACGGCAAGCCCGTGGCCTTTCACGACGGCACCCGCTGCGGCCAGGCCGGAGAGGTTCTCCACCTGGCGGGAAAGGTCTTCGCTCACGCGGCGGCTCTCAGCGGCTTCCTTCCGGGCGGCGGCGGCATCAGCGGTGAGCTGCTTGTTCAGGGTGTTGAGCGAGTCAATCTGGACGATGTAGCCCCGCATGATGGAACGGAGTGTCCCCAGTTCCTTTTCGTATTTACGGATCTGGGCGCGGTTCGTGGCTTCGGTTTTCTGGAGTCTTTCGATAAGGAGGGCAACCTGCTCGCGGGAGGTGTCCAGCTGGCTGTTGATGCTTTCATATTCGGAATTCAGGTCCGCATAATCAGCCTGCAGGGCGAGCATCTGCTCAGAGAGTTCAGCCTTCTCGTCCTCAAGTTCGCTGACGAGGGCCTTCTTTCCGGTCCATACGTATGCAAGGACGCCGGCGAGTGTGACTGCAATCGCCGCAAGGACGATGAGCCAGGGCGTCAGGGATTTCTGACGCGCGCGTCTTTCGCGCTCTTCGCGCTCTATTCTCTCGAGGGGTTCTTCTGCCATAATAACTGATATTTTAATCTATGCAAAGATACTCAATTTGCTGATACTTCCGAAAATCTTTATTATTTTTGCAAGGATAAGCAAAAAACACACCATGGCAGGATTCAATTTCGGCTTTTTCGGCGATTCGGAACATCGCGTCTTCAACTACCGTCCCCGCTATTATGATCCGGAGAAGGAGGAGCGGAAGGCTATGTTCGGCGAGGTTGACGGCACGATGGACAAGGAGCGGCAGAGCGAAGGCTACGTCCCCGGAAGCTCCATCCGCGGAGCGTTCCGCGACGGAAACTACAAGCGTACCCGAAGCTCCGCCCGCCGCTCGCAGACCATCATCAGCTTAATCACGCTGCTTCTTATCGTTGGCGTCCTGGTGTACATTACGAAGTTTTATTCCCTGCTGTAGAGAAGATGGAACTTAAGATTCTTCCCCGTAATGTCGCCGATATGATAGCTGCCGGAGAGGTGGTCCAGCGCCCCAGTTCGGTGGTGAAGGAACTTATGGAGAATGCGGTCGATGCGGGCGCTGACGAAATTACCGTCGTAGTCAAAGAC
Organism: uncultured Bacteroidales bacterium; assembly: GCA_937900465.1. Classification (GTDB taxonomy): domain Bacteria; phylum Bacteroidota; class Bacteroidia; order Bacteroidales; family UBA932; genus Cryptobacteroides. The sequence continues at coordinate 6,302 of CALCEJ010000156.1, read as the reverse complement.
TCCGGAAGGACGCTTATCCGTGTCATCGACAACGGCTCCGGGATGACTCCGGACGACGCCGTGCTTTGCTTCGAGCGTCACGCCACCTCGAAAATCGAAACCCCCGAAGACCTTTCCCGCATCCTTACTTTCGGATTCCGCGGAGAGGCCCTCGCGTCCATATGCGCCGTCTCGGAAGTCAGCCTCACGACACGCACTCACGGCAGCGACACCGCCGTCCAGGTGGAGTTCGCCGCCTCAGAACACCTTGCAACCCGTGAAGTCTCCGCCCCGGAGGGAACTTCCGTAAGCGTAAGGAATCTGTTCTACAACATCCCGGCGAGGCGGAAATTCCTGAAGTCGGACGCCGTTGAACTTCGCCACATCGTGGAGGAGTTCCAAAGGGTGGCCCTCACCCGCCCGGACATCGCCTTCACCCTTATCCACAACGGAAAGGATGTCCACGTTCTCAAGAAGGCGAAATCCCTGAAATTCAGGATAGTGGACCTTCTCGGAGGCGCTGTTGCGGAGGACGTGGTGGACGTTGAGGCTGAGACCTCGATAGTCCGTATTTCCGGCTTTGCCGGCCGTCCGGAAGGCGCGAAGAAAACGCTCGGGAACCAGTTTTTCTTTGTCAACGGCCGTTTCTTCCGCAGCCCATATCTCCACAAGGCCGTGATGAAAGCTTACGAAAACCTCATCCCGGAGGGCGTCACGCCGTCATATTTTCTCTATCTCGAGGCGGATCCCGGGTCCATCGACGTGAACATCCACCCGACAAAGACAGAAATCAAGTTCTCCGACGAGGGCGTCCTGTTCCAGATTGTCTTTGCGGCCGTCCGTGAAGCCCTTGGGAAAAACTCCGCCGGAGGCCACATAGACTTTGACACGCCTTCGACATCGGAAATCCCGGTAATCGGCGGGCGGTTCGAGGAATATCACCCCGTCAGCGTTCCTACGGCGGGGGTGGATCCTGATTACGATCCCTTCGCCGGGCTCGGCGGCGGCAGCGGCTATGGCGGTGATGGCTTTGGAGAACGTCCTGACCGCGGTGGTGCCGGTGGCTACGGGTCATCGTGGGCTCCGTCATCGGCCGTGGACAAGCGGGAGGATTACGGCGCGCTGTTCGAGGAAAAGACGCTTCCCTCGTCGCAGATTATGATACTGGACGGGCGGTTCATAGTGACAAAATCGGCCTCGGGAGTTATGGTCGTGAATGTCCGAAGGGCTCGCGAGAGGATATTCTACGAGCGTTTCCTGGGCCTTCTCGGCGGTGAGGGTCATACCTCCCAGACGGCGCTGTTCCCGGTCCAGGTGAATGTGGGCGTACAGGCCCGTCTCCTTTTTGATGACAATGCGGAGATGCTCCGGAGCCTTGGCTTCGAGATTGACCCGTTCGGGACGGACACGGTGGTTGTAAGCGGCGTTCCGGAAGGGTATTCCGCAGAGCCTGGAAAGGTTGAAGTTATGGTCCGCGACCTGATTCTTCTGCTGAGCGACAACCATACTTCGATTCCCGGGATGATGGAGCAGCAGACGGCTATCCGTTTCTCTGTGCTGGGCGCTTCCGGCGGGGAAAAGCTGACTTCGCAGGCGGAGGCTGCGCGTCTTGTCGACGCCCTCCTCTCCAGCGAGAATCCGGAATATACCCCTTCCGGAAAGAAAATAATATCCATCCTCACCCTCGAGGAACTGGAAAAACGATTCTGATATGTCCATTTTTGACCAAAGGGGCGGATTCTTTTCGTTTATGCCTGTCGTAACGAAGAACCTCCTCCTGATAAACGTAATAATCTTCATCGCGTCCTGCATTGACCAGGACTTTGTGGTGCGGTGGCTGGGAATGTTCTATCCCGCGTCGGTGTTCTTCCGTTTCTGGCAGCCCCTGACCCATATGTTCGTCCACGCCGGCTTCTTCCATCTCTTTATGAATATGTACACCCTGGTGTTTTTCGGGTCGTACATCGAGAGGCAGCTTGGGACGGAGCGCTTCCTTCTTTTCTATTTCGTCTGCGGGTTTGGCGCCGCTCTGGTCCATACCGGAGTTATGTTCCTCTCCGCAACGAGTATGCTCACAGCCGTTTCTGAGGGCCGTGCGGCTATCCAGTCGTACTACAGCCTTATCAATACCCCGGTTGTCGGGGCATCAGGCGCAATCTACGGTCTTTTAATCGCTTTTGCCGTGCTCCATCCGGATTCGAAACTGACACTGATTTTCCCTCCCGTAACCCTTTCTGCCAAGTGGTGGGTCCTGATTTTTCTCGGGATTGACCTTTTTGCAGGGCTTACGGGAAACTCGATGGGCGTTGCGAATTTCGCCCATCTTGGCGGCGCCCTCTTCGGCTTCATTATGATTAAAATATGGCAAAAAACAGGTAAGATATGAAAAAGTCCATAGCAATCGCCCTTTCGGCCTTACTCCTTGCTGGCTGCTCATCAAAGACAGAAATCGAGAATCCCAGCTATGTCTGGATTGACGCCCCCGCGAACTTCCAGTTCTACGGCAACAGCCGTGAGAATATTGCCGCAGACTGCGAGCGGATTGCCGGGATGGGCTTTACGGATATCGTCGTGGACGTCCGCCCGACGGGCGGAGACGCTCTTTTCCGCTCCTGCGTAGTTCCTCCTCTTACGAGGATGCCCCGCTGGAACGGGAGTTCGGTGTTCTTCATCGACAGGACGGCGGACTGGGACTACCTTGAGGCTTTCATTGAGGAAGGTCACAAGGCAGGACTTCGCGTGAATGCGGGTGTGAATATGATGGTGGGCGGCTGGAAGATAGGGGAGACCGAGGTCGGAATGGTCTATGAAAGGCCGGAGCTCAGGGACTGGGTCACTGTTGACAACACTCCCGGAGGTCTCGTGAACCAGGTAGAGGACAGCTACTCGATAGGTGCCCGGTTTCTCGATCCTGCGAATCCCGAGGTGCAGGAGTTTCTCCTTACGATGCTTGGGGACCTCGCTTCATACAAGGGGCTCGACGGTATCGTGATGGATCGCTGCAGGTATGATGACTATGCCCTTGATGCGGGTTACACTGACTGCGCCAAGAAGGCCTTCACTGAGTACCTTGGCTCAGAACCGGAAAACTGGCCTGTGTTCACTGAGCGCGGCCAGGTGTTCCTCGAGGGGGATCCTACTCCTGAGCAGCGTGCCTGGCTCACTTTCCGCTGTAAGACAATCCACGACTTCGTCGCCCGCGCCGCCTCGAAGGTCCATTGCGTCGCGCCCCGGATCCGATTCGGCGTATATGTCGGGGCCTGGTTCTCGGAGTACTACCGCTCAGGCGTGAACTGGACAAGTTCCTCTTACGATCTCGCTGCCAATGAGCCCACCTACTCGTGGGCCACTCCGGAATATCAGGCTACGGGCTTCGCGGACCTTCTGGACTTTATGTTCCTTGGGGCATATACGGCGGCCGAATCGATTCACGGCGAGGGTGAATGGACGATGGAGGGCTTCTCGCGGCTGGGCCATCAGCGCCTTTGCGACGTCGTCCCCTTCGCTGCCGGTCCCGACATCGGCAACGGCGCAGGCTTCGAACGCGGCGGCCGTGAGGATATCATTCCGGATATCGTCTCGACCTGCCTCTCCTCCGCCGGCGGTCTTTTCATCTTCGACCTCTGCCACATCCGCCTGTTCAACTACTGGGACGCTTTCCGCTCCGCCCTCACCGGCGAAGCCGATAAGGGGCGTGAAATGTAAAATATGCCGCCCCCTCTCGCCGCCCCGCGGCTCTTCGGCGGCGGAACTACTTGAACAGGGCCTTTACGAGGGCGGGGATGTCAGCGACTTTGACGATGTCGATGCCTGTGGGCTTATGGTCAAGGCGGGAGAAGGAGGAGATGAATATCTTCTTGAAGCCCAGCCTGCCGGCTTCGGAGGCGCGGCGCTCCGCCTGGGAGACGGGACGGATTTCGCCGCTGAGGCCTACCTCGCCGGCAAAACAGAAGTCCGAAGGAATTGCGTAATCAAAGTTAGACGAAAGGACTGCGGCTATGACTGCAAGGTCGCAGGAGGGGTCCGTTACCCGGAGGCCGCCGGCCATGTTCAGGAAAACATCCTTCTGGCTCAGGCGGAAGCCTGCACGGCGTTCCAGCACGGCAAGGAGCATATTGAGGCGCCGGACGTCGAAGCCGGTGGCGCTTCGCTGGGCAGTACCGTAGACTGCGGAGGAGACGAGAGCCTGGACCTCGAAGAGGAAGGGACGAGTCCCGTCCAGCATGGCGCTGACAGCGGTTCCGCTGAGCCCGTCCTCGTGGAGGGGGATGAGCATTTCGGAGGGGTTCTCCACTTCACGGAGACCGCTTCCGGTCATTTCGAACACGGCGAGTTCCGATGTGGACCCGAAACGGTTCTTGATGCCGCGAAGGATACGGTAGGAGCCGCGGTTCTCGCCTTCGAACTGAAGGACGACGTCGACGATGTGCTCGAGCACCTTGGGCCCCGCGATGGACCCTTCCTTAGTTATATGGCCGATGAGGATTACCGGGATTCCGCTTTCCTTGGAGAAACGGAGCAGCGACGATGCGACTTCCTTGACCTGGGAGACGGAACCGGAGGTGGATTCCACCCCCTGGCAATACATAGTCTGGACAGAATCGACGATTACGAGGTCAGGCGCGATTTCACGCGCCTTCTCAAGCACGTTGTCCATCAGTGTTTCGCTGTAGATGAAGATGCCTGATGAGTCTCCGCCAAGACGGTCCGCCCTCATCTTGACCTGGCGCACGCTTTCCTCGCCCGTGACGTAGAGCGTTTTCAGCGAGGGAGAATGAAGAGGCAGCTGCAGTGAAAGGGTGGATTTGCCGATTCCCGGCTCTCCGCCCATCAGAACCAGCGAGCCCTTGACGAGTCCGCCGCCGAGGAGACGGTCGATTTCCGAACTTCCGGTGGATATCCTGTCTTCCGAAGACGAAGAAACCTCCGAGAGTTTCACGGGGACGTTGCCGCTTCCGGGAACGGACTGTGACAGGGGCGCCTTCTTCCCCGACACCACTTCTTTTTCGACCATAGTATTCCATTCCCCGCAGGCGGGGCATTTCCCCATCCACTTGGAATACTCGTTGCCGCAGTTCGTGCAGAACCAGACTGACTTCGTCTTTGCTGTTGCCATAAAAACTCCCCGGAGACAAGACCCCGAGGACACAAATATAAGGAATAATTCCTAAATTTGCGGCCGATATGACAAGAGAAGAAGCACTTAAAAAAGCAGTGGAAGTCCTTCGGGACGGAGGAACCATCCTCTACCCCACTGACACCATCTGGGGTCTTGGCTGCGATGCCACCAATCCCGAGGCCGTAAAGAAAATCTACGACATCAAGCGTCGCGATGACAGCAAGTCGCTGGTGCTGCTTGCCTCCGACCTGGATATGGTCGCAAAATATGTCAAGGCAGTGCCTTCGATTGCGGTCGATCTCGTCGAGGTGAACGATTCGCCTATGACGATAATCTATCCCGAGGCTATCGCAGGCGAGAGCGGAGCCGCCGGCGACAAATGGCATCTGGCCCATAACGCTGTCGCCTCCGACGGCAGCGTAGGCATCCGCATCCCCCTGAGCGGGTTCTGCAAGGACCTCGCGCTAAAGCTGGGACGTCCTGTCGTGTCGACATCGGCCAATATCTCCGGCGAACCATCGCCCGCTCGTTTCAGCGCGATTGCCGATGAAATCAAGGCGGCGGTGGATTTTACGGTGCCTCCGTCAATTGATACAGAGTCTACCGGAAAGGCTTCACAGATTCTGAAAGTGGGCCTTCGGGGCGAGATAGAAATCATCCGGAAATAGGGATCGGGCTCCCGCGGAAACAAAATATTGAAAAAAATCATTGTCTTTTGGAGGAAAGATTGTAAATTTGCGCCAAATAGGCTTATACTTAAACCATTAAATAATTTTTTACTATGAAGAAGGTATTCATGACCATCGCAGTTGTTGCAATGACTTTTGCAGCAGTTGCTTGCGGAAACAAGAACGCAAAGAAGGCAGAGGCTGAAGAGGCTCCTGCAGCAGCAGAGCAGTGCGAGAACAAGGAGTGCTGCGAGAAGGAAGCAACCCTTGAGGACGTTGTTAAGGAAGAGGCTGAGGGAGTTGCAAAGGAAGCTGTCAAGGCTGGCGCAGAGGCCGCTAAGGACGCTGTCAAGGACGCTCTTAAGAACTAATTCCACAACTGGGAAGAAAAAAGCCGGCCCGGAGGGGTCGGCTTTTTTTGTGCACGCGAGGTAAGGTCCGGCCGCGCACCGGTGCCGCTAAATGGGCCTCAGAGCTTGATGTCGCGGTTGAGTTCGTCCACCGGGGCAATGTACTTTGTGAGCTCTGGGTGTCAA
>CALCEJ010000155.1 GCA_937900465.1 uncultured Bacteroidales bacterium | reverse complement strand
GTTTTGGTCGCCAAGGCGGAAGCGCATAAAGCGTATAATAATATTGTCACCACTGATATAGACAGGATATCCCGCAACGGTAATACCTTCACCTGGAGCTGTCTGTCCGGCAATAGTGATATTTGAGTTCGTTATCTCAAGCTTACTCTTAAGGTCAATCTGTCCCCCAACGGAAAATACGATGGTACGGCTACCGCTTTGAAGGGCATTGCGCAGTGTTCCTGCTGTGCCATCGTCAGCCAGACTATTTACGATATATACGCTACCACCAGCTCCGCCGGTAATTTTGCCGGCACCACCATCGGCACCAGGGAAGGCAAGTGTGCGTGCGGCACTGTAAGTAGTTAGTGTACTATTACTACCGGAGCCGCTGCTGGAACCACCTCCATCATCGCTGTCGTCTCCACCGCCACATGCAGCAAACAACAGTGCTGCAAGGAATAATGCTAATTCAGATATTCTTTTCATTGTTTTGTAGTTTGAGTTAATGGTTTGTTTCTATTTAGGTTTAGTTAATCCTGATCAATAACCGGGGTTCTGGGTGTAAACGCCGGGAGCGCCGTCGCGAACCCAGTCGGGGATGGGGAACAGCTCGTGATTCTTGTCACTTGCCTCCTTGAACTCCCAGGTTCCGCCGAATTTTCCGAAACGGATAAGGTCGTCGCGGCGATGTCCTTCCCAGGCGAGTTCGCGTCCGCGCTCATCCAACAGTTCGTCATAAGTGACTTCCGCGGCGGTATAGGCGGGAAGGCCTGCACGGGTATGGACCTGGTTGATAAGGTCGAGCGTTGTGTCATCCACAGCGCCACCCGCCTGCCTCATACGGGCTTCCGCCTTCATAAGGAGGACGTCAGCGTAGCGGTAGATGGGGAAATCGGAGTCTGCGTGATGGGCTATTCCGTTCTCGAATTCGAACTTGAAGAAACGGGCGCCTTCGCAGGAATTCGCTCCTGTGGGATCTTCCTTCGTGGTGACGGCAGCAGTGATGATCACGGGGAAAGTAGATTCCGCGTGGGTCCACTTCACTTCCTTTCCGGTCCAGGCGGAACGGTTGTTCACGACGGTGTTCCAATCAGTCTTGGTGTCATAGACAGGGCCGACGAACCACTGGTTGCGCCTTACGTCGCCGTCCTTGTACTTGTTGTAGAAGGATTCGAGGGTGCAGGGACCGTTCCAGCAGTCAGTCGTAAAACTGAAGACATCACGCATAGCGTAGTGCTGGGTGATGAGGTGGAACATATTTCCGTTAGCATAGACCTTGTCGAACACGATGGGGAAAATGATTTCCTTGTTCGAGGTGTTGTTGGTCCTGAAGGCATCGAAGTAGTTGTCATTCAGGCTGTAGTACTCGCCGTCGATAATCTTGTCGCAGTACTCTTCGGCGTCAGCCCAGCGGGCCGTTCCGGTATAGACCTCTGCGTTAAGATACATCTTTGCAAGGATCATATAAGCCACGGGGCGGGTCATAGAGCCGTAACGGACCCCGTCGTCGACCAATTCCAAGTTGGTCTTCAGTTCATTCTCAATCCACTCGAAGACTTCCTTGCGGCTGAGCTGCTTGATTTCCCTCTCACCGTCATCGATATGGACATTTCCATATACGTCCATCGCGAGAAGATGATAGAAGGCGCGGAGAATCTTTGCCTCGGCAAGACCGGCCTTGGCAGCAGCGGAATACTCCTCCTCATTATCGCCCATAAGGGTGTGGATGTTGTCGATAACGGTGTTGCACTTGGTGACACCGCCGTAAGCGAAGCTCCATCCGTTGTTGATGTCGCGGGTGTTGCTGCCCCAGGTGTGCTGGTGCATTGCGAGGGGAACTCCTGCGTCGAACCAGTCTGTTCCGCGGGTAGGGACGATCACCTCGTCGGAGGTGTATTCCTGGAGACTCCAGAAACCTTCACGGTAGACGTATCCATACTCGCCGGCAAGCTGTGAATAAGCGTTAGCGATGAGGGTGGAGAACTGGGAGGGAGTCTGGAAATAGTCCTCCTTACGGACGTCGGTGTAGACTTCCGGGGAAAGGTCCGTGCAGGCGACTGCACCAAGGCCAAGGACTGCAAGAACTATAGTATATATCTTTTTCATATCCCTTTAATCATTAGAAGTTGAGGTTTACACCGAGGCTGAATGTCCTCTGAGTGGGATAGTAGGAACGGCCGTCGAAGCCCGGAGCAAGGCCGGACATCGAGACAGTTGACGGATCGTGACCCTGATAGCCTGTGATGGTAAACAGGTTCTGGGCATTGAAGTAAACCCGGAGGTTATGGATGTACTCGCCGACGGTTCCCGTAATCTTGGGGGTCCAACCTATGGTGAGGTCATTCAGTTTCAGGTAGGAAGCATCCTCGAGGTAGAAGTCAGAGAAGTAACGCAGGGAAGCGTTAGTCGCGGAAGGATTGTCAATCCAGTGGGTAAGCCTCTCAGCCTCTCCGCTGAAGGAGGAGAGGAGAACGTTCTCCGTACCGCGGGTGTTCTCGTAGAAGTAGCGGGTTTCGTTGAAGATGAGACCTCCGATCTGACCGCGGAAGTTCATCGAAACGTCGAAGTTCTTATACCTAAGGCCGGTGCTGAAGCCGAGTGTCAGCAGAGGGAATGCATTTCCGAGAACCTGCTTGTCGTTATCGTTGGGGCTGGTCGTAGGGCCGCCGGTCGCAGATTCGAACACGGAGACACCTGTGGACTGGATTCCGATGAATTTGTAACCGTAGAAGTTACCGACAGCCTCCCCTTCGACAAGCCTCATAACGTAGTTTCCGGTCTCACCGTCTCCGGAGGAGATGTAACCGGTGTTCATATAAGAAGCGATGAGGTTTCCGTCAGCATCGTAGTTACCGTACTGTTCGCCGGTGATACGGACGACGCGGTTGCGGTTCCACGCGAAGTTCAGGCCTGCGTTCCATTCGAGGTCCTTTCTCTTGAGGATGATTCCGTTGACGCTGGCCTCGATACCGTAGTTGTGAATCTGGCCGTAGTTATCCCACTTCTTTGCGGAAACGTTGCCGCCGGTAAGGGGAACGTCGTACTCCCAGAGGAGGTTGGTCGTGTTACGGAAGTATCCGTCGACGGTACCGGTGATACGGCCGTCAAGGATGGAGAAGTCAACACCCACGTTGGTCTCGTGCTTTTCCTCCCAGCGAATAAACTCGTTCACGTTCGTCTGGGGACCCCAGGGAAGGATGAACTCGCCGTCGGAGAAGACATAGTCGCTTCCGGGACCCACAAGCATCATATAGAGGTAGTGTCCTCCGGGCATATTACCGGTAACACCGTAACCTGCACGGATCTTCAGGTCGTCGAGCCAGGTCACACCCTGCATAAAGTCTTCCTCCGTCATATTCCAGCTGGCGGAAATGGAAGGGAAAATACCCCAGGGTCCAAGGAGTTTGCTTGCCTTGGAACCGAACTTGGAGGAACCCTCCAGACGGGCGCTGGCGCTCAGGAAGTACTTGCCTGCGTAGTTGTAAAGTCCGCGGACGAAGAAGGATGCGAGCTTATCCTTATATTTATAAGAGGTAATGTTGGCGTCATCGGTCTTTCCGGAAAGCTTTCCTTCACCCATCCCCATATTGTTGTACAGAAGCCTGTCAAGAGGGAAAAGGGAGTTCATCGCGTAGAAGCCCTGGGTAAGGTCAGTCTGGTAGCTCTGTCCGAGGAGGAACTGGTAGTTGTGCTTTCCCGTCGAGCCCATATAGTTAAGGGTATTCTCGACAACCTGCTGGACATAGGAGCCGTAGGTCTGGGAGGCGACACCGTCCTTGCCGGTAACGGCGCGCAGAGTGCTGTTCTGGTATTTGCCGTTCCAGGTAACATTGTCCTGGACGCTGTAGAAGGTCGTGAACTTGAGACCGGGGATGATGTCGAGGGTCGCCCTGACGGATCCGATCACGTTCTGGTCCTTCTGCTGGTTTTCAGTCTGTTCTATGTCGGAGACGGGGTTACGGGTGTAGAAGTTGTCACTCTCGTAGTAGCCGCCGTACTTTTCGAACTTGGGATCATCGGACCTGACGGGCATCGTGGGATTCGAACGGATGGCCTGGTTGAAGTCATCGTAGTTCGCCCAGTTCTTGTTCGCCCTCTGCCAGGAGAAGTCGTAGGAGATGCTGAGTTTTCCCTTAAGCGCCTTCTGGTCTGCGGCGAAACGGCCGTTGATCTCATCGAAGTCTGACTTCTTTGCAACACCCTGGACGTTGCGGTAGCCCACGGATGCGCGGTAGTTGAAGTCCTTGGTGCCTCCTGCGATGGACACGTTATGCGTGTGGGAGACGGGGTTGCGGGAAATTTCCTTGATCCAGTCGGTGTTTGCACCGTAGTCTGTTCCAAGGCCCTTTGCAACCTCGAGGTCGCGGTACTCCTGAGCTGTCAGCACGCGGGGAACGTTGGTGATGAAACCAACGCTCACGTTGCCTGCATAGTCAGCGGAGAACGCGCCGTCCTTGTTGCCGCGGCGGGTTGTGATGAGGATAACGCCCGCGTTTGCACGGGTACCGTAAATAGCTGCGGCAGAACCGTCCTTGAGAATGTCGATGGACTCGATATCCGAAGGCTGGACGGAAGAGAGGCTTCCGCCGGGAACACCGTCGATGACGTAGAGGGGTTCGGTGGAACCGCTGAGGGAGCCGACGCCTCGGAGCTGGACGTTATAGCTGTTCTGTGCGGGGTCATCACCGCCGTTCTTGATGATGTTAAGGCCGGCGACCTTACCCTGGAGAAGGCCCATGGGGTTAGCGACTGCGCCCTTGTTGAAGTCGTCCGCCTTCAGTGATGCGACGGAGCCGGTGACTTCCTTCTTGGACTGGGAGCCGTAACCGATGACGACGACGTCGTCAAGGAACTCCGCATCTTCGCGGAGAACTACGGTTGCGGGGACCTCAGAGGCCTTGAAGCTCAGGGTCTGATAGCCGATGTAGCTGATTTCAATCATCGTGTCGCCGTCCGGTACGGTCAGGACGAAGTCACCGTCAAGACCGGTGGAGACTCCGTTGAGGGTTCCAGCCTGCAGGACGGAGGCGCCCATCACGGGGCCGAAATCGTCCACCACGACTCCCTGGACCTTGTATCCGCCCTGGGCGAATACTGATACAGCGAGAAGCAGTGCTGCAAATGCGCTGATAATTCTTTTCATAAAAGGGTTATTTGGTTATTGGTTATTCTGATTGGTTTCACGGTTTTTGACTTTGACGAGACTCACGCTGAGGGCTCCCAGCACGAGGAAGCAGCCCGCCGCGATAAACATCGCCCCCTGAGTCTTCAGGAGCGAAAGGACGAGTCCGCCCGTTGCCGCCGCAACAATCTGGGGCAGGCAGATCGTGCAGTTGAAAAGACCCAGATAGGAGCCCATATACGGGCTGCCTTCAAGCGCGTTGGTAAGCAGCGTGAACGGCAGGGCAAGCATTGCGGCCCACGCGGCTCCGATAAGGAGGAAGCTTCCGAACAGGACGAACTGATTATGTATGAATGCAACGGAGGCAAAGCCCGCCGCGCCAATAAGGAGACTCACCACGTAAGCCGTCCTAATGCTTTTGAAGCGGGGAAGGACCGCTGCCCATATGAGCGACCCGACGGCCTGTACCGCGAACAGCACGCCCACCCAGTTTCCGGCGGCCTGGTATCCGGCCGATGCGGTATCGGTCGTACCCCAGACGTTATTTGCGATTGCTCCATTGGTGTATGTCCACATATAAAGGAACGCGGCCCATGAGAAGAACTGCACGAGACCCACTGTCCAGAAGGTGTTCGGAGCCTTGAGGAGGAGTTTAAGGAGGCCTTCCCTGGGCTCTTCCTTCTTGGCGTCGAGGTCGATGTCGTGGAACTCAGCATACTCCTTCGGAGGCATTTCCTTGACACGGACGAAGGTATACAGGACGCAGAGAATAAGGATTGCGGCGCCGGTGTAGAAACTGTAGATGACGCTGTCGGGGATAACGCCTTCGGGGGCGGTATTGGCTATTCCTATCCAGGTGAAGAAAATCGGGAACAGGTATCCCAGCAGGGAACCGGCGTTGCACAGGAAGCTCTGGATGCTGTATGCGGTGGTTTTCTGCTTCTCGTTTACCATATCGCCAACCATCATCTTGAACGGCTGCATGGCCATATTGATAGAGGTATCGAGGAAAATCAGCGAGAAAAGGCCGAACCACATAGCCATGTTAAGGCCCAGGAAGAGCTTCGTGGAGAAGTGCAGCGAGCCTGCGTTCGGGAGGAATATCATCACCAGTACGGCGATGAGGGCTCCAATGAGAAGATACGGCTTGCGGCGGCCCATCTTGCACCAGGTCCTGTCGGAGAATTTTCCGACAAGGGGCTGGACTATCATTCCCATAAGGGGAGGAAGGATCCAGAAGAAGGAAAGCTGATGAGGGTCAGCTCCGAGGGTTGCGAAGATGCGGCTAATGTTCGCGCTCTGGAGGGCATAAGCAATCTGGACTCCGAAGAATCCAAAGCTAAGGTCAACCAGCTGCCGGAACGTCAGGTCTCTTTTTGTGCTACTCATAAATGTGGTCTCGTTACACTGTATCTAGCCCACAAAAATAAATATTTTTTCCCAATGTTGTTCACTTTGAGGTGTTTTTGTACCTTTGCAGATGTAATAAAGAAACCCTCGTTTGAGAAAAATTCTCTGGCTTTTACTCCCTGCTATTCTACTTGTTGTGGCGGGGCTTGTCCCGCCCCGCTTTTCAAGGGCGGAAAGGCAGATCATCCGTTCCTCGGAGGACTCCCTCCTCTACGTTACGGTTATCTCCCTTGACAGCGCGATTCTCCGGACCCCCTCCAGGGACCTCAGCCGCGCAGAGCTCCGGTCGAAGGACCTGAAAACCCTCACGGCAAGGATGCTTTACACCGTACGGCACCCCTCCCAAGACGGGGTTGGAATAGCCGCGCCACAGGTCGGAATCGGGCGGAGAATCGCCTGGGTCCAAAGGTTCGACAAGCCGGGAGAGCCCTTCGAGTGCTATCTTAATCTCCATATAGAGGAACGTCTCGGTGAGGTCACCTCCGGCCCCGAGGGCTGTCTTTCCGTTCCGCCGATGAGAGGCCTTGTTCCCCGCTACAGCAAGGTCGTCATTTCCTATCTGGACCCATACAGGCATACCCCCCGGAGAGAAACTGTCGAGGGCTATACCGCAATCATATTCCAGCACGAGTGCGACCACCTCGACGGCATCCTCTACATCGACCGGGCCGATACGGTGTTCGTCGATGAGGCCTGGGCGGCAGAATTGTCCGCGAACGAGGCCCGCTGAGAGCGACACTGCTTCGCCGCGAAGAGTTCCACCACGCAGAGAGTCACCCTCCATCGCCGCGAAGAGTTCCACCACGCAGAGAGTCACCCTCCATCGCCGCGGAAGGTCTGCATGCGTTTGCGGAAGGTCTGCTCAAATCCCGCACACCTTCCGCAAACACCATCGGCCAGACACACCTCCACGGCCTTTCCCCCGCGGAAGGTCTGTCACCTTTGATCAGACCTTCCGCAAATCTCTCACTCGCCGCACGCAGAACTGCCCGTTGACATTCCGCAAGGCCCAACCCGCCGGCGCACCCTCCGTAAACCGCCGGCGCACCCTCCGCAAAAAAACGGCCACCCCGAAGGATGGCCGAAGAGTAAGACAATTTCTCTCTGTGACTATACGTATGAAAGCGTAATAGATCCATCAGAATTATACGTAAGAGTAAATGTCCTGGTTCCACTCGGGACTTTCAGTTTATAATCGTAATTTTCATTATCTACACTGAATGTTACCGGGTCTGTTGATTCGCTGTATGCGCTTAACAAATACCTTTTGTCGCTATTGTTATTCAATAAAACATAACTGTCCTGTGTCAAACTGACGGTCAGCGTTCCATCCACAAATTTGAGATCATTTCCGGACGTCGGATATTTATCTTCACCATTGATATATCCGGCAAGATATATCTCCTGAGGGACAGGAGAAACTGCCTTATCCGGCATAACCAAAGCCTCAGCACGACCTATAGCCGGCTGGCTTGATGCAGTCTTGCTCCAAATCTTCAAGTTGTTCTTGTCATACATTGAGAAGGAATAGTCGCACGATGAACTGATCGTCGGGACAGGGAACACGAACTGGAAAGAGCGAGGCGTGGAACCGTTTTCATCAAAATTCAGCCAAACAGTGCTATTCGTGCCGCTGGATGCAGTCAGGATTCCGGAAGCAGATCCGGCGTCTCCCACCGCCACAGATCCAAGCCATCCAAATACATTCTTGCCGGAAACGGTCATACCTATTGAATGTGCCGGTCCAGGAACATTTGTGAGATTCAGGACAACAGCACCGCCGACGTGCTTGAAGGAGATACTTGTAGGCTGCGTGGAACCTCCGCTCATATCGGCAATTAATGGCAGGTATGTTTTCCCGGTAGTGTAGCCATAGTAGCCCTCAGGAAGATAGAAATACATATTGCCGGAGCTAATATTGCTTCCGTTACCTGCACTTTGCTCAAAATAAGGGAAAAAGGCTCCTACGTTCCACTTATTTCCGGAACTGTAATCAGTTTCACAGGTAAAGACCGCATTGGTTTTTCCATCCCCGGAAGTAAGATTGAACGGGGCATTAGTATGCCAGTTACCGGCATCGTTCTCCACGTAGACACGAATGACGTCTCCCGTAGCCCAAAGCGTCTGGCGACTGTCATTAAGAGATGCCTTTGTCACGCTGGATGTCTGTTCAAGACTAGCAGAAAGAGACAAGCCCCTATGTTCTTGTCCTTCTTCTTTTTGACAAGACGCTGCAATAAGGCAGACTGCAGCTATAAGCAAATACTTCTTCATAGTTGTTCTCACTTTAATCTGTTAATCCTCGTCCCAAGATCCGTCGACTTTATTAAGAGTTTCTACGGAAGCTGATCCGCTAGTCAGGAAGTTAACCTCTGCTTTAACCACCACTTGCTCCATCTCAGGAGCTGTGTAAAACATTTTTTCTTTCATCGTGTTATCATTTTGTGTTTATATTGTCTTTATCTTGCTGCTAAGGGTGTGAATATCAAGGGGGATGAGCTTTTTCTTTCAGAAAAAAGGATAATCTTTGGGAGAAAATGCTATATTTGCAAGGATTTGGCATTTGTTGCATTTGTGGCGTTTGATAGCCAAATCATTAGCAGCAAGATAAAGTCCGCTGCGGGGACGGAGAAAAGCTGCGGGGGACGGAGAAAAGGAAAATACAAATTAAAAATTATAACACTATGGACAAAAAACAAAGCTACGACGCGCCCGTCACTGAGATGACGGAGGTTCGCTTCGAAAAGGATTTCCTGGACGGATCCGTAGGAACCGTACGAGGAGGAAATGTCTCTGGATGGGACAGCAGCGAAGAGGATTGGTAATACTAAAATCGGAACGATTATGAAAAAGTACATCTACATTCTCGCTGCCGTCGCAGCCCTTGCCTCCTGCGCAAAAGAGGCCAGCATCAATGATGACCTCGCCGCCACCAACGGATCGGACATTCACGAACTCTTCGTGTCCATCCCGGACCTTGTCGACGCTGACACCAAAGCCGCAATCTCTAGCACTGACGGAACCTTCACCTGGACTGCTGGCGACGCTATCGCTGTTAAGACCACCACGGGCGATGTCTACCAGTTCACTGCCGAAACCGGCGGAAGCCAGTCCGCCCGCTTCACCTATACCGGAACGATGAACGGCACCCCCGCTGAGGTAAAATATCCTTATACCGCAGACTTCAGCGACACCGCTCTCCCCACCGAAATCGCCAGCCTCGCCGGCGCACTTGGTGCCGATGCAATCAGGATGTCCGGAACCATATCCGACAACGCTGTGACCCTCAGCCATCAGAACGCCCTCCTGAAGGTAACGTTTACGAATGTGCCTACGTTTGCGAACAAGGTGGTTTTTGACGGAGACGTTAATGACGTGACGGTTTCTGGCATTTCCCTCGGCTCCCGCGGAACTGTCGTTGCATATATTCCTGTTGATGCCTCTACGACCACCTTCACCGTGTCCGTTCAGGATGACAACAGCAATGACATCGCAACAAAGTCCACCACTTCAGCAAAGTCCTTCACCGCAGGAACAATTAAGAATATGAAGCCGGTGGATGTTGACGGTCATATCTTTGTATTCAACGACGACGACAAGGTCGACGAAGCACGTTTCTTCGCAACAGACGGCTCTACCATCAACTATGAAACCAAGTCCTACCTTACACTCAACGTCCTTTCTGACGGCACCACAAAGTGGTGTATTCTTCCGACATTGAGCTGGTCAAAAACAGGTGATCCCGTTTGTTTGCAAGTATTCAAAAACGGCACTTATGTGTCTGCCTCAGATGCCGTTTGGCTCTATCGCGACTTTACTTTTGATACAACCGAAAGCTCTTTGAAAACCACATACAGGATCTATGTATATATGAGCGATAGCCAATGGACAATATGGCAAACTCAGGGTTCGGGGACTTCCGTGGTTAAATTTGTCACGTGGGATGGACTATCAACTCCGGATACCAACGCAATTCAAGAAAGGAATGCCGACAATAACGGCTACATTTTTTACTACGAATTCGCCACTTCCGTTTATGGCACAAAGACCGTTAAGTACCGCTTTTACAACGAGTGTAATGCTGGCTGGGAGTCCAAGAATGAAAGTGGTGTAACTATTAACAGAGATATCTGGGGGGCAAATCTTTAATGTAATATCCTCTCGTTTATTTTAGCCACTCCTTCTGGGGTGGCTTTTTTGCACAAGGTCTGATTATAGGCGGGGGACCTTGTGCGGAAAAGGGTATCTGGGGACAAAAAGCGCACAAGGTGTCGGGCGTGAAATCAGACCTTGTGCGGAGGCGGGGCGAAGGGGCAACGGGCCGGGAGCAAGGGATGGGACACGAGGAGAGGAAAATGATTAACTTTGCGGAGGCAGAGACGGGGACGGAGACGGAGGCAGAGACGGAGGCAGAGGCAGAGGCAGAGGCAGAGGCAGAGGCAGAAGATGCGAAAGGTATAGAAAAAGCAATCATAAGTATGTTCAAAGTAAGCAGACCCATTGCAGATCCCCCGGCGGGGTATCTGTCGGCGCTGGAAGAAGCCATCTATAACGCCTTTGCAAGGCTTGGGATTCCGTTCGAGAGGGTGGATACGGACCCGGGGTTGACGATGGAGGACTGCGAGAACATCTCTGCGGCGATAGGCGTAAGGGTAGTAAAGACCGTTTTCCTATGCAACCGGCAGCAGACGGCCTTCTGGCTGTATGTCACGTCGGACGACAAGCCTTTTGTGACGCGGGATTTCTGTGCCGCGCTCGGGGGCATCCCACGCGTATCTTTCGCCCCTTCGGAGAAGCTCCGCGAACTGACTGGAGTGGAGGCAGGAGCGACGACCATCCTCAGCGCCGTGCTTCCAGAATGCGCCCCCGTCCAGCTTGTTATGGACAAGCCCATCGCAGAAGGCGAATGGTTCGCCTGCACTGACGGCACCGCGACCTGCTTCGTGAAAATCCGCAGCGGGGACCTGCTGGAAAAATACCTTCCCGCCACCGGACATTCCTTGACGATAATCTGACCGCCTATGCTAACCCTAAAAATCAAGTCTTTCGAAGAACTCTCCGCCCGCGAAGTATACGAAATCCTCGGGGCCCGGTGCGATGTGTTCACCGTGGAGCAGAAGATATGTTATCCGGATGCGGACGGGGTAGACCTCCACAGCCTTCACGTCTGGCTTGAGACCCGTGACGGCACGGTCGAGGCGTATCTAAGACTCTACCGGGAGGACGATGGGGCCGGAAAACCCACCGGGGCCCATGACTCTACCACCGCCGGGCCGGTCCATATGGGCCGAGTCCTTACCCGCCGTCACGGCGAAGGCCTTGGCCGAAGGGTTGTAGAGGCGGGGATTGAAGCCGCGTGGACCCGGATGGGCGCTAACGAGATACTACTCCACTCGCAGGAGTACTGCATCGGATTTTATGAGAAGATGGGCTTCAGGGTATGCTCCGGCCTTTTCGACGAGGCGGGAATTCCCCACGCGGAGATGAGGCTCCTGAGGGGGTAACCCGAAGGCTACTCGCCGTAGATTTCGTAGAAGCGCCCGAAGGCTACTCGCCGTAGATTTCGTAGAAGCGGTGGATAGCGGCGTCAAGGTCTGAGGCGTAGGTACCTTCCGGGTCCAGGATGTCACGCTCGCCGGGATGTTCCTGGAGATAGCGCTCGAATTCCGTGACGAAAGCACCGGTACGGTATTTCTCACGGAGCTCCTTGACGTAAATCCGGCAGGCCTCCTTGATGCCGTCGAAATCATCCAGAAGCCATTCTCCGTCACAGAGTTCCATTTCAAGCGAGCAGGGCCGCTCGCTCTGGACCTCGCCGCCGGGCTCCCATACCTGTCCGAGGAGGACCGTCGCAACAGCCCTGTTCTTCCCCGTCCGCCAGGCAGACTCAACGGTGAAATGAGGAAGGCTGCCGCCACTCCCGGTCACAAAATAATAAAGCCATTCGCTCTCTCCGCTTTCTCCGGGGAAAGCGCCGTCAGGGGCATCCCAGGCCTCAGTCAAGGCCGTGTAGAAATCCGGAGTCAGGTAATTGACGGCATCGTCGCTGATGCTGTGATCCGGGATATACTTGCAAAGCTCGAGGGCCCTTTCCTGAAGGGCCGGATCATTCTGACGGCAGGAAAGCGCCGTCACAAGGGCAATGAGCGGGACAAAGAGATATTTCAGAGCCTTCATAAAAGAATACTTTACAAACCGACTATTACAACTTTGTTTTTCACAAGTACAAAGATACGGCATTTTTTTGTATCTTTCGCCGAATTAATAACGTAAGACTTCTGACTATGGCAAACATTACAGATCTTATTCTCAGTCAGGTAAAGAGCGCCGCAGGCAGCGTTGAAATTCCTTCAAACATTAAGGATACCGTCCTGAACGGCCTTACCGGCGCAATCACCGGCAGCCTCACGAAAACAGCGGCTAAAAGTGGCGGAATCGACCAGATAAAAGCCCTTCTTACCGGCAAGGAAAAGGCCGCATCAAGCCCCGTGACGGCTCTCGCAGGCAAAATCTTCACAACTGACACCCTTTCGAAACTAAAGCTCGGAAGCGGCACCAAAAACGCCCTTATGGCCCTTATCCCTACCGTGATGGGCAAACTGGGAGGCATCCTGAAGGATCAGGACGGCGACGGTGACGTGGACCTTAACGACATAATACTTTCGCTCAAGGGCGGATCCTCCACGGGCTCATCATCCGGCATTCTCGGCGCGGCGACGAGCGTCCTCGGAGGTCTGTTCAAGAAATCATAGAAAAATATGGACTGCAAGTTCTTTTCAAGGGCAGCCTCAACCGCTGCACTTTGCATTTTGACGGTCCTTGCCGGCTGCCGCAGGGATGAGCCCGACAACACGGACGATCCGGTCGTCCCCGGCGCAGACAAGATCAAGACCAGCGTCGTGCGTCTGAACTTTGTCGGAGAAGGAGCAACGAAGACCTTCACCGTGACCTCAGAGGAAATCTGGGCCGCGGAGTGCGAGGCAGACTGGCTTGAACTGTCCCCCGCCGAGGGCAGCGGCACGACGACCGTCACCGCCGTCGCCCCTTCCAACGACAGCGACGATCCCCGCGAGACCACTCTCCGCATCGCTCTGAAATCAGACCCGTCCGTCTCAGTTGACCTCCCCGTCTCCCAAGCGGCCGCAGGCGCCAAGGAAGAGCCCGGCCAGGTCATCGACAGGAGCGAGTTTACGGAAACTACGAACTGGGGCGTCACCGGATCCATTATGGGCCTTAACTGGGGCTCCGGCGGGGATGACATCCCTATGCTCGGAGAGCCCGGCGGCTGGATGGCGGCGTTCGACGTCACGGTCGCTTCCGGCGAGGAGTTCAAGTTCAGGATGAACGGCGACTGGGCGACGAACCTCGGTGCCGGAAGCGGAAATCCTTCCCTCGACAAGAAGTACATCCTTGCCGACGACGGCGGCAACATCAAGCTGAGTCCCGGCACCTACGACCTCTACGTCCAGCCAAACTTTATGATCCTTTACGTCGAAAAAGCCGGAGACGTCTTTGCCCACGGCGATGCGACGAACGAGCAGGAGGAAGGCGAAAACACCAGGATCTACGTCCTGAACAATTCCACCTGGACAACCCCGTATATGTATGCCTATGTTGGCGACGGCGGCGGAATGCAGCCTTACGGCGCCTGGCCCGGAACCTACGCCGGCGGAACGAAATCCTTCGGCGATTACCTCTACACCTACTGGGAGGCCGCAGGCTTCAGCGGAGTGGGCGGAATCAACCTTATCCTGAACGACGGCAAGGGGAATCAATACCCGAAGCCGGATGAGAAGGATCCCCTCTGGAGCGACCTGACGATACACTCCAGCCTCTACTTCACGTGGGACGGCACAACACTCACCGCCGTCGAGGATCCCTCCGACCCCGGAGTCTCCGGAAAGGGCGTCGAGCCCGTGGAAGTCAAGTTCGGAAGCAGTTCCTGGACGATAATCGGCACCATCGGCGGAACGGAGTGGAACGTCGATTTCCCGATGGACACGGAAGGGTACTGGGAGGTTGCGCGCGATTTGGAAATCGCCGCCGGCGAAATGTTCAAGTTCCGCCAGAACCGCAGCTGGGGTACGAACTTCGGCTACGGGCCGGAAAGTGAAAGCGGCAACACGATAACCGTCGGAGCGAAGACGGACGTCGCCCAGGGTGCCGGCAATATGAAGCTTGCGACCGGCGGCAGATACGACATCTACCTCTCCGCGGAAAACAAGATCCTGTATGTCCTCGAAGCCGGAACGGAGTGGACCCACGAGGCCGACGGAAGGCCGGACTACTATCTCGGGGGCACCTACGACGAATCCCTGCCTGTCGGGAACAAGGCGGGAGGCATCACCTACCAGGTGAACGTCTTCTCCTTCAAGGACAGTAACGGCGACGGCTACGGAGACTTCAACGGAATAACCCAGAGCCTCGACTACTTCGACAGGATGGGCGTCACCGCGCTCTGGCTCTCCCCCATCCAGCCGGCCCAGTCCTACCACGGCTACGACGTCACGGACTACGAGGCGGTCAATCCCCGCTTCGGCACGGAAAAAGACTTCCAGAACCTTATCACGGAGGCCCATAAGCACAATATCCGCATCTATATGGACTACGTGATGAATCATTCCGGCGACCAGAACAAATGGTTCCTGGACATAAAGAAGAAGGGTCCTGAGAGCGAGTACTGGGACTATTATTCCATCACGAAGACTCCCGAAGCTGACATCAAGGCCGGGAAGATCGACCAGATTCCCGCAAGCTTCGGTTACAACGGATACAAGTGGTTCCCGGTCCTTGTTGGCGGAGGCGGAAAACAGCGTTTCAAGATAGACCTCGACTGGACGAACGCATCGGCCCCGACAATCACGGTGTCGAAGACGACTGAAGCCCCCACGACAAGCGGAACGACCAACAATCCCGCCCGTTACCTGTTCTGGGGCAACAGCACCTACACCCAGTTCTACGACAACGGAACGAACAAGTACAGGCTCATCCTGGACTTCGAGTCCGACTGGGGCTGCCTTATCCGTACGACCAAGGCCGATGACTGGTCAAAGGGCACCAAGTGGGGATTCAACGGCAGCGGCGACCAGCTTAAGGACGGCGAGGCCCATACCCTCTATTCCGGCGAAAGCGATGCGGTCCAGAACATAGTTATGCCAGGAGGGGAAATGTATTTCTACTACACCGAATTCGGCACCGGAATGTTCGTGGACTTCAACTACGGAAAAGCGGACCAGTGTGCCTCCAGCCCCGCCTTCAAGGCGATAATGACGGGCGTCGAAAAGTGGCTCGGAATGGGCGTGGACGGATTCCGCCTCGACGCGGTAAAGCATATCTACGCCAACGAAACCGGCCCGGAGAACAAGACCTTCTGGAATACATTCTACAACGAGTGCAACAAGATTTACAAGGCCAATGCCGATAAGCGCGCCGGCCTCAGCGGAATCGTGGACGAGAACATATTCATGGTCGGTGAAGTGCTTTCCGGCGACGGCGACTGCTCGCCGTTCTACTCCGGCCTTCCCGCCCTGTTCGAATTCCAGTTCTGGTGGGATCTGAGGAACTGCCTCAACGGCGAGACAATCCATAACGCCGGCTACGGCCAGCACTTCCCCGGCTCACTGCCTTACCGCTGGAACGGCCACAGGGCCTATCGGGCCGATGCGATCTCCACCCCGAAGCTTGCAAACCACGACGAGGACCGCACCGCGTCCAGCCTTGGCAACTACAAGCCCAAGATCCGTCAGGCCGCGGCAGTGCTTCTCACGGCTGCCGGAAGGCCCTACATCTATCAGGGCGAGGAGCTTGGCTACTGGGGCACAAAGGCCGGCGGCGACGAGTACGTCCGTACGCCCATCCTGTGGACCCCGTCCCGTTCCAGCGCCGCCTCGAAGGGCGTCTCGAACAAGGTCGACTGGAATATGCTTACCGCATCGATAAGCGTCGAATCCCAGGAGGATGACGAGACCTCCCTGCTGAGCCTGTACCGCCACTTCGCTTATGCGAGGAACACGAACCCCGCCCTCGCGAACGGCTGGCCTGAAGCCGATGAACGCACCTATGGAGGCTACGACGGGCACATTGCCGGATGGTACCTCCACCAGGTTGACGGCGACAAAGTCGTCCTCGTCCTTCACAACTTCAGTTCCTACACCACTGATGTAACCCGCTGGCCGGGCGAGAACGTATCAAATGACAACATCCTCGTCTCCAACGGCCGCGTCTCCGTCAGCGGCAATATTTCCGACGGAGCAACCGTAACCCTCCCGGGCTACAGCTCCGTAGTATTTGAACTTAATTAACACTTAAAACCATAAACACGATGAAAAAAGCATTACTTGCAGTTGCAGTCCTGGCCACAGCCCTCGTGGCCTGCAACAAAGTGGAAAACGAGGCCTCAATGGGCCAGAGGGCCGTGCGTTTCACGGTCGAAAATCTTGGAACATATTCCTTTAAGAGCGCAACTCTCGAGCTGGGCGAGGAGGGGTGCTCGAATGTCGGTATCTATGCCGCCGACCTTGGCGCAAACAACGTCCAGGCTACGGTTTCCGGCAGCACGCTTACCCCTTCAACTACGATTTACTGGGGTGTAGGCCAGTCCGCCGCATCAACCTTCGTGGCCCGTTATCCTTATGCGGATGGCGCTGGCGTCAGCGGAGCCTATAATATCCCCGAAGACCAGACCGCGGAAGACACATACACATATCACGCAAATGTGATGACCGCAGTCCAGAGCGCATCCCCGGATCCCGGCACCGTCGCCTTCAGCTTCAAGCACCCCTTCGCAAAGGTTGTAGTAAGCATCACCAACAATCTTGGTTCCGACGCCGTCGCTTCCGTAGTAATGAAGCAGGTCAAGCTCAACGCCACGACATTCGATATGTCGACCGCTCCCGCAACCATCGTCGCCGCTGACACATACAGCGACGTCCACGCCTATGCCGCCAGCGCAACCCGCTACGAGCTCATCCTCCTTCCCCAGGCCGCAACCGCAGCAATGGACATCGTCGTAACCACCACCCTTGGTTCCGTCTATACCTTCCGCATCACCGGTGACTACACCTTCCAGGCCGGAAAGACCGCTACCGCAAACGTCACGCTCAATCCCGTGGGCGGAATCGACGGCGGACGCACCGCCGTTGGCGCCCTCACCTTCGACACTGTCGACTGGACTGACGGAGATGCAACTACCGTGGGAACCATCGGAGACCCTACCGTGGGCAATTATGTCCAGATCGGCGGCTGCGTATATGCAACTGACGATAAGGGCGCTGACGCCTGGGCGACCTACTACTATATGACTCCCGGGGCGGAGAACAGCTGGAGCATTACCGTCAACTATGACGAAGCAATGACTGACGACGAGTCCGGAAAGGGCTTCAAGGTCCGTCTTGGAGAGACCTACTACGGTATGTGGAATGGCTCCGACAATATCGGCACGGATCCTTACACTCTCGGGACTGACGGAGACCATCAGAAGAACATCAAGTTCCCCGAGACATCCGGCAACTATACCGTTACCTTCAATTCCAGCACCCTCGCTCTCTCGTACGTCCGTAACGGCGCTGCTGAATAATCCCCCACTGCTCTATGAAAAGGATATCAATAATCCTCGCCATTGCGGCTGCGGTTATCGGATGCTCCAGGAACGACGCCCTTGACTGCGAGTCCTCAAGGGAGGTGAAATTCGTCGCATCCTACGACACCTACGGCTTCACCAGGGCGACCGAATCGTCCCTTGAGGCCGGCGACAAGATCCGGATCATAGCCGGAACGCCTATCAACGCCGTCGCAACGGCAACCGTTACCGCCGGTGGCGGCCTGGAACTCTCCTCGCCCATCTACTGGGTCAAGGACCAGGCCACACAGACCAACTTCGTCGCGATTTACCCCGACGAAAACCAGACTGTCTCCACCTTCGAGTACAACCTTCTATACGAAGGGGCCCATAATTTCGAGTACCACAACCTGTATATGGCGGCAACGGCTGACGCAACCCCCAATACCACCGTGGCGCTGAAGTTCAGACATCCGTTCTCGAAGATTTTCGTAAACGTCACCAACAAACTTGACAACGACCCTGTAAGCCAGGTTTCCGTCAACGGAGTCCTGATGAATGGTACGCTGAACCTCTCAGAAGGTTCTGTCAGCACTGAGGGCGTGAGCCCTGTCAACGTCGAGGCCACGAAGCTCGCGGACAACAGCTATGGGCTCATTGTAATGCCCCAGAAGGCGGCTCCCCGCATCGTCGTAACGACGGAAAGCGGCAAGACCTTCACGTTCGTCCTTGCATCGGCCTTCGAGTTCAAGGCAGGAGCGGCAGCGACGGCTTCGCTTACCCTCAATCCTTCAGTCACACCTCCGGATCCTGAGCACGGGGAGGCCGTCGGCTTCTCCTTCACCGTTACCGGATGGGAAGACGGCGGAAGCCTTGACTATGAGCTGAACGACCCGGTGTGGAGCATCATCGGCACCGTGAACGGCAGCGACTGGAGCACTGATTTCGATATGACTCAGACCTCCACCGGCACGGAGCCCTGGGAAGGCGTCTGGGAAGCGGACATCACCTATGCCGCCGGTAACGTTTTCAAGCTTCGCTGGGACAAGGGATGGGACAGGCAGGCCGGAATGGCTACCGCCTGGATGTACTATGCACTCGGAGAATTCGACTCTGAAAGCTATCTCGTCGCAGATCCGAATTCCCTTGACATCGTGCTCGGAACCGGGCTGGACGACGAAAAGGTCATCTATCCCGAGGATGGTTCATACCACGTCAAGTTCATCCACGACGGGTACAAACTTGTTGTAACGAAGAACGAATAAGCGCCCTATGAGAAGACTCTTACTTGCAATAGCGACGGGAATCCTTATGATTTCCGCTCTTTCCTGCCGCCGGGAATCAATGGACCCGGAGGAGGCCCTTGAAATAAGGGCCCGGGAGGAGGCTTTGGCGAGGCAGGTCGTCCCCTCTGTGAGCGCTGACGGTTGGAATGACGGAGAAGATCCGGATTACACCCCTGAAGACGGAGAGTAATATGAAAAAAGCTCTATTGATGATTATCACCGCTGCGCTCCTTCTGCCCGTCGCGGCAGGAGCGCAGAACAGGGTGGCCGTGAAGACCAATCTGCTTCACGACGCCACCGCTTCCGCGAACCTCGGACTGGAGGTAGGTATCACTCAGCACTGGTCGGTGGAACTTGCAGGTTCCTACCGTAACTGGGATGCTTACGACATCACGCTGAATCACCTTATCGTCCGCCCGGAACTCAAGTATTGGTTCTGCGAAAGATTCAACGGATGGTTCGCATCGGCCTATGCGATGGGTGGAATGAATATCGATGCGGGGCATCTGTGGTGGGATTTCAGCCAGTATTACCACAAGTTCCCGAACTTCCAGAAATACCTTATGGCTGACGGAAAGTTCCTTTCCGCCGGCGTCGGAATAGGCTATGACTGGATACTGGGCCGTCACTGGAACCTGGAGGCGGAATTCGGGCTGGGCTATATGTACCTCCGCTGCACCGAGTACCTTCTTCCCCAGGATGAGAACGGCAACTACTACGTCTCCAAAGGGGACGTAACCGAAGGCGCCACTCCCATCTACGACCACCGTTCGACTTTCGACTTTGTGGGCCCGACTCACCTCGCCCTTTCTGTCGTTTACCTGTTTTAAATCCCCGGAAAGATGAAAAAGACAATAGCAATCGCATTTGCGGCTCTTGCCCTCTGTTTATCGCTCAGGGGACAGGAATATTCAAATGATGTCGCCGTTACGAACCTCGAGTTCGCCCACGACGGGGAGGATCTCGTCGTCAAGATGGACCTCGACTTCTCCAGATATGAGTTTGAAAGGAATCAGGCCGTCTACTTCACTCCGGTCATTTTCGGAGGGAACAACTACACGGTCCTTCCCACCGCGACAATCTACTCAAGAGGCTACTTCTACCACCGCGCACGCGCGGAAAGGAGTTCCGACGTGTTCAGCCCGGAAGAATGGGAATTCTACCGAAAGGATATCCCAAGCCCGGTCCACTACATCGCCGTCGTGGGATATCTTCCCTGGATGTCTGAGGCGAAGCTTCGCATCGACCGCCAGGCGGTGAACTGCTGTGGCAAGGAAGGCCGTATCACACACGGACACCCTATCCTCAGCGCCAGGATTCCCGAGCCGGAGCCGGAACCGGAGCCGGAGCCCTCATCCGGACCCGCTCTCGTGAACGTTCCGGAGTTCGTCCCCCACTACATCTACGTCCTCCCGGATGCGGAGACCACGGTGAAGGAACGGGATATCTCCGGCGAGGCTTACGTCGTCTTTGCTTCCGGCAGCACGGCTGTCGATCCCTCGTATGAGAACAACGCCTCCGAGCTTGGAAAGATTCGCGCCACGGTGGACTCCGTCCGTAACGATGCCGATATGACCATCACCCGGATAATTCTCCGCGGCTATTCCTCTCCTGACGGTTCGTATGCCGTCAACGAGAAACTCGCAGCCGCAAGGACAGAGGCTATCAGGGAGTACGTCAGCGGCCTTTACGAACTGCCGGACGATATCTATCTCCCCGAATCCGTAGCGGAGAACTGGGACGGCCTCAGGAAAGAAGTCGAGCAGAACCCGGACTTCCCTTCAAGGGAAAAGGTCCTTTCAATCCTCGACTCCAACGCCGCTCCCGACAAGAAGGAAGCCCGTATCAAGAGCAACTACCCCTCTGCCTGGAAGTATCTTGTCCAGGAAGTGTTCCCCGGTCTTCGCCGCACTGACTACAAGGTCAGCTACACGGTCAGGAGCTACACTACCGCAGAGGATGCAAGGCGCATTATGGAGACAAGGCCCCAGAACCTCTCCATCAATGAGTTCTTCCTCGCGGCCCAGGGCTATAACGTAGGTTCCCGGGAGTTCAATCACGTATTCTCCGTTGCGGCAAGGGTTTACCCTGACGATGAAATCGTGAACATCAATGCAGCCAATGCGGCGATGTCACTGGGCAGTATGGACCGCGCTGCGTTCTATCTGCACCGCATCGGCGACAGCCCTGTCGCACTCTACACCAAGGGAATTTACTATGCGCTCACCGGAGACTGGGTCCAGGCCGGCAAACTCTTCACTGCGGCAGAGGTCGCGGGAATTGAAGATGCCGTCCCGGCACTGGAGTCCGTGAACGGCATCGTAAAGGCTCTGGAAGAGAACCGTAAGGCTCTCGAGGAAGCAGAATCTGCTTCCAACTAACGGAATCCACCGCCGCCCATTCCTCCGGAGGAGGTTGTGGTTGCGGTCAGGGATGAGGAGCTGCCGCCGGATGCGGTGGCTCCTTCCGTATACAGTCCTCCGAAGTAGGAGGTCCCGCCGGAAACAGTCGCACCGGAGAGGAAAGTATAGGATGATCCGTTTTTCATCGAGGGGCAGGAGACTGCAACATTCGACACGCTCAGGCTTGAAGGAGTCTTGAATGCAGCGAGAACGGTGCTTCCGCTTTCGACCGCATAGGACGTGTTGGAGGAAACAGAGGCTGAGACATAGCCCTGTGACAGGCTGGACCCGCCCTCAAGACCGCCTACGGCGATAACGGTTCCTCCCTGGATATAGAGCTTGTATCCGCCCTCGGTATTTGCATCGAGGCCCACTTCAGGAGAGCCTGTGCCAACTGCATAGACCACACCGCCCTTGATATAGAAATTACCGTTGGCATCCATTCCGTCATTGCCGGTGGACTGTCCGAAGACGTAACCGCTGTTGACGGTGAAGGTGCTTGCCGCGTTGATAGAGTCATCGGAGGCGTAACTATAAACGGATCCGCCGTTTACGGTAATGGACGCCTTGGATTCGATACCCTCGTGATTGGAGCACTTTACGGTAACATCGGCTCCGTTGAAGTAGATGTTTCCGTCGAATTTGAGGCCCTTGGAGGAAATTGACGTGTCCGAACTCTTCGTGCCGTCATCCACGCTGCGCGGACGGTTTCCGCCACCGCCCCATCCGTTACCGGAACCGCCTCCCTGGTTGGAGGAGTTGCCGTAATTGGAGCCTGTTACGGTGATATTGACCGTTCCGCCGGTGAAGTATCCCACGTTGTCGCAGTTGATACCCTTTGAACCGGTTCCGGTGGAGGTGATATTAAGCGTTCCGCCCACAATCTCAAAGCGCTTGTCAGCTTTTATGCCCGCACATCCGGTAAGTTCGCCGTCAACAGTGCCGGCACTGGCCGCATTGGTGATTGTGGTCGTACCTCCCGCAAAATAAACGAGGGTATCGGAGGAGAATCCCTTCTTGCCGGTTGCGGCGGAAGTTACGTTAACGTCGATCGTTCCGTCAGTTACGATGATAGCATCCTTGCCGCGGACTCCGTGACCGGAGGACGTTGTAACGTCGATGGTTCCGCCCAGGAAGCGGACGTAATCGTCAGAAGTGATCCCGGCTTTGCCGCTTGCAGTGACGGAAAGGGAGCCGCTTCCGCTGAAGATGAGCTGGCCCTCGGAGAAGAAGGCGGCCTTTTCGCCCTCAGTCGAAGGGGTATTGCTGTAAGAGCCGCCGTCCGCGAGCTTGTTGGTGCCGCTCAGGACAACGAAAGTGCGCTTTTTGCTCTGATTGTTGATAGCCGCTCCGTTGGAGTTCGTGATGCTGACTCCGTCGAGGAGGATCTCCTGCTTTTTGGAACTGTAGAGCTTGAAGTAGCCGTCCGATGTCGTTCCGGTAAGTTTGTAGATGACGTTATCCGTACCGCTATAGGTGATGGTAACGCCTGCGCCGCTGACAGACTGGGAAAATTCCGATGCGGTAAGTCCGCTGCCTATTGATACAGTAGCGCTGGAGGAAGAATAAGTTACGGTGACGGTGCCTGCAAAAGTCGTGTTTGCGACGTAGTCATCTGATGCGTCCGTGTCGATAGTGCTCCCGGCACTGTCGTCCGCTCCGGTATTGTTGCTCGAGCCCGTGATGTCATCCTTGGAACAAGCGAAAACCACGCAGAGGGCTGCAAGAATCATTAAAAACCTTCTGTACATAACCATAATCCGTTTAGAGTAATACACGTTATGGACGCGCAAGGTACAAAAAAAAGGCCAAACCCGGGAAGGGCCTGACCTTATTTTTTACGAACTGGCCTTTAGAATGCGTAACGGAGACCGAGTGCAATGCTGTTCCAGCCGAAGCCTGTTGCAGGGATGATGTTGAACATAGGCCTCCAGTCGAGGGAAATCTGGAGAGGGAAGGAGAAGATGTACTCAAGACCGAGCTGGGCGCCGACGCCTGCTCCGAGTCCGCTCTCATTCTCCGCACTCCACATCCAAACGTCTGCTGCAGGACCAGCATAGAAGTTGAAGGGTCCGACGGGCGCTACGCTGAAGTCATAAGCGGCAGCAACGTTGATTCCGTTTGCCCACCAACCGGCGTCAACCTCAAGGAAGTTTGCTGCGCCAAGGCTGTGCTGATAGGAAAGCTCTCCACCATAACCGGCACGGATACCGATTGCGCGGGGCTGAGCGGATGCAACTACTGCGAAAGTCATAAGGGCTGCTACGATAGCAATGAATTTTTTCATAATAATAATACGTTTAAGTTTAGTATTGTTCTATGATTCAAGTTTACAAATGTACAAATAAAAATTTATTTGACAAGCCCGCTGAAGCCCATAAAGGCAAGGGCAAGGATGCCTACGCTGATAAGGGCGATGGGCACTCCGCGGAACGCCTTGGGTACGTTGTTGCCGGAAAGATGCTCGCGGATGCCGGCGAAAATCACCATTGCAAGACCGTATCCGAGGGATGTCGCAAATGCATAGACGATAGCCTCCCCGAAGTTCAGCGAATGGGCGGCCTGGCCGAAAGTGAACTGCTTTGTCACGACGTCGAGCGCGACACCGAGAACTGCACAGTTGGTGGTGATCAGCGGGAGGAAGATTCCGAGGGCCTGATACAGCGACGGGCTTATCTTCTTCAGGACGATTTCAACCATCTGGACAAGCGAAGCGATCACGAGGATGAAGGCGATGGTCTGCAGGAAGGTGATTCCGAGGGGAACCAGCACGTACCTGTTCAGAAGGAAAGTCACGAGAGTTGCAAGCGTGATGACAAAGCATACCGCAAGGGACATTCCCGTTGCCGTGGAAAGCTTGTTGGATACCCCGAGGAAAGGACAGATTCCAAGGAACTGGGCCAGTACGATATTATTGACGAATATGGCCGAAATTATTATGAGGAAGTATTCCATAGGGCTCTACTTTTTGAGGAATTTATTGAACAGGACCATCAGGTAGCCAAGGCAGAGGAAAGCGCCGGGGGCCATTACGAACGCAAGCATTCCGTCGCCGCCGCCGATGAAGTTCCATCCGAAGACGGAACCGCTTCCGAGAATTTCCCTCACCGCGCCGAGAACCGTCAGCGACAAGGTAAAGCCAAGTCCCACCCCAAGCCCGTCACAGGCCGATTCAAGCACACCGCTGCGGGAGGCGAACGCCTCTGCGCGCCCGAGGATGATGCAGTTTACGACGATAAGGGGGATGAACAGGCCCAGCGTCTCGTACATTGCGGGAGTAAAGGCCTGCATAACGAACTGGACTACAGTCACGAAGGTCGCGATGATAACAATGTACGCCGGGATATGGACCTTGTCCGGGATAAGCGGCGCTACGGCGGAAATCACGATATTCGACAGGACCAGCACGAAAAGTGTCGCAAGGCCCATCGAAAGACCGTTTATGGCCGATGTGGTTGTTGCCAGCGTAGGGCACATACCAAGAATCAGGACGAACGTGGGGTTGTTCTTCACCAGTCCGTCGGTGATGTATCTGAGTTTGTTACTCATTGCTCTGTTCCTCCTTCAGTTGATTGAAAGCCTCGACCGCCCGGACTACCGCACGCGTGTACGCACGCGAAGTAATAGTGGAAGCGGTGATTGCGTCGATGTCGCCGCCGTCCTGACGGACAGCGAGATTACAGGAAGAAAGGTCCATACCCTTCCACTGGCCCATAAACTTCGCGTCCGAGGTGCATTTCGCGCCAAGTCCGGGAGTTTCGTTGTGGGACAGGACGGTTGTGTTGTATATCTGGCCGTCCGGGGTGATTCCTACGATAAGCCTGAGGGGGCCGCCGAAACCGACGGTCTCAGTCTCAAACGCATATCCGACGGGGGCCCCGGCCGCGTCACGGCCGATATAACCGCGGACATCACCGGCCTCCGTCCTGTCAACGGAGCTGAACTGGGGCATTACGCTAAGAAGCGATTTGTTGAGCTTCTCCACGGCCGCCGCGTCGATGGAATCCTTCGTGATTGCATATGCCGCGCCAAGTACGGCGGAGCACACGAGGCACACAAGGGTAAGCGACAGTGCCATATTCTTGAGATTCGATGCAAGTGCCATAGTCTCTATTTCCTCCCGAATTTTTTCTGCTTGAACCACATATTCAGAAGCGGCACAACAGAGTTCATAATAAGGATTGCGAAGGAAACGCCTTCCGGATAGGAACCGAAATAACGGATCATCATTGTGATAAACCCGATTCCGATACCGTAAATGACTCCGCCAAGCGTGCTCATCGGCGAGGTGACATAGTCAGTCGCCATAAAGCAGGATCCAAGGATAAGGCCGCCGGTGAGGAGGTTGAACACAGGATCCGTGAAGCGGGCGGGATTGATACCCCAGAATATGAGCGACACGAGGGCGACAGTCCCAAGGATGCTGAGCGTAATCCAGGGCTTGATGACCCTCCTGCAAAGCAGATAGACAAAACCAGCGAGCAGGGCAAGGGCGCAAACCTCACCGGCGGAACCGCCGATGTTCGCGAACAGCATATTGGAATAGCCGTACTGAGACACGATCTCAGACACGGGGACATTCTGGGAAAGGCCAATCTGGATGGCGCCCAGAGGGGTAGGTCCGGTAACTGCATCGACACCGAAGAGTCCCTTGGGGGCGCTCCAGGTATTCATATAGGTAGGGAACGAAATCAGCAGGAACACACGTCCCACCAGAGCCGGGTTCCAGATATTCTGGCCGATTCCACCGAAGGTCATCTTTGCAACGCCGATTGCGACGACTGCGCCTATGACGACGACCCACCAGGGGGTCTCATACGGGAGATTCATCCCGAGCAGAATTCCGGTCACAACTGCGGAGAGGTCTCCGACGGTAGAATCCCGTTTGAGCAGGAAACGGGTGATGGCCCATTCCAGAAGCACGCAGGAAGCGATGCTCACGGCCATCAGAAGGATTTCCTTCCAGCCGTAGAACACGAAGCTGCAGATGACCGCCGGGATAAGAGCTATCACGACATCCAGCATAAGGGACCTCGTGGAGTCCTTGGAGTGGATGTGGGGGTTTGGTGATACTAACAGTTTATTCATAGCGGCTCTATTTTTTTGCTTCTGCGGCAGCCTTTGCCGCGGCTGCGCGTGCGCGGATAACATTCATTACATCAGCCTTCCCAAGACGGATACGGTCCAGAAGGGGTATCCTGGCGGGACAGCTGTAAAGGCAGCAGCCACACTCGATGCAGTCCTGAACCGCGTTCTGCTCGAGGGCGTCGAGGTCGCCGGCCTTCGAAAGCCGGACGAGAAGGAACGGCTCCAGGCCCATAGGACAAGCGTCAGCGCACTTTCCGCAGCGGATGCAGGCGGTTTCCTTCTCACGCCTTGTCTCCTTCTCAGTAAGGAAAAGCAGGGCCGATGTTCCCTTGACGGTCGCCGCCTCGAGGTTCGAGACAGCCTTACCCATCATTGGTCCGCCGCTTATGACTTTTGCCGCTTCCGCGGGGAAACCGCCGAGATGGTCGATTATGTAGCTGAGCGGGGTTCCTACGCGGACGAGAAGGTTCGCCTGGCGGGGGAAACACTTCCCGGTAACGGTTACGGAGTTGTCGATAATGGGCCTGCCCTTTTGGACCGCGTCGTAAACGGCGAGGGCGGTAGCGACGTTCTGGACTACGGCGCCTACGCTGATGGGAAGGGCTCCGGAGCCTATTTGACGGCGCATTACAGCGTCGATGAGCTGCTTTTCACCACCCTGGGGATAGCGCATCTTCAGGGGAAGGACTTCGATGCCGTCGAACTTCGGGGAGACGGCCTTCAGCCCCTCGATGACCTCACGGATATGGGCTATCGCCTCGGGCTTGTTCTCTTCGATTCCGATTGTGCAGGGGACGTTCCCGAGCACCTGCTTTATGATAGCGGCCCCGACAACCACCTGTTCGCCCTTTTCCAGAAGGGTACGGAAGTCGGAAGTAAGGTACGGTTCGCATTCGCAGCCGTTGATGATGAGCCTCTCGCACTTGGAGCCGGGAGGGGGCATCAGCTTCACGTGGGTAGGGAATGTCGCGCCGCCAAGGCCCACGACGCCGCCGTTTCGGATTGCATCGAGAATCGCCTTGTTGTCCTCCGGGATATCTGTAACGAGAGTATCCGATGTGTCGATTCCGGGGGCCCACTGGTCGGGCTCAACTGCTATCTCGATGCTCATCACGGGGTTTCCGGCAAGGTCCGCGCGGGGAGCGACGGATTTCACCGTTCCGGTGACGGAGCTGTGGATATAGGCCGATACGAATCCGCCGGGCTCCGCGATTACCTGGCCGGTAAGCACCCGGTCACCGGGGGCGACTACGGGTTTTGCGGGGGCGCCGATATGCTGGGCCACGGAAATATAAACCGTGGGGGGAGCGGGGAGCGGAGTGATGGGACACTCGCGGGAAATCTTGTTGTCGTCCGGATGGACTCCTCCGATACGGAAAGTTCTCTTACTCATTGCTGGCCTCCTTTTCTTTCTTCTGACGCTCGAGTATCCTTGCCTTGGTCGCCGCCTTGTCAAGGGGCTTGGGGAAGCCCGACTCGTGGATGGCTCCGGTAGGGCACATTGCGATGCACTCACGGCAAAGCTTGCACTTGCCGTAATCGATATAGGCGACGTTGTCAGTTACGGTTATCGCTTCGTGGCGACAGGTCTTCGCGCAGATTCCGCACCCTATGCAGGCGGCGGCGCAGGCCTTCTTCGCGACCGCACCCTTGTCCTTGTTCACGCAGGAAACCCAGACCCTCATTCCGCGGGGGCCCTTGGCGCGGAGCTCGATGATGCGCTTGGGGCAGGCCTTGACGCAGGCGCCGCACGCAGTGCACTTCGTTTCATCCACGACGGGAAGTCCGGTTTCAGGATCCATCGAAAGGGCCCCGAACTGGCAGGCCTCCACGCAGTCTCCACATCCCAGACACCCGAAAGGACACCCGGTATCGCCGCTGTAAAGGGTTGCCTTCACACGGCAGGAAAGGGCTCCGTCGTAATCATTGACGACAGGGCGTTTCCCACAGGCGCCGTTACACCTTACGACCGCAACCATAGGGGCTTTCTCCTTGACCTCATAGCCAAGGATAGCGGCCACCCTGGACATTGTTTCGTTGCCTCCGACCGGACAGTAGTTGGTGTCCAGGTTTCCGGCTTTCACGGTAGCTTCCGCAAAGGCGCGGCAGCCTGCGAATCCGCATCCGCCGCAGTTTGCCCCCGGCATCGCCTTCTCCACCTCATCGATGCGTGGATCCTCCTCCACCCTGAAGCGCTTTGCTATCAGGAAAAGGACGAGGGCGAGCACAAGGCCCAGTACCGTGATGACAACGACCGTCCAAATAAAGATTTTGACCATCATCGCACTCTATTGTTTTATAGTAAACACGTATTCGTTTTCCAGCCTGTCCCGAAGCAGCCATATCACGAAATAGTATGCGGCGACGGCGACGACAGCCGAAGCTCCGCACACAAGTTCCCCTGCGCCCAGGGCGCTGAGGCCAAGGGCGACGACAAGGAGGACAATCAGGGGTATGACATAAGCGATCCACACGGCCTTAAGGCCCATAGAACCCTTCAGGACGACTTCCACCTCGTCGCCTTCGCGGTAGGTCGCGGAGGGAGGTGTCGGGACTTCAATTTTCTTTTCTTTGAGTTCTGACAGCCCGCAGAGGGAGGAGGCGTGACATTCCGCACAGGCAGCACGGGAGACGATGGACACTATCGTGGTCTCGGGTGTCACGGAAAGGACTCTCCCCTTATGGGCTATCTGTTCTCTCATTTAGCGCCTTTGAGTTTTTTGGTTGAGAGAAGGGCGGTGAAAGGATGGGAAAGCCCCTCGTAGGAGATGAGGCGTCCGCCCACGGCTCCGATCTTAAGGGGTGCGGAGAAGGCGACGATTATCTTGTTGTCGTCGTTCGAAAACCAAATCACGGCATCCTCGTCACCCTCGAACATTTCCCCCTGGAGCACGGTACAGCCGTACTTCAGGCAGTCCACGGTGCCTAATCCCTTCACATATTTCTTTTCCTTTCCCTTCGCCGTAATGGTGATTGAGACGTTTTTCTCCGCAAGGACGTATGGGATTGTCACCGCAGTTTCCTCGCGCATACCCGCAAGGTCGAGGGTCCTCACGTAGTAGAGGACGGAAGGGAGGTCATAAGTCTTTTCCCTGAGGGGCATATCCAGGTACTTGTCTCCACGGGTGCTCTTGTGAATGTCAGCGCGGATATATCCTGCAGTCCAGTCATAGATGAACTTGCTGGTACAGATATATTTACCCTCTTCGGTGTTACGGGTGTTTTTCAGGGCGCGGAAGGACCCGTCCTTTGAGAGGTAGGTCTGGAAATCCTCCCTGACCTTGAAAAAGACATCGAAGAATTTTGCCGTAAACGCCTTCAGACGGGTTTTGTAAACGGTTTTCCCGTCAAGGGTAGCCTCATCCATCGTCAGGCTTCCGGTTACGACGTCCGTGACGGTTCCGAGCCAGTTGTACGAGCCCTTGTAGACAAGCTTTTCACCGGGAGTGAAAGGAGCGTTCCCGGATTCGTCTGCACGGAGGGTAAGAGCTTGGGTCGAAAGAATCAGCGCCGCAGCGAAAAATAATTTTCCAATAAAAGATTTCATACTCTAAAACGGTTCCCCGCCTTGTGAGGGAAAGTCGTAGTTCATCGCACTTTCAACCGGGCGTGCGGCCTGGATGTCCAGAGACTGATCCGGCTCCACAAAACGCACCTGAGCGGCCTTGTACTTCATTTCTATATCGCACACCTCGCCGTTCCTGTGCTTCGCGATGCAGATGTACGCTTTCTCCTTGTCTTCGGGGTTCTCCGATAACCCTACAAAATCCGGGCGATGGATGAAAATCACCATATCGGCATCCTGCTCGATGGACCCGGATTCACGCAGATCGCTGAGCTGGGGCTTGCCCGCGCCGCCCGTACGCTGGACCGCATTACGGGAAAGCTGGGACAGTGCGATGATAGGAATGTTGAGATCCTTCGCGGTTGCCTTGAGGGTTCGGGAGATAGCAGCGACTTCCTGCTCGCGGAGACCGCGGAGTTCAGCAGGTCCCTGCATCAGCTGGAGGTAGTCGACGACGATAAGGCGGACGCCCTTCTGCTTCACAAGGCGCTTTGCTTTCGTGCGGAATTCCATCACGGGGATACCGGGAGTGTCGTCGATATACAGAGGGGCTTTGGAAAGGGCCTTGAGCTTATATTCCAGCTGCTCCCATTCGTAATTTTCGAGCTTAACTCCGCCCTTGATCTTCTCTCCGGAGAGGCCGGACTCGGTAGTGATAAGACGCTTTCCCAGCTGGTCTGCGGACATTTCAAGGGAGAAGACCGCGACGGGCATATTGTGGTCCACGGCGGCGTTACGGGCGATATTCAGGGCAAAAGCCGTCTTACCCACCGAAGGGCGGGCTGCAAGGATGATAAGGTCCGAATTCTGCCAACCCTGGGTAATCCTGTCGATGGAGGGATAACCGGAAGGGACTCCGCTGGGGCCGGTAATGCCCTGGAGGGCCTGGAGATTGTCCATCACGGAGTTGATGATGCTTCCGATGTCGCGGACGTCGTGCTTTTCGTTGGTCTTGATGGCGTCATAGACCTTGGTCTGGGCCATATTGATCAGGTCGTCGACGTTCGTCGCGTCCTTGAAGGATTCGCCTATGATGTCGTACGAAGCGCGGATAAGGTCACGCTGGATCATCTTCTGCTTGAGGATCTTGAGGTAGTACTCAAGATGGGCCGCAGCGCCTACGTTCTGCGACATCGACGCAAGGGTGACGGCGCCGCCTATTTCCTCAAGGCTCCCCTTTGCGCGGAGCTTTTCGCTGACGGTGATGTAGTCTATGGAGACGTGTTCGTTCACAAGTTCCGCCATAGCCTCGTAAATCATCCGGTTGCGGGGATCGTGGAAGCAGCCGGCGGAGAGTTCCTCCATTCCCTGGTCCACCGACGAGGGGTCGAGGAGCATAGCGCCCAGCACGGCCTCCTCGACGTCGAGGGCCTGAGGCGGTTTGTTCCCCATCAGCTCTTCGAGAGTGGCTGGTGACTGGGAGGATTTTCTTCTTCCGGTATTCTCTGCCATAGCGGATTGAGGACTACTCAAAGTCAGGGTTGATGATAATGCGTCCGCAGTGCTCGCAGATTATAAGCTTACGGTTGGAGGAGACCTCTACAAGACGCTGGGGAGTGATGGTATTGAAACATCCTCCGCAGGAGTTCTCGTTGTAGACGCCTACGACGGCAAGGTGATTATGGACCGATGCGCGGATACGCTCGTATGCGCTCATCGTACGATCGTCGATCTTTGCTGCCAGGGCATCGCGGCGATCCTGCCAGACCTTCTCCTCCGCGGCGGTTGACTCAACGGTCTTGTCGAGTTCTTCCTTCTTTGCAAGGAGGTCTTCTGTACGGATTTCGATGTGGGAGCGGAGATCGTCGAGTTCGTCTTTCTTTGTCGCCATCTCATAGCGGGTGTCTCCGATGACCTTCTCAGCGATCTGCTTCTCGAGTTCCTGGTTCTCGATCTCCTTGGAAAGGGAGTCGTACTCACGGCTGTTGGAGATGGTATTGAGCTGGCGCTGGTACTTTTCAATCTGGCTCTCGTGCTCTGCAATTGCGAGTTTTGCGTCCGCGATGTTGCGGTTCATCTGCTCGAGGAGTTCAGCAAGGGCGGCCTCGCGGGTCTTCAGGTCAGCGATTTCACTTTCAAGGGCCTCCACCTCTGCAGGGAGGGCGCCGCGGCGCTGGACGATCTTGTCGATCTCAGAATCTGCCTTCTGCAGCTCGTAGAGAGTCTTGAGCTTCTCAGCTACGGACTCTGAGGAGTCTGCGAAATTCTTCTGCAGGGATACGAAAGTCTCCCTCTGGTCGATGGGAGCCTCCACTTTCTTAACGGTTTTCTTCGTTGCCATATTGTGTCAGTAATAATATACGGGGTTTGCGGACCCAAGGCCCGCGCTTTTGCGGACGGCAAAGTTAGCAAATTTTTCTCTAATAAGAGAAAATAATATTTCCGTGATTTCCACTTCGCTTTCGAAATGGCCTATGTCCATAATCATAAAGCCTTCGGGAGTGAAGAAATTGTGGTAGGAAATGTCCGCGGAAATGTAAAGCTGAGCGCCTTCTGAGATCGCATCGGCTATCATCGATCCGCCACTGCCGCCGCAGAGGGCGACTTTGGTGATGGGGGTTTCGATGGGCCTTGAGGTTCGGACGGCCTTGAGATCGAAGCAGTTTTTGACGTAGTCGATCGCTTCGGGGGCGGTCATAGGCCTGGGGAGGTAGCCGGTCATTCCAAGGCCGGTGTTTCCGGAGGGGTCCGCACACAGGAAGCGCTGGTCTCCGAGCATCAGCCTCCTGGCCATTGCGCCGCTGACGCCGGCAGCGACTTTGTCTGCGGTGGTATGGGCCGAATAGACGGCGATGCCGCCGCGGATGGCCTTGATGATGGCGTCGTCGACGGGACGGCCGGGGTGGATGCCCATAATTCCGCGGAAAATCAGGGGATGGTGAGTTACGACGAGGTTGCAGCCGGTCGCGATGGCTTCATCGATGAGCTCCGGGGTACAGTCGAAGCCCACGAGGACTCCCGTCGCTTCCGCGTCCGGGTCTCCGACGGACAGGCCGCTGTTGTCCCACTGCTCCTGTATTCCGAGGGGGGCGAACTGCTCTATTACGGCGGTTATATCTTTGATTCTCATAGGCTCTTTCGTACTTCCTGGAGTTCTTTCCGTATCTCCTTCAGGGAATCCAGCACCTTGACGCGGGTCTCAACGGAACGGCGGTCGTCGCGAAGGCGAATGGACACACCCTCGAGGGTAAGGCCTTCGACGCGGAGCAGATGATGGATCTCCCGGAGGGTTTCTATATCTTCGGGATGGTACAGGCGGTTTCCCTTGCCGTTACGGGCAGGATTCAGGAACTTCTCGAAGCAGTTGCTCCAGTAGCGGACGGCGGAGACATTTTCGCCAAGTATTTCGGCCGCTTCGCCAATTGTATAAAGCACTTTTGCCATTGCTGTTAGTCCATTGATTGTAAGGTGATTATTGACATATAAAGCATCTTCTCATAGTCCTCGGGGGTTACTGATGCGAAGAAATGATTTACCGGGTCGAGGGGCTCTCCGTCTTTCAGTACGCTGTAGTGAAGGTGTGGGGAATAGCTCATCTGGGAGATTCCGACGGTTCCTATCTTCTTCCCCTTTGCGACCTTGTTTCCCCTCAAGACCAGCACGTCGCCAAGGAGCGAGTAGGTAGTCGAATAGCCGTTACCGTGGTCTATCGTAACGCTGTTGCCGCGGCCCCGGCGCGTACGGATTACCTCGGAGACTGTACCGGACGCTGCGGCTAAGACTTCCGTCCCCTGCGGGGCGATGAGGTCGATTCCGTCGTGGGTCATCCGGAGATTGTAGATTGAATTGACTTTCTCTCCGGTGGAGGCGCCTACCTGGACCGGATTCAGGTCCTCTATCGGGAGGGACAGCGGGGGTATCGTGTCCGGGCGCTCCACGAGGGCGTCGAATATGGCCCTGAAGTTATCGTCGACAGATTCGGAAAGGCGCATCAGATTCTCCGCGCGGGAGGCGGAGTAGCTGAGGAAAAACTGGTCTCCAAGGGTATCGACGGACGCTATCGTTTCCGCTACGCCCTGAGTCTCTCCGGTTCGCGGGGCATCCGTCCCGAAGAGGCGGACATAGATTGTGTCATCCTTTGCAATCAACCCTTCAACCACGTCTGAAAGGAGTTTTTCCTTCCTCCTGAGGTCCGTATAGCTCCTCGCAGCCATCCTGTTTTCTCTCGAGAGACGCTTCTCCTCCGGGGTCGAGAACAGGAGGGCGAATACGGCGTAGAACACGACTGCAAGGAACACGGAAATCACTGCAAAGCGGAGTGCGCTCAGCAGAAGCCTCGAAAGGCGGGACTGTTTCCTGTTTCGAAGTGTCATAGTTTATCCGTCATTGGGACCTGCTTCCTCCCCGTCTTCAATTATTTCCTCCGGCATCCTCACCATCGCGGCATAGTCCTGCTCCGACAGTTCAAGGTCCATAAAATGATACGGATTGACATAGTCGTTGCGGTAGAACACTTCGTAATGAAGGTGAGGCCCCGTCGCCCTTCCGGAGCGGCCGGAATACCCGAGGAAGTCCCCTCTACGGAGGACCTGTCCGTTACGGACGCAGATTTTGGACATATGGGCATAACGGGTCCGGTAGCCGAATCCGTGGTCAACCATTATGCTGTTGCCGTAGCCGTAGAATTCGTGGGCCACCTTGACCACGACGCCGTCTCCGCTGGCGTAGATGGGAGTGCCGATGGGGCAGGAAAAGTCCATTCCGGTGTGGCGCTTGGACGTGCCGTTGAAGGGGTCGCTGCGGGTGCCGAAGGGACTGGAAAGGTGGAAACTGCCGGGGGTGAGGGGGCAGATCGAGGGGATGGACGTAGCCATCTCGCCGGTTGTCCTTGCAATCACTTCGATTTCGTCGAAGGACTTGGACTGGACGGCGGCGCGTTTCATCAGGGAGTCCATCCGGAGCGTCACGGCCCTCAGACGGCTGTCTTTATCCAGGTCCGCTATCGCGGCATAACGGGGCGAGGACGGGTTCACGGAACTCCGGATGTCGAAGGGAATTTCGTTCATACCATAAACCGAGCGGTATATCTTATCGTCCCTCACCTCCAGCATCGAGAGCTCAGCCTCATACTTGTCCATCCGGCCTGAAAGCACCTCCAGACGCGAATCCCAGGTCGCGCTCCGGCGCCTCAGAATCATCGTCTTCGGGAGCACGAGGTCCGGATTGGAGCCCCATATCCAGATAAAGCCCACGAAAAGAAGTACCGCCGTCACGAGTATCGCAACTGTCTTCTCCACGTGGAAATCCCGGATGTCTTTCTCCTCGACTCTCAGCGTCTCCGGGTTCAGTATCTGAATCTTTCCTTTTCCCATAGCTTACAAAGATAATCATTTTCGGGAAATTTGCTTATCTTTGCACTTCGGCGGGCAACACCCGCCAGTAAGCCTTGGTGGTGGAATGGTAGACACGAGGGACTTAAAATCCCTTGGCCCGAAACGGCCGTGCGGGTTCGAGTCCCGCCCGGGGCACTTGTCAGACTTTGCAAGTTGTTGATTTATAAAGACTTGCAAAGTCTGATTTTTTAGCATCCCCCAAATTTGGACACATTTTGGACACATTTTTCAAGGGGGTCTTCAAGATTGGAGCTCCCTTGCAACAGATGCAGTGGAGCTCCCTTGATTCCGGAATCTGTCCCTGAGAAAGAAGTTCAGGGTATTTAAGCAAGTAGAACGAAGATAGCCGTAATAATCGAGAACCGCAAGGCTTATTGGCATTTTATGCTGTCATAGTGGGTTTAGGTTTCCGGGGAGGGATATAAACCATTGTCTTTCCAGTAGCGGTCTCGGTAGGGATGATGCCATCGGTGTGGTTGATTCTGGAATGCTGACGATACGGCGCTCCCTTGGGCTCCAGATTCCCCAAGCACAGAATCCTGTTGATAGGCTCCTCCGAGAGCAGCTCATCCATTGTAGGGAGACTCCTGTTGCTCTTCTTCTTGGGCGATTTTAGGCTATAGACTTCCTTGTATTCAGGGACATCAGAGAGCAGTTCCGCCATTGTAGGAAGTTCTGTCTCAGTCTTTTCCACAGAAACAGGAACAGGAGCAACCTCCTCTCCAAAGTAGATTCTCGTCATCTCCTCCTTGGTTATCGAGTAGGTTTTCAGCAGCTCATCAAGGGCACGCCTTATCTCCTGTTCTCTCATCTTGTTGATAGCGTTTTCAAGCTCCATCTTCTGTGCCACAAGCTCATTGTAGCTCATTCCATCATAATTCATTGTCTGCTTCATTTTGTTGATTATTAAATAGTTAAACTTATGCTTCAACTCCATACCTGGTGATGTCCATCTGCTTGTAAAGTGCCATCAAAACATCCACTACAATGGAGTTCCCTGCCTGCTTGCTGAACTGGGCGTCACTCACAACCTGCTTGAATGTCCCGGGGAATCCCATCAGGGAAATCCTCTCCCTTGCCGTAAGGTAACGCCTCCCGGGAGTCAAATCGTCCAAATAGTCATACAGCGACTTTTCCAACTTGACAGGGGCGGGAAAAAGAAAATCACCCTTGTCATCGACGCTCTCATCAAGGAAACCGATGCAGAACACCCTCTCCCTGTGCTGGGGAACACCATAATCTGCTGCATCAAGCACACGATAGTGGATGTGGTAGTGGAGTCCTGCTTCCGTGAAAGACGTCTCCATATCGTTGAGGAGAATAGGCCACGTGAGGACTTCTTTCCCATCAATCTCGCTCCTGTGGTGCAGAATGTTATCCACGTTCTCGAAAATCCAGACCTTGGGCGCACACTCGCAAATCACCCTGACAAACTGATAGAAAAGCTGACCTCTCTCATCCTTCAAACCTTTGAGTTTCCC
The DNA here is from genome assembly GCA_937900465.1 of uncultured Bacteroidales bacterium. GTDB lineage: Bacteria > Bacteroidota > Bacteroidia > Bacteroidales > UBA932 > Cryptobacteroides. The sequence continues at coordinate 33,161 of CALCEJ010000155.1, read as the reverse complement.
TGAAAGAGACCAAGGCTGGCAGCAGACCCCCGCCACAAAGAGGTCTATCATCCCCTTATACCTTGTAGCATCCAGTTCCTTCACATCATCCCACCAATCCCGGACATTGTAGTTAGCCAGATAGGACTTCTTTGCAGCCTTGTTGATGTCACACGCAAAGACAATCTCGTGCTTGACTCCCAGCAGGTCAAGTGCCATTTCAGGGGCGCCAATGCCAGAAAATGCAGTTCCCACCCTGATGGTTCTCTCAGCATGACTGAACTCCCTATCTTTCCAAGACTGACCATACCAGTCAATCCCCGTGTTGCTGTCGATCACAGCCAGTTTTGTTGATTCTTTTGCTTTCATAAGCCGATAGTTTTATGGTTTTCACCTTGTTCCACAATGCAAAATTAGAGAGGATATATACCAATGGCAGAGCAGCCAATATTGGCAACCATTCCCTTTGCTATCCCCATGAATTTTTACTACCTTTGAGGTTTGAAGCAATTACCATATAACTACATATGTGCGTTTTAGGCGTGAACGCTGGCGAAGTCTTGAAGAAAGCCGGATGGGTGAAATAATAGATGAAGTCTTCTCCGCAATAAATACTTTATAATCAAACGTTAAGACAATTATGGCATCTGATAGACTCTCAAATTATATCCTGAACAATGTCGTTCCACAGGAACTCTACCAACTGGAACCAGGTAAGGTTTTCCTATTTATCCCCAGAGATGGTATCAATGCGACCATCGCCCTAAACATAATGAACATCCTTGACAGTTTCCCTGTAATCTGCCAGGGGGAAGACGTAGATAAAATTAAGCTGAACTTATTCCCCACAGACAACGAAATTCTGACAGGGAACCTCGCTGCACGAATCCACCAAGAGGATAAAGCAAAAGATCGGGTTGTCATCAGCACACCGGACACACTCCCTGATTTTACCAGAATTGTGTATGGTTCAGATGAGGATAAAAAATGGGGGCCTCCCTCTCCTATCGTTATTGAACTCCCTACCGAGTCCGAGACATCAAATGATAGCGATTTTGACATAGATCTCAAAATTGCCAAGCCGGAAAGGGGTTCTTTGGCAGAAAAGAAACTCATTGCAAAAGAGGAGAAGAAGTTGGAGAAGATATTGAGGGAGTGCGCTGTCCTTGGGATAGAACTGGACATTGACAGAATCAAGGAGAAGGTCGCCAATGATTTGAGGAAGAGTATTGATTATAAGCTGATTATCAAGAAGCAGCGAAATAATCTTCGCCCTCTAACCATCGAGTATAACACTTATGATATCTATGTCGCTGAAGGTGAAGAGTATAAACTGGACTTGACAGGAATAGAAAAAGCGGTCTATCTCACCTATCTCCTTTACATGGATGGTCTTTGCGTGGAGGACACCTTTGGAGAGTTCAGGGAAATCACAAAGAGAATATATGTTAGCCTGCCCTTTGCTGACAAGAACGAAAAGGAGTCAGGAGGAATCCGGGATGCAGAAGGAACCACCTTTGATGCCTATACAAAAACACTACGTGGCTATTTCACCAACATTCGAGACGCTGTTGCAGACAAGGTTGCAGACCCTTTGGTGGCACAGGATTTTGCTATCGAGGGATTCAAAGGTGCTCCATTTGGGATAGCGAAGACCACCCCTGAAATCATTGCTCAGATTAAAGAGGATTTCATGTTGTAGCACAATTATAAATACACTAGGAGGACACGCCCTGCCGCTTTGCGGTGGGGCTTTTCTGTTCTGTCACCCAATATTGGCTGCCTGAAGATTTTGTGAAAATACCTGTAAATCGCACTCAGTTTTTACACAAAATCTTTTTGATATGTTCAATTCAAACAATTTCATCAAGTCGCTCAAAGAGAGCTATGATGCAGTCCCCTACATCCAGGGTGATGGCGCCGCCAAGACTATGGTGGCCAGTTCTATCAAGTCCAATGGGTTCAATCCCGAAGACGTGTTCTCATTCATTTCCAGCAAGATGGGCATTTCTTCCGTTCTCACAGCAGAGGAATGGAAGAGTGTTATCAACGCCGCTATCAAGAGGGAAGGTTTATTCGGGCAGTGTCTGAAAGTATTCAAGACCTCTCTCTCCGACAAGCTCAGCAATGAGGAGATATTCAATCTTGCTGCTGCTTGCAGTGGCATCAACCCCACTCTCCTCACCCAGGAACTCCGTATGGACAAACTCCATTGGACAACTGTGGTGGATACCCTCCTCTCCTCAACGCCTGCGCCCAGCATCGAGGAACCTGCTGATATCAAGGAGGAGAAGGCTCCTGACCCCAGGAGTAAGTCTATCACTCTCTACAATGGTACAGAAAAGAAGGTATGGGCATCTTACCGTGACTGCGAGAAAGAGCTCAATGTCGGCCACGGCTCCATCTCCCAGCTGGTTTCTGGAAAGCTCAAATCTATCAAGGGGTGGGTGCTCCACGAGAACAAGACTGCGGTGGAAGCACAGAAGGGTTCCGCCAAACGTGGTGTTGTTCAGCTTGAAAAAGACCAGGATGGAAACCTGAAAATAGTGAAGACTTTCTCATCTATCTCAGACGCCGCCAAGGCAACCGGAATCTCCCACTCCGGCATCTGCAAAGTGCTCTCAGGCACTTATCAAAGCACCGGGGGATTTATGTGGAAATATGCTGAAGGAGCCGCCTAGGGCAAGATGAGAGTGATAATAGTTAAAAGGGCAAATCGGGGCCATAATAAGCCTCCGGCTCACACAGCACCCTAATATCGCTATCCTGGAAGAGTTTAGCTTGCTTCTCTAGTTTCTCCAGAATCTCTCCTCTACGCTTAATGCTATTCAGTTCCTCGCGGCGAGCCTTGCTCATCTCGAGGAACTTTTCTTCTTGGTCAATGCCAAGAAAGCGGCGGCCAAGAAGATTGGCCGCAACACCTGTGGTGCTACTTCCTGTGAATGGGTCAAGAATCCAGGCACCAGGTTTGGTAGAAGCTTGAATAATCCTTGATAAAACACACAGAGGTTTTTGCGTGGGATGCTTGCCGCAGGACTTCTCCCAAGGAGCAATTGCCGGAAGAGTCCAAACATCTCTCATTTGTGTGCCACCGTTGATTTCCTTCATCAGCTCATAATTGTAATAATGTGCCGTTTTCTGCTCCCTCCTTGCCCATAGGATGTATTCAGCGGAGTATGTGAAATAGCGGCAGGAAAGATTGGGTGGTGGATTTGTCTTCACCCAAGTTATGCAGTTGAGAATCTTGAAGTCGAGTTCGGTTAGACAACGTGCTACGGAAAAGATATTGTGATATGTACCACTAACCCAAACAGTTCCGTCGGATTTCAAATGCTCTCTGCACGCTGCCAACCACGTTTTATCAAATTTGTAATCCTCCTCAAAGCCTTGAGACTTATCCCATTTACCCTTATTCACAGATACCGGGACGCCACTCTGTATGCTAATCCCGCCGTTGGATAGATGATACGGCGGATCCGCAAAAATCATATCGAACTTGAACTCGAAGGAATTAAGAAGTTCGATACAATCTCCATGTAGGAGTGTAAAGTTTTTATCTAGTGATTTGTAGTAGGCTGTGGGCATATCTTACGCCAGTTTCTTGATCTCTTCAACGAATGAAGGGAGGGTGGTGAGGTTGTAAACGCGAGGAATAATTCCGTAAGCCTCCTCCAGTTTATTCTTGGCTTTAAGCCAACCTTTGCCATCGGTTATCCATACGAACTCGTATTTCTTATTGGCGTTGATCTTAGGAGCAATGTCTGAATAGGACCGAGCGACTTCATTGGGTTTAGATCCGCCATCATTGTAGAAATTCGTCTCTATCAAGAAAATCTTGTCCTTTTTCCTTATGACAAAGTCGAATCGTTTAAGGTCTTTACCGAGTCCTTTTAAATCATTAAAGGTCGTACTATTAACTTCTTCTTCATATACAATGCCGGCCTCAGTAAATACTTTCGCAACGGCTTTGGCCATTAATTTTCCTGAACGATTCTTCCGTGCATTTGTGTCAAGACCGACTTCGACGCCGAAAACATAATCAACGAGGTTGGTTATCTTCTTTGAGCGAAACACTTCCCCTAATCCTGTACCCTCAATGTAAGCACAGATACTATCAACATCGTTGAAATAGCTCTCTAAAAGTACTGGCTGCAGTTTTTCATTCAGGACTAATTTCTTATCCTTCTTTCTTACTGCCACAAGAATGTCCAGAACTTCGAAGGCTTTTGGATTCTCGTTATAGATCAGCTCAACTGCTGCGCGTAAATTGTCCTTCCCGAGAAGAAAATTAAGCTGATTCAGTTTAACTGCAATCTTGGCAACGCTTAAACACACCTTGGAAAAATCAGTGAAGAAGCCCAGAGTCGCATTTGTTTCCTTTAGCTGGGAGAGGAATACATCAAATTTTGCCATAATGTTATGCATTAACTACATTGGAAATCATCAGTTCAGAAACAGCGCCGCGACCAGAAGCATCGGAGTTTATCATTCGGGCAGCTGAAACACGCTTGATGATGAAATGGTTATAGATGGTGTCGAAGAAGTTCTCCTTAGGATTCACGTCCTTTGGGTCCGAGTTGCTTGCCACAAACAGGGCTTTGTCTTTGCTTATCTGGTCGCAGAAATCACGGAGGCGAATCTGCTCAGCATCATTGAACCCTTCCTTGGCGTAGGAAGTGAAAGAGGAAGTATCTGTGATTGGTTTGTACGGAGGGTCAAAGTAGAAGAGCGTATTAGGACCAGCATATCGCCCGGTTTCCGCAAAGTCACCGCAGAGGATTTCCACCTTATGTAGGACTTTAGAGCAAGCTCGTAGATTCTCCGCATCGCAGATTCGAGGATTTGCATATTTGCCGTGGGGAACGTTGAATTCACCCTTGGAATTGACACGATAGAGTCCGTTAAAACAGGTTCGGTTTAGGAAAATGAACAATGCCGCTGTTTCAACCGGGTCTGCTTGCTTCGTGTTGAAGCGGGTTCTCTTGGAAAGGAAATAACTCTTTCTATCCTCCGCATTTAAAGGGATATATTCTTGTTGTATGTGGGTGAGTTCAGAAATCAACGCCTCAACATTCTCCTTGATGACTTGGTAGGTGCAGATAAGTTCTTTATTGATGTCATTTATGACAGCATGCTCAATGTTGGGATATGCCTGAAGTATCCAGAACATCACGGCACCGCCACCCACAAAGGGCTCTACATACGTAAGATGCTGACGTGTGGCGAAGTCTCTCGGCAGAGATTTTGCCACTTCATCCAGCAACTGTGTCTTTCCTCCAACCCATTTAATAAATGGACGGGCTTGTATGGTATCTTCAAACAATGTCATACACGCAACATATTTGTACAAAGTTACGAAAAGATTGGATCGGTCAAAACAGAAACTGCATTTTCTTGTTGTTTTAATGGTGCAGGGGCTCAATTATGGGCTGATACTTTTGCGATCCTGGAATCTATTTTCTACCAACCCCAAGATTGTGTCATCTGAGGCAATAACCCCTACCGCCTAGGAAAACCATCTATCAAGGAAGGGGTGTTGTGCTTATCCCCTTCCTTGGTTATTGAGTGTTTCATCAGTTATCTTCCCCAGCACCGTCTTCGTTATCTCGAACGCAAACTGTTTTCGTGCGACTTCGATCACCTTCGGGTCAATGACTTGCTCGCTGTTTAGCTCAATTGCAAGGTTGTCAAGATATTCTGCGACAATGGCGGATATGTACGCTTCCAGGTCATCATATCCATTATCTCGAATCACGGTTAGCACATCATCCAGATGGAGGCTGCCGGCGTCCTGACTTATCTTATCAAGCACATAATCAAGTGTTTTCCCGCCATCTTGACAAGAGATAATATGGACACTTTCCCTTAGCAACCTTGCAAATTTTGTAAAGTCTGCAACCCTGCCTTCCTCAAAGAGGTCTTCCTTCGGAGGGGTGGTCATATAGAGTTTGGCTACCGTATCTCCAGAATCACGCTCTACCAAGTTTAGTATCTCATTTGCCAGGGCGGATATAACAAGAGCCTTGCTGCCAAGTTCAGCGGTTGCATAATTGTAGTCCGCGTCGCTATCTATCCAGGCTGAACCATATTCCCAGAAGAGGGTGTCGGTGATGAAGGACTGAACCATACTGTAGTCATCATCCAGCTCCCTGCCGGTTACGATGAATACCTTTTGCACATAATCGACCAGACGCCGCCAAGAGATAGGGGTTCCTGCGATGCCGTGAATTTTATCCAGCAATAGTTTGATGGCGTCGTCCCAGAATGGAACCTCAACGGCGACCTCGCTGTTCTCATTGATAGATTTTTTTCTTCTTGATTTGCAGAACTCGGCAAATGTGCCTATCTGCTTTGATTTGCATTTTCCCATTACACTGTGGATTATTTTATATGTCGAGGAGCGTTCCCCCCTCATATTATTTATGGGAACTGAATCGTCGAAAAAGCTGTTATATTTAATATCGGGGACGAACATAAATATAATAGAACACACTGGTTGCGAAGGATGTTGCTCACATTAGTCCGGACAGCCATATATACATAAAAGATAAGCAAAAGCATCGTAACTGAACGGGAGTGAGCACCCAAGTAAGTTGCGATGCGATTTGTTTATAATGCAGAAGAAAGGTCTCAAGATACATAAGATGGATGACTGGGAGAGGTTAAGGGCAAGTCTATACCAGAATTTTGTCCGGGATGCAGAACACGGAGGGATAGATGAGAGCAAGATTGCATATAGAGTCGTGAGAAACAAATGGGGAATCTACGAATCCAAGAAGACATACGAAGACGGTGTCGCCTACAATGATGGTAGCTGGATGATATTTTCCACCAGCAGGGTCTATAAGGATAAAGACCAGACACTCTACAAAGACAAAGTGTTCTGCAAGGATAAGGACCAGGTAATAACAGACTTGTACAGCTATATTCTGTTTCTTCGGAAGATCGGGATAGATGCAGCATTTGAAATGTATTACTATGCTATCTCTTTCTTAACCAAATATTTAAGGTTTGTTGATAAAGTGTTTAATTGCACCCGGGAGAACCAGCAAAAGGTAGGAGAACTGTGTCAGGCAGCCTGCAAAAAGGAACCAGATGAGATTGACTGCGAATCCAGGAAGGACACAAGAAGGTTTGCTTTTGACCCTGATATGACTAGGAAGATGAAACAGGCTGATATAGTCAGGTGGCAGAATAGGACAGAGAAAGAGATTACTGATAAGCAGATAAAGACTTGGTATAATCCAGGACTATCAGTCAGAAAGAATGTGGTAGAGCTGAAACAACACGGTATAGAGATAAGTGTAGGAAGGATGTATCAGTGGATTAAGGAGTATGTAAAGGATTAAGGTTGTTCGATATGGATTTAAAAAAGAATAATGGGGTGACAGGAAGGAGGTTCCACATAGAGAAAAGTGTTCGGTATGGTTTCCAGAAGTGTGTTTTTCTGTGCAAAAATTGGTGGAGAATCAAAAATTTCCAAGAAAATCATCGCTGATTATCAAACAGTTAAGTGTTCGATATGGATATATAGTATAATAAATATACTACTTGTTGGCGTTGCACGCCAACAACAGATAGAATAGAAACACGTAAAAGAAAGGATGACAGAAAGAGGTGTTTCAAGCTCCGCTTGTCAGGGCAATCTTCGCTCCGCTTTGCTCCTCGAAGATTGATATGCTGCAAGACCAGAATAAGGGAGAGGATGACCTATCTTCTCTCTTTTTGCTTTTAGAGATAAGAGAGGAGTTCTCCCATAAATACCTTATACAAAGAAACTAATGTGGAAATGAAAAACTATCTTATTAAACTAAACCACCCAGTGCTCGTGAATAACAGCACTTCGTCAAACACTCACTATGATACACTTTACGGCTTCGTTACGGCCATACCAGAGAAAACCACAGAAAGAGTATTTCTCCGCAAGGCCATAAGGGACTATCTCTGTTATTTGGGCGAGAACAACGTAGAGGAAAAGCCAGGGATTGACTTTACGCTCTATCTGATAGACAGTAATGACGTGGCTCCCTTTCTCCGTGATATGGATAACCACCAGATTACCGACCCTGCACTGCTGGAGACACTAATCAAGCATGCCCGGGAGCAAAAGAAGATAGAACCAACCGTATTTCTGTTTAATCGCCCTATCTGGCTGCCTAATCACATCCTGTGGGACAAAGCGGATGGATACAACTCCATCTACGGTATTGTCACCTACGTGGAACTCAACGAAAAGAGGAGAACCCACCTATCTAATTATTTAGGGTATCTTGCCCTTTGTGAGGAGTATTTCCTTTCTGGAACGACACCTTCGGGGTTCTCGACCGAGAACTATCATATTTGGTATCGTGATGATGTGCCCTATTGCTTTATTGATAAAGAATTGATAAATGAGTGCTGCATCTGCCAAAGAAAGCATAATCTAACAGGATTTGTCGCTGAAATTCCAGCAGCAGGAAGAGAGCTGAATGAAGGTGTAATGAATGAGTTCCTGATAGACAAAGGCATCTATGAGCGCCTGCTGGCCGTATGTGGATGTCCAAATCTTACTGATATACACCACCCAGGGGACTGATACCCCTCATTTTCACATTACCACCACCGGGACTGGGAGATTTTCACCCAGTCCTTTTTTCTTCCACTGAACATACTGTTTGACAGAAAAAATTGACAAAACCCCCGGGGGTTGATAACCGCATAATTGAATACATTTTTCTTGCTGCGATTTCCACGAAAGTCTGCGATTGTATTTTCAAAAACGCATTTGCTGCATCCTGACGAGTGATTTTGCTGCGAAAGTTTTCGTGCGAAACTCATTGTTTTGAATACGCTGTATCCCCCTCTGTATTCAATTACAACCCGACAAAACGACAAAACAGACTGACGCACTACACTACGGCGCAATATCGGTAGATAGAAAGGTGTATTCAATTACTAAACGAACAAGCTTATGGAAGCACCGAACCAATCTATCATCTTATCCAAAGACCAGCTACTGGTCATAACCTCAGCCATCATTTTGGCCGGTATCGCAGCCAACTGCACAACAGTTTGCCCATCCTCCACTCATATCAAGATAGCCAGGAGCACAGCCAAAGACCTTCTTGATGCCATCCTTGATTAGCCCCCTGTGTTCAAACAACTCAAAGATTTCACCACATACGGTAAATGAAGCCAGAAAGAACAGAATTACCCCCTATCAACCACAAAAAGTGTATTCAATCGAGCTTCTCATTTTTTGAATACATAAACCCAAAAACAAACATTATGAAAGGAGTCATCTATGCTCGGGTATCGAGCACAACAGACAGACAGAACACGGAACGACAGATATTCTCTCTCACCCAGTGGGCGGGTAAGAATGAAGTTGAAATAGACAGAATTTTCTCTGAAAAGATAAGTGGTGGGAAAAAGAACTCAGAGCGTCTGGTGCTGCAAGAGTGTCTTACCTACTGTGTTGAGAACAAGATAGACCTTTTGATGGTAAACGCCCTTGACCGCCTTGGCAGAAAGGTAGATGAGGTGCTGGAAACCATCAAGTGGGCGAAGGATAGAGGTCTTAATATCTATATGGAGAAGGAGAATATGTCCCTGTTTAACTTCAAAGACCATAAAGAGTCCCCCTTCCTGACCATTTTTGTGTCTATCCTTGGCACCTGTGCTGAGCTTGAAAGAAGTGCTATTGAATATCGCCTTCGGACTGGGTTGGTGGCATACAAGGCCAAAGGTGGCAAAGTTGGGCGCCACAAAGGCTCAATCAAACCCAAGGAGGAATATGAATCGCAATACAAGGCCACCATCAAGCTTCTCCGCCAAGGTTTCAGCGTCCGGAAGACCGCTGTGCTGTCAGGAACGTCCATCTCATCTGTCCAACGCATCAAGAAGATGTTCGGGCTTTGAGGAGCCAATATTGGGTGAATGGATGTTCCCCCTCGTCTTTGTTATTTTTGTGAAAAATGGTAATAAAAATCCAAGAAATATGAATCAGTTAGTTGGCACAAACCAGCAGATAACCACCCCTTATGTGTGTGGCCTGAATGACAAGACCGTTAGCGTCATCAACTATCTTCTTCTTGCGCTGCGCGTTTCAGTAAAAAATATTGTCCGTGAGGCTGTGGAGGAGGCACTTGATGAAAGAGCGTCAGACATTATGGATGATGACAGAACACTCACCGCCCGTGAACTCTGCGAGAGGTGGAATATCTCTCCAAACACTCTCCGCAACTGGGAGATTGATGGAAAGATTGCCCCTCTACCCCTTAAAGGTAGGAAGAAAATCTATTCAATGAAAGATGTTCTTGCCGCAGAAGCAGAAGGGTATATCAAGAACATAGCTTAGCATATTGAGATGAAAGTAGTTACACGGACAACTAAGAAAGAAGGGAAGACCACTCTCTACGTGAAATTGAGAATGGGCGAAGATGTCGCCTGGGTGAATCTGATGCTCCCTGTTGATATAGCGAAGTGGAACGCCGCCTCCGGCAGCGAATTGAAGACCAGTAACCTCCTTGACAAACTGGGCTACACCAGAAAGATACAGGACATTGAGTTCGCTATCAAAGACTTGCGGAGAAAGCACAGTCTTACCAAGGAGAATGTGGATTCTATTATTGATAGCATTGTGCTGGATGACAAAAGAACAGTGCTCTTGGAGAAAGAAAAGAAGAAAGAACGGGTTGTTCATCGTATAAAGCACAGTTTTCGGAATTCACTGGAATACTATGTAGATAGTGCAGTGGATGGCACACGAAGGCACTCCTATGGTGATACTTTTGCCCATTTTTCCACGAATATCCTTCGCCAGTTTAAAAGGGTTATGCTCAATTACTTGGAGACTCATCACATTGAATGGTCCGATATCAACCAGCCTCTGGTAGATAACTTCATTGCCTATCTCGAAGATTACGGATACAGCAAAAACTCTATCAAGAGATACATCAGTGCATTCCACGCTTTTGTGGTGTATGCGGAGAATCAGGGATGGCACAATAACGTCAAGGCAAGGACATTTATCAAGTATGCCCCTGCGCACGATGATGAGATGAAAAACAGAATCTATCTGTCAAAGGAAGAAATTCAGGCCCTGTTTGTTATGCCCCTGTCCGGCTACGATGAAACTGTCCGTGATGTCTTCCTGATCGGGTGCTACACTGGATTGCGGTATAGCGATTTGTGCCGCATAACGGAATCCTGTATTGGTAGAACGGAGTTGGGAACTCCTGTTATTCGAATCATCCAGCGCAAGACCAAAGCGCCTGTCATCATTCCCATCCTGGATGATAACCTCATTGTGCTGCTGGAAAAGTATAAATACAACGTCCCGAAACTCTGGGATGTCAGCATAAACAGGAACATCAAGAACACATTGGAGAGATTGTCCGCCACGATTCCCTCATTGGCGAAGAAGGAGAGAACTATCCTCACTCTCCCTGAGAAGAGGATGGAAGCGGAAGCAAGGAAGAAAGGGGAAACACTTTTCGAGTATGATTCAGAAGGTTTCCCTATCAAGGCCAGATGGGAAATGGTATCGCTGCACACCGCTCGCAGGACATTTATCACCAACGTCTATCTATCGGGGAAATTTTCAGTGGAGTTTATGATGAAACTGAGCGGCCATACGAAATACGACACCTTCAAGAGGTATGTGCGTCTCTCCCTTGATGAGTATGCTGATGACATTGCAAAGAGTGCTGAGAACTGCCTCTTCTAATCGGCCACATTTGACCACAACCCCCAGAAGTTGGACACATTTGACCACAATTTCTGGGGGTTATTTTGGATACAGTTGCAATAATACCAAGTTTTTAAAGGTCAAGACCTTGGGCATCCACCAATGAATACACAAAATCCACCCACAGCCACCAAGTATTTTGCCCTCATCCGAGGCACAGGAAAGACTTTGCAAGTGACTGTTTTACAGAAACTTACAAAGTCTTTTCTTTTTGCATCCACCAGTTTTGGACACAATTTGGACACATCTTCCAAATGCACCCTCAGAACAGAAGCTATCTGTTTTTATTGTCAAGGCTCATAGACGGGACGGATCGGATTTCCATAGTAACGCGTCGAACCACTACACACATCAACAGAAGAAGAAACTAAATACACGCCAAGAGCAGCGTCAGGCATCATCGTATTGAGGTCGGAAGACCAGTATAATCCAATGGAACCCACATCCACGAGGCTGATGCTGCACCGCCAGCCGGCGGCGGGGAGGAAAATGCTGTTGCCATTAATAGTGCTGGTGACTAGATAACCATTAATGCCATTCAGAGTGATCCATCTCCAGGTGGAACAGGAATAGAGGTACTCCCATTCCTCATACCTAGGTATGCGCCAATTACCACCAAGTTTTACTTGCGCAGCATCATCCTCTGCTTCAAGCACATACTTATCATCAACGGCTCCGTAAGAGACATCTGAATTATACTTGGTAAGGGTTACGGTATCACCTTCCGGGTCCGAGTTATATACACCACACCACGAGTAAGAGTCCCAAGTATACCCGCCAGTCTTACCATCTCTCCAACTGAAACAATAGGAATCCTGACTATGACCATCTGTATAATATGGTGCAGTTTCTCCCCAAGCATAATAATCTCCATATTCCATAGGATTTGATGCTCCGAGATTGCAACTTGCCCATTGAACTTCCATTCCCATATCAACCGGACCGTCTGGCAAGACAACATAATCCACAGCTGGCATCCTCAACAGGTTAGACCTGGGGATGGTCTGGGACTTTGAAGTGGAGATTTCCATCTCCTTGCCCCATGTATCTGTCACCACCACTGTAAAGCCTTCTTCCATAGTCATAGGAGGAAGTGCAATGATGAAGGGGGTTGCAGTTTCTGCATTCAAAGCTACTCCTGCACCACAGTCCAGGGTGACAGTCCTTGCAGAAGCATCTGAAAGACTGATAGAGGGTGTTCCACCATAGCTCATAGTTACAGTTGCATCCCCATAAAGCTTCTCATCATTGTTTCCAGAGATGGTGATGGAAACAATTTTTGCTGTACCTTTGAGTTGGAGTTTCAGGCCTCCCAGGACATTCTTAAATTTGAGGTTCATATCCTCTGCTGAACTGGTGACAGCTGCCATAGGGAAGGCTCCATCCCCAAAACTGCCTGCTGCATAAGTCTGGGTTGCAGGGAGCTCAATCCCACTGATGACATAGGAACTCCCACTTTTTGCAATCTCCGCCGTGGATGCATAAGGATAGAATGCCACATTGTTATCTATCTCTGTTCCAGCAACAAAGCTTCCACTTGGAATCTTGTTCAAGGTTGCAGCTGTTTTTCCATCAGATGCATCTGACACCTGATACTGTTCATTGAGAGTACTTCCTGCAAAGATGCTAACCTGGTTCCCCATTTTCCAGAGGACATTACCCTCTCCATCAAGGGAGGTTCTGGTCTCTGTCCCAAAATCATCCTCAATTGTTGCAATAAAGACCTTGGTCTCTTCTTTCTGGATTATGGTTTCTTCATTGGTCTCTGGAATGAAAGTTTCCAGTTCCTTGGTCTGACAGCCTGTGAGTGCCAAAATAGCCAGAAGGCTATATACAAATGTCTTTTTCATAACCTTTCCCTCCTGCATTACCATTCACCTTCAGTTTCACCGACCTTTTCAGTTGGGCTGGTGCAAATCATACCCTCCACCTTGATGTAAATCTCCTGGCAGACAGGAGGTGCATAGCTCTGGGCTTCTGTGCTTTCTTTGGACAGTCTGTTATCGCTCATAGTATTGATAATTTGATAGGTTTATTCTATTACACCACGGATAGAAAGGCCTATACAACGATATGTTGTGGGATCTAAGGACACATAAGAAGATGTGAAGTTGAGTCCCCAGGCACCATACAGGTAAAATGAATCAGAAGAAGATGAAGACCAATACTCACCTACTGACCCCGCATTACGAAGAGATGTGTTATAGTAACTACCCGCAGCAGGCAAGAAAATGGAATTGCCTTCATAGCCGGACTTCTTGCTTTCCACCAAATATCCTTTTACACCAGATGTAGAGGTCCAGGTCCAAGAGCAATTATCTGTGTCCATCAACTCCCTCCACTCTGCTTCTGTGGGCATTCTCCAACCATAACCAGCTTTGACATTTATGACATCATCTTCAGAATCAAGCACTGTCTTATTGTCTACGGTTCCATATGATGAGTCTATAACATATTTTGAGAATGGACCAGTTTCATCGGTGCCTAACTCAAAAGCATATGTGCTCCAACTATAATCTTCTTTACTATTTGTCTCTCCCCAAGCATAATAATCCCCATAATCGTAATCTACGGTACTGGTACCACCAAAATTGAGGAGGCTCCAACAGACGCTGAGTCCCAAATCTGCAGCTTCTGTAAAAATATGCGATGTTACATCAAATTTGCCGAAGCCAACTATTATATTAGGGGAGACGTTCCTGTTCATTGAACCAACTACTCGGTAAAAAGTGGTTTTTGATCTCTGATATTTGCTAATAACCTTTGTTATAGAGCAAGGAAGAACAGGAAAATAATAATCACCATTACCAGCCAAAGACAACCTTACTGATTGCGTCCCTGATACAACACTGGTTCCATTCGCATCAATTTTCATTCGACCAACAACAGGGCTCCCTGTAAATGTATGTTTAGCATATGATAGTTTATCATTTTTGGAGAATATGGAGAATGTAACCAGTGCGGTTTTGTTAGAGAGAGTTATATTGTCATTCCCGTCGGTTGTGCTTCCACTATAAACAATATACTTGCTCGGATTATCCCCCTGATCCTCCGGGATATCAACATAAAATGTTCCTTCGTCCTGCGTTACAAGTTCTGCCGGATAGATTGCAATGACCTCTCCTGAGAACAATTTTTTGGACATCACCATAGCAGTAGAATTTCCATCATATTCATCAGGTATTGTGCAGATTTCAGTGTCTTTCCCATCGCTTAGATATACGCGGTCACCTGCTTTCCAAGAGACATCTACATCTACATTGATTGCTGAAAGATTAAACGTATATTCCTTCTGCAACGTGTAATGATGGCCTTCAAAATCCAAAGAGAAATAGCCGGATGTCAATGAGTTGCTCCCGTCATCAATTTTCAGCCTAGCACTCATTGACGGATAATTATTAATAGCCTCTTTGTCCAAATTTCCAGAATCTAGCGTAACGACCAGACATTCACCATTATCCTTCACTGACTTGATAGGGAATTGAGCAACAAACATTGAAGATTTTGTCTCCGTGCTTACTGCCTCCAATGAGAAAACTTCTATGCCCTGTTGTGCCAATGCAACAGCAGCGCTGCGAGGCATAACTTCAAACAATATTTCTGTGTCCTCACAGTCTTTCAGACGCACACTGCCATCGGAGTATGTGGGAACAACCACAATACTCTGAACCCTGGCAAGAATCTTTTCCAGAGACTCCTCTATCAACCCCAGTCTTGTCTCAATGTCTGTAATCTTTGTGTTGATTTCATCTATCTGGCTTTGAAGGGCATCCGTTGCAGTCTTGATGTCCGCTGCGATTTTCTCGTTAATCTTACCTTCACTGGTGGTTATGGCATCAGAGATGGCTTTCTCATAGGCTGTTTTGATTTCCGTTTTTGCTGTTTCCAGGTCGGTGCGAAGCTTTCCCAGCTCCTCTGCCTCTGCTTCATCCCCGTCAGTTATGGCCTTCTCCAACACGGAGATTTTGGCATTCATTTCAGCAATTGTATAGTAGCCTGTAAGCTGCTCATTTACCCAGCTCTTGATAGATGTCTCCGTATCGGAGATAAGTCCCCTCAATGTGGTTTCAAGAGTGGAGAGGTTCTGCTTGATGATAGCAATTTCTTCACAAGTGCTTTGATATTGTTCCAGCGTGGAGAATGTAGCACTCACCCAATCCTTCTGTTTCTTCAACTCATCATCAACGTATGTTTTGAGCTCGGTGATACGCTGTGACAAGGATGCCTCGGCCTCTTTCAAATCTGAAATCTCTTGTGCCTGTGACTCATCGGAGGATTCCAACGTCTCTATGCGTGCTTTCAGCTCTGCATCTATCTTCTCCAAAGATGTAATAGACGCCTGAATGCTGCTGATTTGGGTGCTGATGCTGGCAATCTGGTTGGATTTCATTTCTTCCATCTGGGATTTCAGGTCATCAACTTCCTGCTGGTTACAAGCAGACAGCGCTCCCGCAATGAAGACAATAGATACGAAGAGATTTGCGAACTTTTTCATTCTTTGGGTTTATGCCAAATACTGCTGACAGATTCCAAATTCAGCGTTGTGGTCATAAAAAAAGGCCGGAATCTTGCCTATCATAAGACAGCCTCTGGACGGGGCGGCGAGCAATAGACACATCCAGCCTTATATGCACGGCACCAGAGATGCCGAGACATACCAAAGCGAGACGTCCATCTGCTCTCAAAATTGTCCAGATTTTGTCTTATCGATGAACAGCCTTTTTGCTCCGGGCATTTCTCCGCCCGGTAGCAATGACAAAGTTAAGAAAAATTATTGGAGAGGACAAAGAAATGACACTCCTTTCAGCTTGGACACATTTGACCACAACCCCAGAAATTGGCCACATTTGGACACAATTTTTGGGGAATTATTTGAATACACCCACCAAGAAGATAACTCCCTGAACCTAAGAGTTTTGATTAGTCACCAATGAATACACAACAGCCACCAACAGCCACCAAAGATTTTATGTCCGCCCGAGGCACCTTAAAAAAGCATCGCTTGCGGCGATGCTTTTTTGTGTGCCTTTGCTTGGCGCGAATGGCATTCTCCCGATAACTTGTCCAGCATTTGGGATTTCTCCTACGCAGATTTTGCCCACGGCGACAGGGTTTGGCACCCCTTCGTGGGACGCGGGTGCACAAGGTCTGATTTCATCCAGGGGACCTTGTGCATAAATCGGCCATAGGAGACAAAAACCGCACAAGGTCCGGCACCCAAAATCAGACCTTGTGCACCCCACGCCCCCACGAAAGAGGTGGTCGGTGACGGCGTTGGAGACTGTTTAAAACCGATAGGGCCGGAACTCCTACGAGAGTTTCGGCTCTTTGGGTAATGATAATTGGCTAAGGTTTTTATCGTTTTGGCCGGATTTTTGTTTAATTTTGCATCAAAGAAAAACACAATTGCCGTATGAAAGCGAAAATGGTCCTTGCTGCAGCGCTTATCGCTGCAATCGCCCTGTGCGCAGGCTGTCATAAGAGTGACGATCCTTTCCGTGGAGACAACCGCCCCGGAAAAACGAATGGCGGAGGAAACAATAGCGGTAACGGCGGAAACGGTAACGGTAACGTCACGACCGGCGACCCCGTCGCCAAACTTATGTCCACGTGGAAGATCAGCTACATCGGCCGTGAGGAGTTCACGGAGGACAATGGATTTATTTCCGACGTAGAACGTTTCTCCGTATCAGGACCTTCTTCCAAGTTCACCGTCCGCTTCATTACCGTTAGTGAATTCCTTGATTACTACACGGAGGGCGACATAGACTCATATCTGAAGGATGAGCAAAACCTCTCCGGTGACGTTTTCGACGCTCCTGGAGATATTCTTTTCGACAGGATAAGGGTAGGTGACTGGTATGCGTTCGTACTCGGGCTTGACAGCTCGGAGAAGCTTACCGGCGAATACTGTATGCTGGAGTTCGAGATATTCGAGGATTCCGTCGCAGAGGACGAGTATTCCGCATTCCTCGGAACCTGGATGATAGGTAACGAGTATGTACGCTACAAGATCGACCTCTCAAAGAGCGAGCTGAACTATACATACTTCGTGGATGGATGGGAGACCGGGGGCAGTATCAGCGAATCCGACGGAATGGTGATGGACCAGGAGTGGTTCGAGACCTTCTATGACCGTCACAATCACAAGATGTACTTCGTTTCGCAGACAATCGGGACTTACGACGACGAAAATCTTGGAAACGTCGAGGAGGTATTCTTCGGAAAGATCCACTACACCGGGAATATGCACGAGCACGCGGATTACATCGTGGACGGATATGGAATCGACCTCGCGGAGGTCACGATTTCAGAAGACGGGAAAACCGCTTCGGTTGAGCCCTGTACTGTTACGATGACATTCGACGAAGGGGATTCCTATACGACATCTTTCTACAAGATGCAGTATCTTTGCTGGAGCAACGACAACGAGTCCTGGTACGACTACAACGCGAACGTCCCTTCGTTGCCCCTGACGATGACAAAGGTGGAGGAAACGGCCCCTTCATCCGTACGCGGTATCAAGCGGGCCAATGACGGCGCTCTCCGCCGCAGCGGCAAGGCCGGTGTAAGGGTGTTCGTGCCTCGTTCAGAGAGAACGGTCCGCGCCGTCAAGGCGGGCTCTCGCGCACTCTAGCGTATTCTCCATCAGGCAGGCGATAGTCATAGGCCCGACTCCTCCGGGAACCGGAGTGATGAAGGCGGCTTCAGGTGCGACGGTGTCGAAATCGACATCGCCGCACAATTTGTTTGTCTCGGGATCCCGGTCCATTCCGACGTCGATCACGACGCATCCGGGGGAGACCATGTCTCCGGTGACCATCTTCGCCTTCCCGGCAGCGACGACAAGGATCTCAGCGCTCCTTGTGACGGAAGGAAGGTCTACGGTGCGGGTGTGACAAACAGTGACGGTAGCATTCGCGTCAAGGAGCATCTTCGCGACCGGAAGGCCCACGATATTGCTCCGGCCGATTACGACGGCCCTTTTTCCCTTGGGGTCCACTCCCGAAGCCTCGAGGAGTTTCATTATTCCCTTGGGGGTGCAGGGGGACATATGAGGGGTTTTCTGCCAGAGCCCGGCGACATTGTAAGGATGGAATCCGTCGACGTCTTTGGAGCGGTCGATAGTGTCGATGACCTTTTCCTCGCTGATCCCTTCCGGAAGCGGAAGCTGGACGAGGATGCCGTCAACGCCATCGTCGGCATTCAGCCGCCTGACCGTAAGGAGAAGGTCCTCTTCCGAAGTCTTCTCGTCAAGGACGATCGTAGTGTTCTTTATGCCCACCTCTTCGCACGCCCTTGCCTTGTTTCTGACATAGACTACGCTTGCGGGGTCTTCGCCGACCCGGATCACCGCAAGATGAGGCTCCCGCCCATATTTTTCCCTGAGTTCCCGGACGCCTTCTGCGACCTTTGCCTTCAGCTTTGCGCTTATCGCTTTTCCGTCAATGATATTCATAATGGAGCAAAGTTAGTTAAAATTTGGATAGACCGGAGAATTTTACGAAATTTGGCGCTCAATCAAAATATAAGAATATGAGAAAAACGGTCAATTTATTCTTCGCAATGATGGCGATACTCTCCGGTCTTGTATCCTGCAAAAAGGAGCTGGCATCGGTAAGCCTTGTCGGAGGCGGAAAATTCGATGATAACGGAGTGGCGTCTGTCCAGATAGTAGTTTCCGGAGACAGGGGGTCTGACATTATAGTCCAGCTTGCGCTGGACCCTTCTTCGTCCCTTTCCAAGGCGGATGTGTCGTTCCCCGAGGTCGTCTCCGTTACCGGCGCCCTTACTCCCTTCGATGTTAAAATCACCCCCGGAGAGGATGCGAGCGTCACCATTATGATTTCTGACGTGGCGGGAGACGCGGAGATCAATCCTGCCCTTTCAAAGGTCACCCTTGTCTATGAGGCTAAAGCCAATGGAGGAGGCAACGGCACTGTTGAAGAAGGCCTTACCTATATGAAGGATTGGACGGCAAGCGTCGACGGTGATCCCTTTATTTACGGAGGCTACGCATACTTTTTCGTAAACCCGACAGTTCCCGGAATCAAATACTTCTGGTTGGAAACATATACGGATGAGGAACTCGAGAATTACTATGACGGTTCCCTGAAGGCCCTCCTTGAGGATTATTCCGCCGAGATAAAAGAATCGCTGGAAGCCGGTGACGACATTTCGGACGTTCTCTTCTCATCCTCGGAAGACTCTTATTATGCATCTTATTATGACGCCGGTCCCACAACGCTGTACATCCTTGAGTTCGATGCTGAAGGAAATGCGACCGGACGGTACGGCGCCGTCGACATTGTCCTTCCGGAAATTGATGGCGGCGAAGGCGGCGACAGCGGCGATGACGACGATTATGATCCCGTCCTTACCGGCCCCCTTACGTTACAGTCGGAGTGGAAAGCTTACTACGGAGGCCGTGACTCCGAAGACGGAGAAGAATATGACATCATCATCGTCGAGAACGTTACAGACAACTATTTCACCTTCGATTTCGCTGACACGGAAGGCGAATACGGCTATGAAAGCCTCGAAGAAGAGCTCATCGACATTGCCTGGTATAACGTATCCTACGGATGGTACTACGAAGGACCGGAGGACTATGATTCCTACAACGTTATCGACAACGGAAGCTACGAGTTCTATATCGTAGGTCTGGACGATGACCTGAATCTCACCGGCAACTACGGCAAGAGCACCGTTACAATCGACGGCTCCGCTTCTATCCTCAGCACCCCTTCCGCCTCGTCAAAAGCGGTCAGAGTCAAAAGAAACAAAGCACGTAAATAAGTCCATATGAGACCCTTGTATCTTACAAATACGCTCTCAAGGAGCAAGGAACTGTTTGTCCCGGTGAATCCCGGCCACGTCGGAATGTACGTCTGCGGCCCCACGGTCTATGGTGACGCTCATCTGGGACACGCCCGTCCGGGCGTTACTTATGACGTCCTTTTCCGCCTCCTGAAGTATTTGGGGTACAAGGTCCGTTATGTGCGCAACATCACGGATGTGGGCCATCTCGAGCACGATGCGGACGAAGGCGAGGACAAGATCGCGAAGAAAGCCCGTCTGGAGCAGCTCGAGCCTATGGAGGTCGTTCAGTACTACACTGAACGCTATCACGAGGCTATGCGCCTTCTGGGATGCGAGTCTCCGTCCATAGAGCCCCGTGCCTCCGGCCATATCATCGAGCAGATCGAGGCTATCAAAAAGATACTCGAAGCCGGTTATGCCTACGAGAGTAACGGGTCCGTCTATTTCGACGTCGAAAAATACAACGATGACTTCCATTACGGAGTCCTTTCCGGACGCACCCTTGAGGCGACGCTTGAAGGGACCCGCTCTCTTGACGGTCAGTCTGACAAGAAGGCTCCCTATGACTTCGCACTTTGGAAAAAAGCGGAGCCGGAGCACATTATGCGCTGGCCTTCTCCCTGGGGCGAAGGCTTCCCGGGATGGCATTTGGAGTGCTCAGTGATGGGCGAGAAATATCTTGGCCGGGAATTTGACATCCACGGCGGCGGAATGGACCTGATGTTCCCTCATCACGAGTGCGAAATAGCCCAGAACCAGGCTTCCCGCGGAACCCAGGGCGTTCACTACTGGGTCCACAACAATATGATCACCATAAACGGCCAGAAGATGGGGAAGTCCCTCGGGAACTTCATCACCCTTCCGGAACTCTTCTCCGGAAATCATCCCAAGCTCGAGCGCGCTTATTCCCCGATGACCATCCGTTTCTTCATCCTTCAGGCCCATTACCGCAGCACCCTTGACTTCTCCAATGAAGCTCTCGCCGCTGCGGAGAAGGGGTACAAGCGTATGATGGACGCCTGGCGCGCCGTTTCGCCGGAAGGGGAGACCCCTTCCTCCGCGTCGCTTCGTGACCCTATCCGGGCAAATGCTCCGGAAGGGGTCTCCCCTTCCGGCGAGGCCGGACGCATTTACGAGGCCGTGATGGATGCGCTGTGCGATGATATGAATACCCCCGTTGCGATAGCCCATCTTTTTGAAGCGGTGAAACTCATTAATGCAGGAAACCTGTCGGAGGCTGACAAGGCCTCGTTCAAACAGCTGTTCGACGAAATCGTCGGGGGAGTGCTGGGGCTCAGTGACGAGGATGCGGCAGGAGGAAGCGACAAGTATCAGAAAGCCCTTGACGGGGCGATGCAGATTGTCCTTGAAAACCGCAGGAAGGTCCGTGAGGAAAAGAACTGGGCGGAGAGCGACCGTATCCGTGACCTTCTTGCCTCAGTGGGAATCACTGTGAAGGACACCAAGGAAGGAAGTACCTGGAACCTGGAATAATATGAAATTCATTTCGTGGAATGTAAACGGTCTCCGCGCTGTCGTGGGGAAGGGCTTTGCCGGTGTCTTTTCTGAGTTTGACGCTGACTTTTTCTGCCTTCAGGAGACGAAGATGCAGGAGGGACAGCTGGATCTCGAGTTCCGAGGCTATGAAAGCTACTGGAACTTCGCGGAGAAAAAGGGATACAGCGGGACTGCGGTCTATACGAAGCATCATCCTCTTTCCGTCCGTTATGGGATAGGAATAGATATCCACGATCACGAGGGACGTGCGATAACCCTTGAGATGGAGGACTTCTACCTTGTCTGCGCCTATGTTCCGAACTCTCAGGATGAGCTGAGGCGGCTTGGATACAGGATGCAGTGGGAGGATGATATGAGGGCTTACCTTATGGGCCTCGACAGGGTGAAACCCGTCGTTTTCTGCGGTGACCTTAACGTCGCTCACGAGGAGATTGACCTTAAGAACCCTGCGACTAATCACTTCAATGCGGGATTCTCCGACGAGGAGCGGGAAAAGTTCACGGCGCTTCTCGCCGCAGGCTTCACGGACACCTGGCGGTATCAGCATCCGGATGAGGTGAAGTACTCCTGGTGGAGTTACCGGATGAACGCGAGGGCAAGGAATGCGGGGTGGCGTATCGACTATTTCATCGTCTCAGACCGTCTCCGTCCCCGGATCGCCCGGACGGAAATCCACAACGAAATCTTCGGCTCCGACCATTGTCCGGTGGAGCTGGTGCTATAGAAATATAGTCTTCTAGTGTTTTAGACGGGTGCCTAAGTTAAAAATGAGAAACTTGGGCACCCGTCTAAAATTAACTGAAGCACCACATATGCTTATGCTCCCGCGGCAGCGCATAGGACAACGTCAGGAATTAAAACTATTGGAGTTTTAAAAATAATGAGTAGATTTACGTGTCGTTGTTTTATAAAGCATTAGGTATGAAAAAGATATTGTCATTCGCTGCCCTTGCAATCTTTGCAATCGTATGTGCATCATTATCCGAAATTGAAGCCTATTCTCAAGATAATCATAAAGATAGGAACTTGTTTTTGGAGGTATCTGCACAAACCCAGGTTTTTATCCCTCACAGCGTTAATACATTAAATACGGGGGTTCGTTTCAAGGATGTCGTTGCCGGCCTGGGGGCCGGTTATGGGGTCGAAACGTGGAATGCTTATCCTGCCAGCAGGCATTCTATTCCAATGCATCTTTATGGTAAAGGATATATCTTTTTTTCGGAAAGACGCAGATTGTTCCTCTTTGTTGAAGGCCAGCTTGGTTTGCAGTATTTTTATAAGGTTAATGCTGATGAAGTGTATTTCCAGACAGGGGAATTGCAATCTCCACCATACTGGAGGACTTATTCCTGTGTTTGTCCAGGCTTGGGAGTAAACCTGTGGCGGAATACAAATATCTCAGTCGGTCTTGCATCCTTGTATAGGGAGGCGCAATGGTCGACGGGGATAAAAGCTTGTCTGACTATTTGTTTGTAAGAGAAATCTTCGGCTCCGACCATTGTCCGGTGGAGCTGGTGCTGGGGGCGGAATAACTATTTCACAAGCTGAATCGCTCCGAATACGCCAAGGGAAGCGGCGAGCATAATCGTACCGGCTAGAAGGACCCCTAGGAGAACGAACAGGACACTCTTTTTAAAGTCCATATTGAGAATACTGGCGGCGAGGGTGCCGGTCCAGGCGCCGGTCCCCGGAACAGGGATGCCCACAAACAGAAGCAGCGCCCAGTACAGGCCGCGGCCGGCCTTGGCCTCGAGCTTCCTTCCGCCTTTTTCGCCCTTTTCAAGGCACCAGGTGAAAAAGCCGCCTATGATCTTCTTGTCCTTTCCCCACAGGAGAACCTTTCTTGCGAAAAGGAAAATGAAAGGAACCGGAATCATATTTCCAAGGACGGAGATGATTATGGCCGGAACGATGTCAAGCCCGAAGCCCACGGCATAAGGAATTGCGCCGCGGAGTTCGATAAGGGGGACCATCGAAATCAAGAATACGATTATGTAGTGCCAGAGAGTCTTCATTCTATAGTGTCGAGTATTTTTACCATCCAGTTGAATACATCCAGCTGCGAGGCGTCCGAAGTGCCGCTGACCACAATGTCGAAAACCCCGCCCGGAAGCTGTTCGCGCCCGACCTTGAAACGCGCCCTGGAGCACGACGCCACATATTCTACGGGGAAGCCGGCGGAAGGAATCAGCGACAGGAGCATATCGGGCTCTCCCTGAAGCATAAGCTGGACCTTCTCGTCCGAGGGACGGCCGTACCAGTTGAGGTCCTTCCTGAGGACCGTCGTCTTGATACTGGTAATGAGACGCTCACCTTCCGTAAGGCGGCGGAAATCGAAGAAGAAGATGTCTCCCTTTATTCCACGCTCCCGAAAAAAGGCATTGAGCGCATTCTTACACTCGTCAAAAGTCGTGTCTTCCACGTCGACAAGCGCAACGACGCTACGTATGGACCCGAGGGGATGGATTCCCGTTGGCTCGGAAGATGCGTTCTTTCGGAGGCTGTAGCGGCGGAATAATCCTTTTAAAGGCTTGAACATCAGGAATTTGCGGCAATGAGTTCACGTATTTCCTGCTTGGCGTCCTTCCAGCGGGGGATGTCGATTTTTGTGCCGATGACTTCCACGACCTTCGCCGCAATGATGGACCCGACTTCGCCGCAGACGCGAAGGGGCATCCCCAGCGAATGGGCATAAAGGAAGCCGGCGGCATAGGTGTCGCCGGCGCCAGTCGCGTCGACGGGCGTGGCGGGCCAGGACTCGATGAAGTGGTATTCGTTACCGCTTTTGACCATAGACCCGTCTTTTCCGACCTTTACGACAGCGATCTCGCAGCGGGCCGCAAGGTCATCGAGGGCTTCGCGGGGCTCCATCTTCGAGAAGGCGCGGGCCTCCGTCTCATTCGCGAAGACGATATCTACGTACTTGTCAACGAGGTTGTGGAAAAAGGCATTGTTGGACTCTACGACGTTGTAGGAGGCCATATCGATCGAGATGATGCATCCGGCGGCCTTTGCGAGCTGGGCGGCACGGGAGATAAGATCCTGATTCTGGACGAGGTAGCCCTCGATGTGGAAATAGTCGTAGCCTTCGAAATACTCCGGCTTCAGGTCTTCCGGCCCCAGCTCAAGGGTCGCGCCCATATAATCCGCGAAAGTCCGTTCAGCATTGGCCCCGGTGATGAAGACCATACACCGCCCGGAAGATTTCTGGCTGTAAAGCATATTCGCCTTGACGCCATACTGCTCCATTGTGCTCTTGAAGAGGTTTCCGAGGTCATCGTCACCTATCTTTCCAAGAAAGCCGGAAGGCATTCCGAAGATGGACGTACAGGTAATGGTGTTTGCTGCGGATCCTCCGGGGACATACTTCACGCCCACCTGCTTGAGGGCCTCCCAAATCCTGTCTCCCGTTTCCATATCCACGTGCTGCATACTGCCGCGGGGAAGATGATATTCTTTGAGGAGGGTGTCGTCCGGAAGGACAGCAAGGATGTCAGTCAGGGCGTTGCCGATTGCAAGAATGGATTTCATCACTTTTGGTTGGGGTTGTTGTGAAGTACAAATATAACCAATTTTGGGGATTTTACACTATCTTTGTCCTTCGGTATGCAAAAGAAAGCAAAAGATTTCCTCCGGGGCCTGATCCTTGCGGCAGTGGCGGTGCTCCTGCTGTATTTCTGTTTCAGGGAAGTACAGTGGAATGAGTTCCTGTATGGGCTCAGGACCTGCCGATGGTGGTATCTGCTTCCGGCGGCGGGTTGCGCGATCGTCATAATGATTCTGAGGGGCCTCCGGTGGAGGATGCAGCTTCTGACGCTGGACCCGTCCACAAAACGCATCACCTGCTACAATGCATACGCAATCTGTATGGTCTCGAATATGGTGGTCCCCCGCGCGGGGGAATTCATCCGCTGCGCCTACGTCTCAAGGCATTCCGCCCTGGACCGCGAAGGAAAGAAACTCGCGCCGGTTGACAAGGTCCTGGGGTCCATGGTTGCAGACCGCCTGTGCGACACCGCGGCAGGGATAGTGCTGATTATCATCACTTTCGGATTGATGTGGAACAGGTTCGGGGACTTCCTTGAAAGGACGGTTTTCACGAGGATGAAGGGCAGTGTCGCCCTTGCCATCATTGCCGCTGCCGCCGTCGCCATCGCCGTCCTGTTCATTTTCCTTTGCTGGAAATTCCGGGCGCGGGGCAAGTTCTGGAATGCGGTCTGGAACTTTCTCGCGAGGGCTTTCGAGGGTGTAAAATCCATATTCCATATCCGCAGCGGATGGCTGTACCTGTTGTACACGGCGCTGATTTGGACCGTCTACTGGATGGCAAGCTTTTTCGTGATGAAGTCCATCCCGGCCCTCGACGGGCTGGGACCCGCTGACGCCCTGTTCCTTACCTGTATCGGGTCCATCAGTTCGGTCGTCCCTGTCCCCGGCGGGTTCGGCGCATTCCACTGGCTTGTTGCGAGCGGAATCTCCTCAATCTACGGACTGCCCTTTGAGACCACTGGAATCCTCTTCGCAACCCTCTCCCACGAGACGAACGTCCTTACCCAGATCCTGCTTGGGACCGAGGCCTATATCCACGAGTCGCTGAGAAAAAAATAGTTTGCGGGTCTTTTTATTTTTCCGTATCTTTGGAAAAATATTTAACGTTATGAGTCTCAATAAAGTAATGCTAATCGGTAACGTTGGTAAAGACCCTTCTGTACGTTACCTCGAATCGAATCCCCAGAACCCTCAGGCAAATGCAAAAGTCGCGTCCTTCCCGCTTGCTACCTCGGAGCGCTACCGCGACCGTAACGGCGAGGTGCACGAGAATACGGAGTGGCACAACATTGTCGCCTGGAGAGGAAACGCAGACGTTTGTGAAAAGTATGTCCATAAGGGAACGAAACTCTTCATTGAAGGTCGTCTGCGTACGCGTAACTACACCGGACAGGACGGAGTCCAGCGCTACACTACTGAGATTGTAGTAGATACGCTTGAACTTCTGGACCGTCGTCAGGAAGGACAGGACGGACAGGGCGCCTATCAGGCCCAACCCGCCCAGCCTCAGGCTGCCCCGCAGCAGCGAGTCCAGCCTCAGCCTTCCCAGTCGCCTTATCAGAATCCCGTCCAGCCCGCGGCCGGAACGGACGCCCCCACTGACGACCTTCCGTTCTAATCCTTGATTTTACGCCTCTGACGGACGGCCTCGAACAGGAGGATGGCCGCGCTGACTGAAACGTTGAGGCTGTCCAGACGGCCCAGCATCGGGATGCGGATATGGGCCGTGGCGGCGCGGCGCCAGGGGTCAGTGAGACCTGTTGATTCCGTGCCCATAACGATGGCGGTAGGGCCGGTCATAGGTGTGTCGTAGTAGGGGAGGGAGTCCTGGAGCTGGGCCGTAAGGATTGAGAATCCGTGGCTTTGCAGCCAGCCGATGGCCTCCACGGTAGAAACGGCGAATGTTGGGACGGTGAACACGGCTCCTATGCTTGCGCGGATAAGATTCGGGTTCCAGAGGTCCGTAAGCGGATCTGCGACGATGACGGCATCGGCCTTTGCGGCATCTGCGCTCCGCAGCACCGCTCCTAGATTCCCTGGCTTCTCGACTCCTTCAAGTACGACCACAAGCGGATTCTCCGGCAGCTCCAGCTGCTCAAGGTGATTCTCTTTGGCTTCAACCTCCGCGATTATCCCCTCCGTGCTCTCCCTGTACGCCACTTTCCTGTAGATCTCTTCTGTTAATTCAACTACTCTCGTGATTTCCGGCAGGGAAAGGCTTTCTGGAGCATTTGCCGTGATACGGTCGCGAAGCGACGCGGAAGAAAGCCTTTCCCTGCCGGCGATTTCCGGACAGATGAAAAGGGTACGGACACGGAAGCCGGCACCTATGCAGTGGGAGAGTTCGCGCCGGCCTTCGACTACAAAGAGACCCTGCTCCTTGCGTGCGCGGGATTTCTCCTGGAGAAGAAGCAGGTTCTTTATCTTCGGATTCGATGCCGATGTAATCCTTTCAGTATGCATCTAGAACTTCTCGGGACGCATCATCGGGAAGAAGAGGACGTCCTGGATGCTCTCAGCGCCCGTCATAAACATAGTCAGGCGGTCGATGCCGATACCGATACCCGAAGTCGGAGGCATACCGTACTCGAGAGCGCGGACAAAGTCATAATCGATGTACATCGCCTCGTCGTCACCCTTTGACTTGAGCGCCGCCTGTTCTTCGAACCGGTCCAGCTGGTCGATGGGGTCGTTCAGCTCAGAATAGGCGTTTGCAAGTTCCTTTCCGTTGACGAAGAGCTCGAACCTCTCCGTGAGAGAGTCGTCGTATCGGCAGCGTTTTGTAAGGGGAGACATCTCGACAGGGTAGTCGATGATGAATGTGGGCTGGATGAGATTCTTCTCGCAGTATTCTCCGAATATCGCATCAATGAGTTTGCCTACGCCCATCTCAGGAGAGACCTCGACGTCGAGCCTGCGGCATACGGCGCGGAGATCCTCTTCGCCCATTCCCTTGACATCGACGCCGGCGTATTCCTTGATGGCCTCGAGGATGGGGAGCCGGCGGTATGGGCCCTTGAAGGAAACCTCGTTTCCGCCCACCTGCTTCACGACTCCTCCGGTTGCCTCCGCAACCCTTTCAAGCATATTCTCCGTGAATTCCATCATCCAGAGATAGTCCTTGTAGGCGCAGTACATCTCAACGCAGGTGAACTCCGGATTATGGGTCTTGTCCATACCCTCGTTGCGGAAGTTCTTCGCGAATTCGTAGACACCGGAGAAGCCTCCGACGATGAGGCGTTTGAGGTAAAGCTCATTGGCAATCCTCATATACATATCGACGTCAAGGGCGTTGTGATGGGTTATGAAAGGACGTGCGGTTGCGCCGCCGGGGATAGGCTGCAGGATAGGGGTCTCCACCTCGAGGCAGCCGGCTTCGTTAAAGCACTGGCGCATCGTATTGATGATCTGGGTACGCTTGAAGAAAACGTCCTTGACCTGGGGGTTCACCACGAGGTCCACATACCTCTGACGGTAACGGAGTTCGGGGTCTTCGAAGCTGTCGTGGACAGTGCCGTCAGCGTCGGTCTTCACGATGGGAAGGACGCGGAGGGACTTCGAAAGGACGGTCAGTTCCTTTGCGTGGACAGAGAGCTGCCCGGTCTGCGTGAAGAAGGCGAAGCCCTTGATACCTATGATGTCACCGATATCAAGGAGTTTCTTGAACACGGTGTTGTACATCGTCTTGTCCTCTCCGGGGCAGATCTCATCACGCTTGATGTAGACCTGGATCCTGCCTTCGGAATCCTGCAGTTCCATAAAGGATGCGGCGCCCATAATGCGGCGGCTCATAATCCTTCCTGCAATGCAGACATCCTGGAAGTTCCCGAGCTCGGGTTTATAGCCGGCTTCAATTTCACGGGTTGTCGTGTTGACCGGGTACAGCGGTGCCGGATAGGGGTTGATTCCAAGTTCACGGAGCTTTGCGAGGGATTCCCTTCTTCCCAGCTCCTGTTCGTTCAGTTCGATGTTTGCCATAGGGGTATCAATAAAAACACGCAAAGATAGTAAAAATATGGGAATAAGCGCTAGCCGTGCCGGTACTCAGACGGGGTCATGCCTGTATGGGCCTTGAAGAATTTGTAGAAGACGGACTGGTTCGGGAAATTCAGCTGATAGACTATTTCCTTGATGGTCTTGTCCGAATACCGGAGCATATTCTTTGCGTCCAGGATGACGAATTCGTCAATCCATTCGGGGGCGGAACGCCCCGAGGCCTGCCGCACAAGCTTCGACAGGTACTTGGGCGTCAGGTTCATCTTTTCAGCGTAAAAGGCCATCCCCCTTTCCCTTGCATAATTAGCCGATGCAAGGCTGAGGAAGCGGTCCAGAACCGTTTTCAACCTGAGCGAGGACTTGTCGATGGTGTTGTGCATCTCCGCTGCGGAAATGTTCCGGGACCATATGTCCAGAAGGAAATTCGTCAGGGATAACAGGAGTCCGGAGATTTCCTCCTCCTTCCGGGAAAGATCCGAATCCACTATTTTCTGGGCGAGGTAGAGATACTGCTTCGCAAGGTCCAACTGCTCCGGATTCAGCTCGATGCAGGGGGAGTCCATAACCCTCAGCGACTCCTGGAACACTTTGTTGAAGTCTATCCTGACGTTGTGCATAAGGTCCTTGGATATCAGTACCAGAAGGATGCTGGTTCCTTCCCTGACCTCGGGCTCGCCGCTTTTGAGAATGTTGCCGGGAATATTTACGAAAAGGGTGTTGGGTTTTATGTGATACTGCTTGAGGTTGATCTCAAGCCGGTATTCGCCCCTGATACAGAAGAAGCAGCAGTAGCAGTCCATCCGGATCGGGTGGCTGAGGATGTCCGGGGGGTTGTCCGCGAGAGTTTCCTCCGAGAGCTGGCACAGGAGCAGCCCGTTTCCTACCTCGTACTTGTGGGTCCGGGGCAGGAGGGCCCTGAGGTGGGGGATATCCAGGGTAAAAATGTCGTTGTCCATATTTTTTTTCTTTGGCGCAAATATAGGCAATATGCTTTGAATTTGCAAAAAGGAAAATTTTTCTCCCAAATAAGGATAATCGCCCGGGACGGATTATTCAAAAAGAATAAAAAACAAATCGCATATGGAAACCTCGGAAAAATTGACTATATTTGAAAACTATTTTACCGGATAATACTATCTAACTAATAAATCTAAACGTAATGTCTACAAAAAACAACAGTAACGCCATCGCGGTCATCACGATGATTTTCCTGTTCGGAATGATCTCCTTCGTGACCAACCTGGCGGCTCCTATCGGCAACATCTGGAAGATGCAGCCCGGTATCGACGGATCCAACACGCTTGGAATGATGGGTAACATGATGAACTTCCTGGCATACGCCGTAATGGGAATCCCTGCCGGCAACATGCTCAAGAAGAAAGGTTACAAGTACACCGCCCTCGCCGCCCTCCTCGTGGGCTTTATCGGCGTTCTCGTACAGTTCCTCTCCGGTATCGTCGGCGTAGGTTCCACCATCGGCAGCATCCCTTCGAACTTCTTCGTCTACCTGCTTGGCGCGTTCATCGCCGGATTCTCCGTCTGTATGCTGAATACCGTCGTGAACCCTATGCTGAAGATCCTCGGCGGCAGGCGTTCGAACCAGTACATCCAGATCGGCGGCTCCTTCAACTCCCTTATGGGTACCCTTACACCTATGCTTGTGGGTGCAATGATCGGTGAACTCGTAAAGGGTAAATCCCAGATTTCCGATGTCAATACCCTCCTGTTTATGGCAATGGGAGTGTTCCTTGTAGCATTTGTAATTCTCCTGTTCGTCCCCATCCAGGATCCCGAGGCAACTAAGAGCCAGGCTCCTGCAGTGAGCCCCTTCAAGTTCCGTCACTTCGTGATGGGCATAATCACCATCTTCCTGTATGTGGGCCTTGAGGTCGGTATCCCCGGAACCCTCAACTTCTACCTTGCTGACTCCGTTAACGGCGCAGGTCTCGATCCCGCGACTGCCGCCGGTATCGCAGGATTCGTCGCCGGAACATACTGGTTCCTGATGCTCTGCGGCCGTCTGGTTTCTTCCGTGATCTCCGGCAAGGTCAGCTCCAGGACTCAGCTTACCTGCGTTTCCGCTGTCGCTCTTGTCCTTATCATCCTCGCAATCTTCCTTGGAAACAGTTCTACTGTGTCCATGCCGGTATTCACGGGCAAGGGCTTCGGTGTCGTCTCCGTTCCTATCGCAGCGCTTCTTCTGGTCCTCTGCGGCCTGTGCACCTCCGTTATGTGGGGGACGATCTTCGACCTTTCCGTCGAAGGGCTCGGCGCAGCTACGGAGAAGGCTTCCGGTATATTTATGGCAATGGTCGTCGGTGGCGGTATTGTCCCGCTCGTGCAGAACGCAGTCGCTGACGCTGCCGGCTATATGCCCAGCTACTGGGTGATGGCGGCCTGTGCGGCATTCATCCTCTATTTCGCAGTCATCGGCTCCAAAATCAAGAAAGCATAATCATCTATGGCAAAGGATTTAGTAATCGGAATTGACGTAGGCGGCCAGACCACCAAGTGCGGCGTCGTTGACGCCCGTGGAACCGTCCTCGCCCAGACGGTCATCCGCTCGGATGACACTACGGATGCATCTGTTTTCATCGCATCCCTCGCAGAGGCTGTCAACCACATAATAGCGGACGCAGGCGCGGAAGGCCGTATCCGCGGTATCGGCGTAGGCGCCCCTAACGGCAACTACTACACCGGTACGATCGAATATGCCCCCAACCTCAAGTGGGGCGGAGCAAAGGTCCTCCCCTTTGCGAAGATGCTCTCTGAGCAGCTTGACGGCGTTCCCGTTTCGCTCACCAATGACGCAAACGCCGCGGCTGTCGGTGAAATGACTTATGGCGCCGCAAGGGGTATGAAGAACTTTATTATGATTACCCTTGGAACCGGCGTCGGCTCCGGCATCGTCATCAACGGAGAGGTGGTCTATGGACACGACGGCTTTGCCGGAGAACTGGGCCATACCTGCGCCGTCCGGCATAACGGCCGCGCCTGCGGCTGCGGCAAGACCGGCTGCCTGGAGGCATACTGCTCCGCAACGGGAGTCGCCCGTACCGCCCGCGAGTGGCTGGAGATGACTGATGAGCCTTCAGAGCTCCGCTCCCTCGACAAGATAACCTCCAAGGACGTCTATGACGCGGCCAAGGACGGGGACAAGATCGCCTTGAAGATCTTCGAATACACCGGCAGGATTCTCGGTGAAAAGCTCGCTGACTTCATAGAGTTTTCCGCTCCTGAAGCGATCGTCCTGTTCGGCGGACTTGCAAGGAGTAAGGAATTCCTCACGGAGCCCGTCATCAACGCGATGAACGCAAACGTCCTCCCCCTGTGGAAGAACAAGGTAAAACTCGTTTATTCCTCGCTGAAGGAGTCTGACGCCGCCATCCTTGGCGCATCGGCCCTTGCCTGGTAGTCAGACATTCTATAATAATAAGGTGCCGCTTCCTTTAAGGGAGCGGTACTTTTTTAATGATAGGATTCTTTTCGCTAAATTTGCAGGCGACAGCAATTCCAGATGAAGAACAAGGAATATATCCAGATACGTGGTGCGAAGGCGCACAAC
>CALCEJ010000154.1 GCA_937900465.1 uncultured Bacteroidales bacterium | reverse complement strand
GTCAGTTTAATCTGGGACAGGCTGTCACAGTAGTCCAGCCGGCCGGAGAGCGTAAAGACGTTCCTTGTCGTGTCCATCGCCTCGACATTTCCGAGGAAAGTCACGTCATTAACTGCCCTGTGATAGTACAGGGAGTCTGACCAGACCTCCTGGTCAGGGGTAAGGATATGGACATTCCGGCGGAAGAAGAAAAGTTCCTTGACGCGGTCATACCAGCCGTCGTTTGCAGAAAGCATATTGTCATCCTGCCACATATCGGTGCCGTAGCCGAAATACGCGATATTCTGGTCTGAGCGGTACTCCAGCCGGGACGTCTTGACGAACGTCGTGTCGGAGTACATATTGACCTTGTCGTTGAATACGAACTGATGGGCCTTGGCGTCGTAGGTGCCGTAGAGGCTCTCGATAATCTGACCGTCCTTGTCTTTCATCGAGGCTCCATTCTGGAAGATTGCGACGGAATCCTTGGTGTTGTAGTCGAGGTAGTGGGTCCTCAGCGTGTTCTTGTCCTTGTCTTCGAGCTGGACCAGCGAGCCGCGGAACTTCGCCATATTCTCGTCCACCACATATTGCAGGGTCTCGCTCCTGAGGGTTGTCCTGTCCTGGATGATGCGTACGTGACCTATCGCATCGATGATGTTGGTGTTGACATTCCAGAGGGCCGTGTCGCAAAGCAGGTACGTATCGTTATGGAGGAACCGCGCCGGGCCCACGACCTTCCGGTAACTCTGGCCCCCGATTTCCATAATCTGGGCCGATTTTGCGCTAATCAGGGTGACGAGCGAATCCGAATTCTCTTTCCGCCTCTGGGCAAATGACGGAGGGGCCGCCAGCGTAAGTGCCAGCAGCGCCGTCATTATCCACATTTTCAGGCGGAGGTGCATCTCAGAACTTTGTGTGCCATATCTCGCGGGCGAACGGGCACTCGCGGTACATAGGATCGATTACGATATAGGTATTCTTGATCTTATCCTCGAGGAAGTCGTCGATGGCTTTCATCTGATGGCGGTAGGTGACGTCCTGAAGGATCTGAGAGTAGTCGTTTTCGAAGGAAGCGGTATGGGAAGGAATGATACGGTCCACACGGATGATCTTGTAGACTGTGTTTCCGCTTCTGCCCTCGTTGTCAAGGGATTCGACCGGCTCCGATATTTCCCCTTCCTTGAGGTCTTTGATCGCCTGATAGTCCTGGGGTTTGAGCTGGTCTATCTCGAAGTAGGAGGAACCGGTACCGGGGTCCGCCATCTGGCCGCCGTTCGTACGGGTATGGGGATCTTCGGAGAAGAAACGGGCGGCAAGGGAGAAAGACATATCCTCCTCAAGAATCTTGGTTCTGAGGCTGTCAAGACGGGAGAATGCCTTCTCGCGGTCCTCAGAGGTGTACTGGGGACGCATCAGAATGTGGCGGGCATTGAACATATCGCCCTTTTTCTCAATCACCTGGATAAGGTGGAAACCGTCCGGGGTCTCGACAATCTGGGAAATCATTCCGGGGCGGAGGGACATCGCCGCATCGGAGAAGGACTGCCAGTAGATGGACTTCGACGCCATACCCAGTTCGCCTCCACGGCGGGAACTGCCGTCTTCGGAATAAATCCTTGCAAGGGTTGAGAACTTCTCTCCGTTGATGATTCTCTCGCGGATTGCAAGGAGCCTTTCCTTTACGGCCATATTGGCCGCCTCGCGGTCAGGATATATGCATATCTGGCTCAGCTGGTATTTGACAGGGACTATCGGGAGGTCCTCCACCGCGGTTGTATCAAGGTACTCGTGCACGTCGTGAGGGGTGATTTCCTGGATGGAATTCGCGACCTGGGACTGTTCCTGCTGGGTAAGGGACATATCCTCCATCATCTGCCTCCACTCCTGACGGAGCCTGTAAAGGGGCTTTCCGAAGTACTTCTCGACGCCTTCGTCGCCGCCGAGGTATGTCCTGTACTGGTCCATACGGCTCTGCATCTCGTTTTCAACCATATCCTGATTGACCGTCAGGGAGTCCAGGCGGGCCTGCATCAGGAAGAGTTTCTGCTCCATCATCTGCTCAAGGATCTCGCAGCGCATATCCTTATCCGAGGAATAGCCTTGGGCCCTCATCTGCTGGACCTGACTTTCAAGGTCCGAGATCATTATGACCTCACCGCCGACGACTGCAACGGTCTTGTCCACAAGACCGCCGCTATATTTCTGCGCCTGCAGGGAAAATGCTCCGGCGAGGAGAATCGCCACTGACGCAGCAAGTGTTTTAAATTTCATATCAGTGTACCGTATATTTGCCGCTTCTTCGGGCATCTTCCAGCAAGTCCCGTTCCAAAGTGGCTATAAGGGCGTGTTTTCTTGTATTGACTATGATATCCCTCACCCTTTCGCTGCAATACTCCAGGGGTGCGGTTTTCCCGGCCTGGACCAAATCCACGACATATGCGGCGCGGAGGTTACCGGAAGCATCCGTAAACTGAACCATCCTGTCCTTTATCGACGACATCATCGTGACATAGTCCGTCCCGAGTTCACGCGCAAGGGTGATCGCGTCCAGCCAGGCATCGGAGTAATCCACATAGCGGATAGCGGCGGTGGATGCCATTGATTCCGCTTCGAGGATATCGTCCATATTGTCAGAGGACATTTTCTGAAGGATTTTCTTAAGGCCGGGGGCCTCAGGGCTTGTCACGATAAATCGCGCCTTGAGGATTGGCCGTTCAAGGACGAAGCGTTCCGAGTTCCTGCCGTAGTATTCGAGGATTTCCTCTTCTGAGACAAGGGTGTCGAGCCTTTCGTTGACGTACATTTGCTCGTAACGGTATTTCAGAAGGGTCCTCCTGTACTCCTCAAGTTCCGCCTTGACGTCTTTCTGGGACTTGGAGAGCTGCTCCTCCGCCATATCCAGGACTATCAGTTCTTCCGCCCAGGAATCTATGTACTGACGGGCGATGGAGAGCGAGTCCTCCGGACTTACCCCTGCGGGGATATAGCGGGAGAGGGCGGAGCGGTGGAGCTTGTGTTCCCCCACGCGGGCGACGACTTCGTCTCCGAATATCTCCGAAGCCGAGTCCAGGGCGCGGTTGAACAGCTGGCATCCCGTTAGAAGGGCTGCCGCCGCAACAAGTATGACGCTCACTCTTTTCATAGCCTGCAAATATAACACAAATTGGCCAATAATAAAAAAACCGGCCCTCAGGGCCGGCTTATCGGGCACGGGCTTCGGGCATATTACTCTGCCGCGGGCTCTTCCTTCGCCTTTTTTGCGCGGGGCTTCTTCGGGGCCGGGGCAGCAGGTTCCTCGGGTTCAAGTCCCTTCTTCACGGCAGCCGTAAGGCGGTCGTACAGGGCGTCAACCTTTTCGAGGAGTTCCTTCCTGATTGCGTCAAAATAGGCGCTCTTTCCGGCAGCCTTTGCCTCGGGGGCGACAATCTTGTCGCGAAGGGCGTTGTTGAGTTCCGCCGCCTCGTCAATAAGGTCAGTAACCTCCTCGGAGTTTTTTCCGGGATTGACGGTAAGGAAAAGTGCACAGTCGTCAACGAATGCTCCAAGCACGTAGTTGATGTCTTTCTTGATGTCTCTAAGATTCATATCCTTTGCGAATTAATTCGCCGCAAAGATAGTGATTTTTCTGCAAATATCGATATGCCAGGCGGCTTTTAAGGCCATCCGGGCGTTTGTGGACCCGAGAGACTTTACCTTCGCATCGCTTCCTCAATGTCCGCGACGGTTGCGGGAAGACGCTTGGGCCCAAGGCGGCGGGCGCCGGAAGGGGTTACAAGCACGTCGTCCTCGATGCGGATTCCGCCGAAGTCGTAGTAGCTCTCCAGCAGGGCGTAATTGACAAAGTCCTTTCCAAGGCCCTCGTTCTTGAACTTCTCGATAAGGGCGGGGATGAAGTAGATTCCCGGTTCGTCCGTAATTACGTGGCCGGGTACAAGGCGGCGGGCCATACGGAGAGAACCCAGCCCCAGCTGCTTCGCCCTCTTCTGATCCGGGTCATAGCCCACAAGATCCTCCCCGAGATCCTCCATATCGTGGACATCGAGGCCCATATTATGTCCAAGCCCGTGGGGCTGGAACAGGCCGGCGATGCCGAGGGCGACCATCTCGTCAAGGTCTCCGCGGACAATACCCAGGGCGGAAAGGCCTTCGAGGGTCCTTCGGGCCGCGGCAAGATGGACCTCGCGGTAGGTGATGCCGGGACGCGTCAGGGAGAATGCGAGCTCGTGGCTTGCGAGGACGATCTCATAGACATCCTTCTGCTTCCCGGAGAACTTTCCGGAGGTAGGATAAGTGCGGGTGAAATCCGACGCGTAGTGAGAGTTCGCCTCCACGCCCGCGTCGATGACCATCAGCTTTCCGGGCTCTATGACCTTGTCGTGGATATGATTGTGAAGGGTTTCACCGTGCTGGGTAAGGATTGTGGGGAAAGAGACGCCCCATCCCTTCGAAAGGGCGACGCCCTCCATCTTTCCGACGATATCCTGTTCCACGATTCCGGGGACAATGCTGTCACGGGCGACAGAATGCATCTCATAGCCAAGGGCGCAGGCCGCATCAAGAGCTTCAATCTCGATATCCTCCTTGACAAGACGCATAGAGATCACCGCCTCCGTGAGGGGCCTTGAAACGCCAAGGTCAACCCGCGCCCTTCCAATGAGTTCCATAAGGCGAAGGGTATTGAAATAGCGCGAAGGGGCAAGGTAATGGACCTTCCGGCCGGCCTTCCGGGCGGCGGCGACGTCCTCGTCGACCTTGCCGTAGGGGGCGGTATGGGCCACCCCGACGCTTTCTGCGAGTGACTGTACCGAGGGCTGGGGGCCCATCCAGATGATATCGTCGATGTCCACGTCGTCCGCATAAATGACCTCGCGGCCGGACTCGATGTCGAGAACGGCGGCATAGCGGGGCTCATCCAGGCCGAAGTAATACAGCCAGGAACTGTCCTGACGCCACTTGTAGCAGTTATCCCTGTACTGGGCCGGGGCCTCTGCGTTACCTATGAAAAGCACGATGCCGCTCTCTCCCGCGGTACGGAGTTTCCCAAGCAGCGTCTCGCGCCGGCGGGAATAAACTTCTTTTGAAAACATCTTAGCAATAGAGTCCTCCGTTGACGGCGAGGACCTGACCGGTAATGTATGAAGACATATCGCTGGCGAGGAAAAGGGCAGCATTTGCGATATCCTCGACCGTTCCTCCCCGTTTCAGCGGAATGAAACTGATGTACTGTTCACGGGTTGCCTCAGGAAGGGCGTTAGTCATATCGGAGATGATGAATCCGGGGGCGATGGCATTCGCGCGGATGCCGCGTGAGCCCATTTCCTTCGCGACGGATTTTGCCATCGCGATAAGGCCGGCCTTGGAGGCGGAGTAGTTGACCTGGCCGGGATTTCCCTCCTGACCGGCGATGGAGGCCATATTGATAATGGACCCGCTCTTTGCACGGGCCATTGCGGGAAGGACGGCGTGGATGAAGTTGAACGCGCCCTTGAGGTTCACGGCGATCACGGCATCCCACTGCTGCTCGCTCATTCTCATTGCAAGTCCGTCCTTGGTGATTCCGGCGTTGTTCACGAGGATGTCAACCTTTCCGAAGTCGCGGAGGATTTCTTCTACCACGGACTGGGTTCCGTCGAACTCCGCCGCGTTGGAGGCGTATCCTTTGGCGCGGCGACCCAGGGCTTCAATCTCCCGGATCGTCTCTTCCGCGCTTTCATTGATTACGAGGTCCGTAAAGGCGATGTCTGCGCCTTCGGATGCAAACTTCAGGGCGATGGCCTTGCCTATGCCCCTTGCGGCGCCCGTTATAAGGGCGACTTTTCCCTCTAAAAGTCCCATATTCTGAGTTTCGGTTTTACACGTTACAAAAATAACCATTTTTCCTTTCATTTCACTATCTTTGCTACGCGATAAAAAATAGAGTATGGCACTGATTCCCGTAAAATGGTGGACCAAGGAAGTATATAACTTCCATATCTCACAGGACCGGTTCACCAAGCAACCCTGGTCAAACGGCGTGATCCTTCTTGGATGCGTCGTCCTCGCGATGCTGCTTGCAAACCTTCCGTTCACGAAGGACGCGTATCACAACTTCCTGAACACGAGCATCACTCATCACATCGTCTCCCCCGACGGTAGCGTGAACTGGGTTTTCCCGAAGGATATGACCATCGAGAAGTTCATAAACGACATCCTGATGGTGATTTTCTTCTTCACCGTGGGCCTCGAAATCAAGCGGGAAATCAAGTGCGGAGAGCTTTCTTCCCCGAAAAAGGCGCTCCTGC
This sequence comes from uncultured Bacteroidales bacterium, assembly GCA_937900465.1. Taxonomy (GTDB): domain Bacteria; phylum Bacteroidota; class Bacteroidia; order Bacteroidales; family UBA932; genus Cryptobacteroides. Next base: position 2,510 of record CALCEJ010000154.1, on the reverse strand, counting down.
CCGTTATCGCCGCTTTCGGCGGCGTAATAGCCCCCGCCATTATCTTCACCCTCATCAACAAGGGAACTGTCTCCGCCAGCGGATGGGGCATCCCCACGGCGACGGATATCGCATTCGCCGTCGGAATCCTGTCCATCCTGGGCGACAAAGTCCCCGTCTCGCTGAAAGTATTCCTCACCGCGCTAGCCATAGCCGATGACCTTATCGCCATCCTTGTCGTCGCACTGTTCTACGGCGGAAAAATCAACCTTCTGCTGCTTGGTATCGCCATCCTTGTGATTGCGTTTGTAGCCCTGGAGAAGACGCTCGGGGAGAAGCGCGCAATATTCTACATCATACCGGCGATAGTTGTATGGGCCCTGTTCTACTATTCGGGAATCCACGCGACGATGTCCGGCGTCGTCATCGCTTTCCTTATCCCGATGGAGCCCCGATACAATATGGCGAAATATCACCGCAGGGACAGGATCAACTGGGAAGGGCTCCTCGAGAGCGAGAAGATTTCAACGAAGGAAGAATTCCCGAACGGCCCGCAGAGGCACTATCTCCGCCATATCTCGAACCTTGCCCGGAAGGCCATCCCGCTTTCCTACAGGATGGAGCACGCCCTGAACCCCTGGGTGAATTTCTTTATAATGCCCATATTCGCCCTCGCCAACGCCGGCGTCGAAATCGCTGATCCCTCTTATTTCAACATATTCCACGTCGATGCCCAGCTGGGAAGTCCCGGGCTCGGCATCTTCCTGGGCCTGCTGCTTGGAAAGCCCATCGGCATTACTCTGGCCGCGCTGCTTGCAATTAAGCTGAAAATCGGGCAGATGCCGGACAAGGCATCGTGGGCAATGCTCTTCGCTGTTGCCTGCCTCGGAGGAATAGGCTTTACGATGTCCATTTTCGTGGATACGCTTTCCTTCGGCGGCTCGCTGGCGAATCCTATCGACCCGGATATCACGCAGCATCTGCGGGATGCGGGTAAGATCGCAGTCCTGATGGGGTCGCTATGTTCCGGACTGCTGGGGTCGCTGCTTATCTCCCTTGTCCATAAGTTCGAAAAGAAAAAAGCCGTCGCATGAAAAGGCTCCTCTCAGTAGCGGCGCTGGCGCTCCTCGCCCTCTCCGCGTGGGCCCAGCCGCTTCAGGAAAAGGTAGCGGCGCTTTCATCGAAGGGACCGCTGGGATCCTCTGTGGTGGGGATTTCCGTACGTGATGAATCAGGAAAGGAGATTGTTTCGCTTGGCTCCGGACGGAAGATGGTCCCGGGGTCTAATATGAAGCTGATAACGACAGCATCGGCCCTTCATTCGCTTGGGCAGGACTGGCGGTTCAAAACCGGGATAGGCATCGTAGGAACGGTCACTGACGGAAGGCTTGACGGTGATGTCTATATCATCGGCGGCGGCGACCCGGCGATTGGCGTGAAAGACTCCATCGCGCTCCGGCCGGACGCCCTTTTCTGGAAATGGAAATCCATCCTCCGGGAAGCGGGAATTACCTCCATTAACGGAAGGGTCGTTGGTGACGGAAGGCTCTGGGAAGGGCCTCTGGAGGATGCCGGGTGGAATTATGATGACATAGGTACGTACTACGGAACGGGTTCTTCCGCTCTGTCATTCTACGCCAACACGATTGATTTCCAGGTAAGCGCCGGCGCCCCGGGTTCGCCCGTGATTATCCGTCAAGTTTACCCGTCGACGCCCTGGCTTGAGGTTCTGAACCGTACAGTTACGGGTCCTGCCGGTACAGGAAACAGCCTGTATCTTTTCACTACGGACATTTCTCCGCGCGCGGAAATGAGAGGCACATTCGCGACCGACCGCCGGCCCAAGACGGAGCACTTTTCCAATAAGTACGGCGCCCTGACCTGCGCCAAGGAGTTCGTCGAAAACCTCCGCCGTACGGGGTGGGAAGTCACGGGCGGTGCCTGCGACATCGACCCGACAGGCCGTCTCCGGAACACTTCGTTCCGTATTCTTGAAGCCGCAGCCCCTTCCGGGTCCATACGCATTCTTGGTACCGTGGACTCTCCCTCCCTCTCGCTCATCGCCCGCGAGACAAACCACCGCAGCGACAATTTCTATGCGGAGTCCTTGTTCCGCGCTATGGGCGAAACAGCCTCGGGCATCTCCGTCTATGACAGTTGCCGTGTCGCAGTGCTCGAGGTTGTGGAAGCTGTCATCGGGCGGCCCGTCCGCACGGAAGAGCTCCGCCAGAGGGATGGCAGCGGACTGTCCAGGATGGACTATGTAACTCCGGCTTTTATGTCGCTGTTTTTAAAGTCGATGGAATCGAGTCCCGCCTTCGGTGCCTTCCTCCATTCCCTCCCGAACCCCGGCTCGGAGGGAACCGTGAAAACGCTCCTTCGGAAGGCTAGCCCCGCGGACCGCTCGAGGATATTCCTCAAAAGCGGGTCAATGGACGGAATCCTTTGCTACAGCGGATACGTTTTCCCCGCCGGGACGGGGGGTGGTGCCGCAGGATCGGCCGGGGCCGGGACGGGGACTGGTGCCGGGG
>CALCEJ010000153.1 GCA_937900465.1 uncultured Bacteroidales bacterium | reverse complement strand
GAGAACAAGGTGCTGAAAGTCACCGAGTTCGTTACGGTCAACGACCTCGCCACCCTCATGAACAACACCCCGGTCGTAAAGGTCATCGGCGCCTGCATGTCCCTGGGCATGATGGTGTCCATCAACCAGCGTCTGGACGCGGAGACCCTCGTACTGGTGGCCGAGGAATTCGGCTACAAGGTCGAATTCGTCACCGCAGAGCTTTCCGAGGAAATATCCCAGCAGGAACCCGACAAGGAGGAAGACCTCGTCGAAAGGCCCCCTGTGATTACCGTAATGGGCCATGTTGACCACGGTAAGACTTCCCTGCTGGATAACATCCGCAACACAAACGTCATCGCGGGTGAGGCCGGAGGTATCACCCAGCATATCGGCGCATACAACGTCACCCTCCCCAGCGGACGCCACATCACGTTCCTGGACACTCCGGGTCACGAAGCCTTCACCGCTATGCGTGCCCGCGGCGCCCAGATGACAGACCTCGCTATCATCATCGTCGCTGCTGATGACGCTGTTATGCCCCAGACAAAGGAGGCAATCGCACACGCCCAGGCTGCAGGCGTACCTATGGTGTTCGCAATCAACAAGATAGACAAACCGGGCGCAAATCCCGACACAATCCGCCGCCAGCTCTCAGAGATGAACATCCTCGTCGAGGACTGGGGAGGAAAATACCAGTGCCAGGAAATCTCCGCAAAGAAGGGTATAGGTGTTGACAAGCTCCTCGAAAAGGTTCTCTTTGAGACAGATCTTCTCGAACTCAAGGCTAACCCGAACAAGATGGGAAGCGGTGCCGTCATCGAATCTTCCCTGGACAAGGGCCGCGGCTATCTTGCCACGATGCTGGTCCAGGACGGAACCGTCAAGGTCGGAGATGTCATCATCTCCGGTTCCTACTACGGCAGGGTCAAGGCTATGTACAACGAGCGCGGCCAGAAAGTCGATGTTGCAGGACCTTCGACTCCCGTGTCGCTCCTCGGTCTGAACGGTGCCCCGGCCGCCGGTGAGAAGTTCAACGTAATGGCTGACGAAAAGGAAGCAAAATCCATCGCCCTCCGCCGCGAACAGCTCATCCGTATCCAGGGAATCAAGACCCAGAAGCACCTCACCCTCGAGGAAATCGGCCGCCGTATCGCTATCGGAAACTTCAAGGAACTCAACATCATCGTTAAAGGTGACGTGGACGGTTCCGTCGAAGCCCTGTCAGACTCCCTGATCAAGCTCAGCACAGAGCAGGTCCGCGTGAACGTGATTCACAAGGCTGTAGGCGCCATATCTGAATCCGACGTTCTCCTCGCTGAGGCTTCGGACGCCGTTATCATCGGCTTCCAGGTCCGTCCTTCATCCGAGGCCCGCAAGGCTGCCGAGAAGGAAGGTATCGAAATCCGCCTTTACTCCGTCATCTACGACTGTATCAACGAAGTCAAGGAAGGTATCGAGGGTATGCTGGAGCCCGAAAGGAAGGAAGAGGTCACCGCTACTGCAGAGGTCAAGCAAACCTTCAAGATATCAAAGGTCGGAACTATCGCCGGCTGCCAGGTCAAGGAAGGAAAACTCGCCTCCAAGTCCCAGGTCCGCCTCATCCGTGACGGCATCGTGGTCTACACCGGAGCGCTCGCATCCCTGCAGAGGGGTAAGGACGACGCAAAGGAAGTCGCCGCCGGACTCGAATGCGGCTGCGGTCTCGATAAATTCAATGACATCCATATCGGAGACATCATTGAAGCCTTCAAGATCGTCGAAATCAAGCAGACTCTCTAGGGGAAAAGTTATTTCTCCAGGTAAACATCTTCGTCCGGGGCAGCGAAATGATACTGTTCCCGGGCGAATTTTTCCAAGGAGTCGCGGTCAGAGGTGAGCGCCTTGATTTCCGCATTCATACGGTCAATGTCCTCACGGTATTCCTTGATGGTCTTCTCCTGACGCTTGACCTCCACACCGGCCTTAATCCAGCTCAGGATGCTGTTATGGGCAAAGAAAAACATCCATATCGCAAGAAGGAGCGTCACTATGATCACGAAGGGAAGGAAATAGTGATGCTCTTTGTTGAGGAATATATCCCTCAGGGATTTCTTGCCGGGACTCATAACGTTTCGAAATATTATTTCAATGCCGGATTGGCTGATTATCCGCGAATTTAACTAAATTTGCGGAAACTAAAAACACTTCATTTGAAATGAAACCAACACTTCTTGTTCTTGCGGCCGGTATGGGAAGCCGCTACGGCGGACTCAAGCAGATGGACGGCCTTGGCCCCAGCGGTGAAACAATCATCGACTATTCAATCCACGATGCGGTCGAAGCCGGATTCGGCAAGGTTGTCTACATAGTCCGCGAATCCTTCCTCGAGGATATGAAAAAACACGTTGAGCAGAAGTATGCCGGCGTAAATACCGTGGACGGGGAACCCCTTCAGTTTGTTTTCGTAACCCAGGAACTTACGAAGATTCCCGCCCCCTTCACCGTCCCGGAGAACCGTGAAAAGCCTTGGGGAACCGCTCACGCCGTCCTTATGGCAAAGGACGTAATCCACGAGCCCTTCGCTGTCATCAACGGTGATGACTTCTACGGCAAGGAATCCTTCAAGATCCTTGGCGACTGGTGCCGCGCCCACGAAAAGACCGAGGGTCAATACTGCATCGTCGGTTTTGAGCTGGACAATACTCTCTCGGAGAATGGAAGCGTATCACGCGGTATCTGCTACTATGACTCCAACAATATCCTGACAGGCATTGCTGAGCATCTTGACATAGCAAAGGAAGCTGACGGAAACGTCTACGGAAACAACTCCGTAAACGGAGAGCAGCACGTAAAACTTGCCGCCAAGGCGCTCTGCTCAATGAATATGTGGGGCTTCACCCCGGATTATTTCACAAAGAGCGAATCCTCCTTCGTGACCTTCCTCGAGGAGCACAGGATGGAGCCCAAGAAAGAGTACTACATCCCTTACGCCGTCGACGTACTCGTAAAGGCAGGAAAGGGACAATGTGAGGTACTCTCCACCCCTTCCCACTGGTTCGGAGTAACCTATAAGGAAGACCGCCCCGCTGTCGTCGAAAAATTCGCGCAGCTCGTCCGTGACGGAGTCTATCCCAGTCCCCTGTACAAATAATGAGACGCAAGGTCAACAACTATAATCTCTACGGTTCCCACGCCTGGTATGTTCCCGGTGTGGGAGGGATGTTCGGTCTCCTGCTGTGGTTCATACTTGGTATGGTGATCGGCTCCATAATCCAGATAATCCTCGCGCTTATACTCCCTAAGGAAATCCTGAGC
>CALCEJ010000152.1 GCA_937900465.1 uncultured Bacteroidales bacterium | reverse complement strand
ATGTCAGCCGCACTGACGATGTCAACGGCTTTTTCTATCTTCGGGACAGCCTCTCCGAAGAAAACGATATGGGGGCGGAGCTGCTTTCCGTTAGGGGCCATATCGCCAATTTCAACTCTGTCGTAGCCCACGTCGATGACTTCTTCTTCGCTGAAGGTCCGGTCGTAGATCCCGGTCTCAGGACGCACCTTCGTAAGTTCGCCGTGGAGGTGGATGATGCGGGTGGATCCGGCCCTCTCGTGGAGGTTGTCGACGTTCTGGGTGATAACATCTACATTGAAATCGTTCTCCAGGGCGGCGATGTCAAGATGGGCACCGTTGGGTTTCGCGTCTTTCAGCTGGGCCCGGCGGTCGTTGTAGAAACCCAGCACGAGCGAGGGATTGCGGTACCATCCTTCGATGGACGCGACTTCCTGGACGTCGTACTGCTCCCACAGCCCGCCGGCATCGCGGAACGTTGCGAATCCGCTCTCTGCGCTTACGCCGGCGCCGGTGATTACTGCGATTTTCTTTTTCATAGGCCTACAGAGTTATATCTACGGTCTCGAGAAGGGGAGAGTCCATCATATCGGCGGGATTTGTCCCCGGCTCGCCCTGGGGGACGTCCATCCCCAGCAGGCCGAACAGGAATGTCCAGTACTCGGGGATATTGCCTTCGGAGTCTTTCCAGTTCATTGGCTTTTCGTCGAAGAGGTAAGCGCCGGCGGCGGTAAGATAGCTTTCGCGGACGAGCTCTGAGCAGTACATCGCTCCGTTGTCCTTGAGGAAGGCGGTATCATACGGCTGGCCGCAGAACGAAACAGCCTTCTCGATGCAGTCGGGGGCGGATTCCGGCTCTTTCAGGCGCTTGATTATGAATGTCGGGAGGGAGCCGTCCTTCAGGGTGAAATCCGCCTTGAAGGTATCCAGGGGGTGGCGGTCCACGCCGTGGGCCAGCGTCGCATCGATGATATAGACGCCGTCATCTGCGACGTCCGCGATGGCGACGTGGATGATGTTCATTTCGTCGCTGCCGGTGGAGGCGGTGATGGCTTCCGCCATTGACCCGCCTTCGGGGACGTAGTCAAGGGGGATTGCAACGAAAACAAGGTCTCCGGACCGGAGCTGTCCGGCCGGAGCGCCGCCCCGGCTCCGACATCCGAAGATGATGGCGGCAAAGGCTGCTGCCGCAAGGAAAATGGACTTTTTCATATCGAAACAAAGATAGGTAATTTTAATGAAAAAGCTTACCTTTGCAAGGTGTGACCACGTGATTATTGTATGAAACCGGATATTAAAGCGTTATTTGCATCACTGCTGCTGCTCGGAGCGGCGTTTTCCGCCTTCGCCCAGAGTAAATACGTTCCCTATTTTCCCGAAGACAGCCTGCCGGACATCGTGCAGTGCATACCCGCTCCGCCGGAGAATCCCAGTCCCGCATTCGATTATGACATCATCCGCTATGTCTGGGGAAAACAGCAGAGGAAGGACCCTGTGAGGCTGGAGATGGCGCGCCGTGACGCGATCTGGGATATGGACACGACGCTTGTGATTATGAGCGAGCCCTTCGGGCTTGAAATCTCCGCTGAAAAGACCCCCGCCATCTATGAGGCCCTCACCCGCGGCATCACCACCATCGAGATAATCCGCTTCAAACCCAAGGCCCATTATTTCCGCCAGCGCCCATACGCTTACTTCGGTGAGCCGTCCATCCTCCCGGAGGATGACGAGTGGCTGGCTACGGAAGGTTCCTATCCGTCGGGCCATACGATCCGCGCGTGGGCCTGCGCCCTTGTGATGGCGGAAATCAATCCGGATGCGGCGGAAGCGATATTCGCCCGTGCCTGGGCTTACGGCGAGAGCCGCGTTATCTCCGGATGCCACTGGCAGAGCGACGTCGATGCCAGCCGTCCCGTAGCCAGCATAGGCTACTCATACCTCCAGACATCCGCGGAGTACCGCGCTGCCATAGTTTTAGCCCGAAAGGAACTCCACCGCCTTCTCGCGAAGTGAATCCGGCACGAGACGCCGGACGTTACTCCCATTCTATGATAGTCATTTAATGCTATCTAATTTATTTTCAATCTTGTACTAATGTACTAATTGCAACGGGGTGCACATTTAGGGTGCAAATGCCAATCATCTTCCCAATTGTCAATCTGTACTGGGTGCAAAAAAAGGGTGCACTTCATCGGGTTCCGTCAACAATCATACAAATATAGCAATTATTCCAATGCAATTTGCTTGGAGTGGATGCAGATGAACAAATAAGAACTCTATTTGGCGTTTTGTGTATCCAAGAAATGACGGGCAAAAGCCAAGGTTTTCATCGTCCATCTCTTAATCTCCGTTTCTCAATCACGCTGCCCTCTGGGGGCGTTTCGTTGCGGAGTGCAGAAATAGTTTTCGGTGCGATTAAAGTGGCTGAAACGGGCTGGAAATGCCCTGCACGAGCCAGTTTGGGACCTCTCCCTCCGGCTGAACCCCCTCCCTCCCGGTCCCCTGTGGATATATCTCCCCCCGTGCCAACAATCCGTCATAATAATTTTCCGGCAAAAAATCGCTTCAAAAAACGGCTTCCTTCCAAACTTTCCATTCCTACTGACTATTTATTTGTAAAACAAATAGTTATGATAAAGGAGTACAAACGAACAACTCGTCATCTGTCCCCGGAGACGAGAGCGAAGATTTCGGCAGCATTAAGGGGTCGCCGCAAGCCCAAGGACGTATGCAAACGCATCAGTAAGGGGCTACGAAAGTATTGGTCCAGCGTTGAGGAGGGCGAGTAGTATGTTCAGGCATATTGAGGCAATCAAACGACAGGAACAGATGACACCCCAGGAGGTTATGGCAGGGTTCATCTGGGACCGGGCACTGAATAGCAAGGACCATTTCTTCAAAATCCCATACTACGAGTTTCCGTGCTACTTTGAGTTTTCTAATGATAATGAGGCGTTTATGCTGGATGTGTATTACGTTGGACAGGAACAGGTCTTCTCGCTACTCCAACCCGACTACAAGAGCGTGTTGGGAGTAGCCCCACTGATATTGGAGTGGCTGGAAAACCTGTACGCATCCGTGCCACCCAAAGCGAAGCCGAAGAAACAGAGGACAACCCAACAAAAAAGGGGTGCTTGATGGCATCCCTTATTCGTTCTCCAACCTTCTCACAAGTTCCAGTAGTTCCTCCTTGCTATTGACCAGAACAGGTCTTCCTTTGACGTAGAGACAGCCATAAACATCCTTGGCATCCGGCTCCGGCATCCCAATAAACTCGTAGAGGGACATCCCAAGGACATCAGCCATTTTTATCACCAAGTTGATGTCCTTCTTCTGGGCATCCAAATAGGCGTCAAGGTTTTGTCGCTTAATGCCGAGTTTCTGTGCAAATGCCGCATAACTGACCCCTTTCTGGCTGATGAGGTCCTTAATCCGTTCCTTTGTGAGCGAGATTTCCATTTTCGTGTGTCCGTTTTCTGCAAATGTAGCAATAATCCTCAAAAAGTCATAAAAAGTTATGAAAAAGTCATAGAATATTTTGTAGATGTCATAATTTTTTATAACTTTGTAATGTAAAACAAAGACAGAAGTTCAACCCTCAAACAGACAAGGATATGACCACCATCATCACCGCCACCAACAACGCTCTTGTAGCACGACACATCACCGCCATCACCGCCAAGACCGGCTCCGCCCTGATGGGAACCTCCAAAGCCCTTCTCATAGAGGAGGCAAAACGGCAGATGCGTTCCACCTCCGGTTGCCGCTTCATCTACGCCAAGAAAGACGGCTCTGGCAGAGGCGAAAGCCCGGAGACCTGGGGCTGCACCTGCTACTGCGATATGGAAAAGGGCGGTTTCCGTTCCTTCCGCTGGGAAAACCTCGTAGCGGTCCTTTCGTAAGTTCAACCCGGGGGGCTGTCCTTGCGATGGCTCCCCACAAAACCACCAACTATGTCCGTCAAAGGTTCCTACACGACCGCCGAGCCCTTGGAGTGGAACGAGGCAAACAACCTGATGACCCGCCTGTACAATGACGGGAACTTCACCCTCTCGCTCCTTGTCGGCTGCGGCATCTACTTCGGTCTCCGCATCAGCGACATCCTGCGGCTTACTTGGAACGAACTTCTTGCCGGAGACACCTTCATCATCCACGAGAAAAAGACCGGGAAACGCCGCATCATCAAGGTCAATCGGGGGTTCCAAGAGCATATCCAGCGGTGCTATGCCAAGATGCGACCCAAGCACACGGCAGACCTCGTGTTCATCTCCAAGTACGGCAAACCCTACACCACCAATCGCCTCAACGTGATGTTCAAGGGCATGCGGGTCAAGTACCGGTTGAACATCACCCACTTCTCAACGCACACCCTTCGTAAAACCTTCGCTACAAGGATTTACAAGATGGCTGGGGACAAGAGCGAGGACGCACTTATCCGGTTAAGCCAGATGTTTTCCCATTCAAGTCCCTCAATCACAAGGGCTTATATCGGCTTGACGCCAAGAGTGATGATGGACACTTACGACCTTCTATAACGGAAACGGCTCCCTGACCTTGGGGAGCCGCTTCGCTATTGACTTGTACTGCTACTTGTTGCCCTTCGCCCGGTTGTGGGTCTTGCAGAGCATCTGGCAGTTGGTTATGTCGGTCGCCCCGCCCTTGCTCCAAGCGGAAACGTGGTCTGCATCCATCTCGTTCAGTTTCCATATCCGGGTCCGGTTGG
>CALCEJ010000151.1 GCA_937900465.1 uncultured Bacteroidales bacterium | reverse complement strand
GTATCCTTTCCGTATATATATGAGGTGGTAAACTTGTTTCCGGCAATGTCGAAGCGGGCGTAGCACCACCATCCGCCCCCGTCCTGGACTATCACGTATCCGTCGCAGGCGCACACCCAGTTAGCGTGTTCGTCTCCGTGGAGGGTGGCTGAAATCAGGGTGCCGTCAGGCTGGGTCAGGATAACACGGCCAATCTTCGCGGGCGAAGCGCCTGCGAAAAAAAATGCGGCAAAAACCGCAAGGACAGCAGTTGCAATCCTTTGCCCTGACATACAAGTACAAATTAAAGAAAAAAAATGGAGAAAGAAAAGAAAACAAGAAATCGGTTTTTATCCCGAAAGATGAAAACCGATAACTTGACGTGTACTAAAACCTAAACCTGACTTATAGATGCAAGGTTATCCGAAAACGTTGCAAGTTTTTTCATTTTTTTCACATTTTTTTTAAAAATTTGATTGGGCCGGGTATTTTCAGTAAATTTGTCCCCCACTGAAGATAATTCAAATATGATAAATTTTGTAGAGGAACTCTCCTGGAGAGGAATGATCCAGGACATAATGCCGGGAACTGAGGAAAAACTCCTCGAAGGCCCCCAGGCAGCATACGTCGGAATCGACCCTACGGCCGATTCCCTCCATATCGGACATCTGGTGAGCGTAATGATACTGAAACATTTCCAGCGCTGCGGCCACAAGCCCTTCGCCCTCGTTGGCGGCGCGACCGGAATGATAGGCGACCCTTCGATGAAATCCGCGGAGAGGAACCTTCTTGACGAGGAAACCCTCAGTCACAATGTCGAGTGCATCAAGAAGCAGCTTTCGCGCTTTCTGGACTTCGACAGCGACGCCCCCAACAAGGCGGAGCTTGTAAACAACTACGACTGGATGAAGGACTACACCTTCATCAATTTCATCCGTGACATAGGAAAGCACATCACCGTAAACTATATGATGGCCAAGGACAGCGTGAAAAAGCGCCTGTCCCGCGACTCCTCCGAGGGGATGTCCTTCACTGAGTTCAGCTACCAGCTGATGCAGGGCTACGATTTCTACTGGCTGTGGAAGAACAAGGGCTGCGTACTCCAGCTGGGCGGAAGCGACCAGTGGGGAAACATCACGACCGGAACGGAGCTTATCCGCCGCATGGACGGCGGCTCCGCATTCGCCCTTACCTGCCCCCTCATCCGTAAGGCTGACGGAACAAAGTTCGGAAAGACCGAGAAGGGAAACATCTGGCTGGATCCGGAGCGTACCTCCCCTTATGAGTTCTACCAGTTCTGGCTGAACGTTGCGGACGATGATGCTGAGAGCTACATCAAGATATTCACGATGCTCCCGAAGGAAACAATCGACGCCCTTATCGCAGAACACCGCGAAGACCCCGGCCAGAGGAAACTCCAGAAAGTACTCGCGAGGGAAGTCACGGTAATGTGTCACGGGCAGAAGGAGTATGACAAGGCTGTCGAAGCCTCCCAGATTCTCTTCGGGAAGGCTACCTCCGAGGCACTCAGGGCCCTTGACGAGAGGACTTTCCTCGCCGTCTTCTCCGGAGTCCCCTCCGTGGATATCCGTAAGGCTGACCTCCCTATGGGCATCCTTGACCTTCTCGCCGTCGCATCGGACATCTACCCCTCCAAGGGCGAGGCCAGGAAGGCGATCCAGGGCGGCGGATTCTCCCTCAACAAGGACAAGGTCCTCGATATCGACTACAGCGTAAGCGAGAGCGACATCATCGACGGGAAATACATCCTTGCCCAGAAAGGCAAGAAGAACTACTACATCATAAACGTTCTGTAATGGACAAACCTCAATCTACAAGACAGCTCAAGGTCGGACGCGAGATCCAGAAGGAACTCGCGGAAATCATCCGCTCCAAGGGAATGGCCTGGGCGGACGGGGCAATGGTGACGGTAAGCGAAGTCAGGGTGAGCCCGGACCTTTCCGTCGCGAAGGTCTATGTAAGCATCTTCCCTTCCGGGAAGCAGGAATCCGTTATGGGCATACTCTCGGAGAATCTCCGTTCCCTTCGCGGCGAGCTCGGCGCAAAGGTCGGGAAACAGCTCAGGATTGTCCCTGAACTGGTTCTCTACCTTGACACATCGCTGGACTACGCCGCCCACATTGACCAGCTTCTAAAACAATGAATCTACCCCTGAGGCTATCGCTCCGCTATCTTTTCTCCCGGAAGTCACATAATGTGATCAACATCATTTCGGGTATCAGCGTTGCGGGCATGGCCGTAGGGACCGCCGCCCTCATCGTTGTGCTTTCCGTCTTCAACGGATTCAACAGCATCGTGGACGGGACACTCTCGGATACAGACCCGGACCTTAAGGTCGTTCCGGCCTCGGGAAAGGTTTTCGTTCCGGACAGCGCCGCCTTCCGCTGGGCCTACAGCGAGAAAGCGGTGCTTTCGATGAGCAGCGTTCTCGAGGACCAGGTGTTCATCAGTTACGGCGCAAGCGAAACGGTAGGGAAAATAAAAGGCGGCGATGCCGTCTTCGAGGAGGAATCCCCCCTGAAGGCCCATATGCTCGACGGCGCCTTCTCCCTCCACAAGGGAGAACTCCCAAGGGCCGTCGTAGGGGCGGAAATCGCCTCCAGGATGGGAATCAACCCCCGTTTTGTCACCCCGATAGAACTGTATTACCCCGACAGGACGGCGAAATTTTCGCCTATGAACCCTTCCGCCTCGCTGAGCAAGGTAAAAATCATGCCCTCCGGGATAGTTTCCGTCAATCAGGACGTGGACACGAAATACATTTTCGTCCCCCTGGAGACGGCACGGGAACTGCTAGGCTACGAGGAAGAAGTCAGCGCCGTGGAAATCCGTTTCGCGGAGGGGCTGTCCCCGCGCGAAAAAACCGCCTTCGTGGAAGGACTCTCCGAAAGGCTCGGGGACGGATTCTGGATTATGGACCGGTACCGTCAGAACGATGCGGTCTATAAGATGATGCGTTACGAAAAGGCCGCGATTTACCTCATACTGATATTCATTATTATTATAATAGCGTCGAACGTGTTCAGCTCGCTGACGATGCTGATCTTGGAGAAGAAGGAGGATATCTTCACTCTCCGCTCGATGGGCGCTGACGACGGGACCATAAGGCGGATATTCCGCCTTGAGGGATGGCTGGTGTCGCTCCTGGGGATGATCATCGGCCTTGTCGTAGGAATCCTCATCGTATGGCTCCAGCAGCGGTTCGGGATTGTCAAGATGAACGGGAATTTCATAATTGACGCTTATCCTGCCGTCCTGAAGTTCACGGACGTCCTTCTCGCAGCGGGAGGCGTCGCCCTCGTCGGATACTTCATCGCACTTATACCTTCCACGAACAAAAAACTCATTCAGCAGATATGAAAAGACTTCTGACCCTTTTTGCCGCAGTTGCGGTGTCAGTCATCGCTTCCGCCCAGGAGGAGGGTGCCCTTGACGCGGGCGTTCTCTCGAGAATCAGCTCCGGATACAGCGGAACCCCTTCTGAAAAAGCCGTCCGGAACGCCCTGAACGCAGCCTCCATAAACGTCCTTGCGGAGAATTCGGAAAAGGCTGTGATGGACACTCATTTTTCCGACGAAGTCCCTACCAAGGGCCGTACAGACCAGAAATCCTCCGGCAGATGCTGGCTTTTCACGGGCCTTAACGTCCTCAGGGCTTCGATGATAGAAAAGTACGATCTCGGGAGCTTCACTTTCTCTCAGAACTACATTTTCTTCTACGACCAGCTCGAGAAGGCGAATCTCTTCCTCCAGGGGATAATCGACACCAAGGATCTTCCGGATGACGACCGCCAGGTGGACTGGCTCTTCTCGAATCCTATCGGCGACGGGGGAACCTTCACGGGGGTAGCAAACCTCGTGATGAAATACGGCCTCGTCCCCTCCGAAGTGATGCCTGAGACCTATTGCTCCAACAACACCTCCCAGATGAGGGCCCATATTTCCAACCGCCTCCGCGAAGGCGGCCTCGAAATCCGCGCAGCCGCAAAAGCCCGGAAGACCCGCCCGAAGGACCTTCAGGCCATCAAGGAAAACACCCTGAAGGACATCTACCACATCCTCGCCCTGTGCCTGGGAGTCCCTCCGAAGGAGTTCACCTGGACAATGTATGACTCCTCCGACAAAGCGGTTTCGACAGAGACCTATACTCCCCTGTCTTTCTATCAGAAATACATAGGCACAGACCTCGAAAACGGATACGTAATGCTTATGAACGACCCGTGCAGGGAGTACTACAAGCTCTACGAAATACAGTATGACCGCCACGTATATGACGGCACCAACTGGACATATCTGAATCTTCCGATGGAAGATATCAAGGAAATGGCCATCGCCTCGATCAAGGGCGGTACCGCAATGTATTTCTCCTGCGACGTGGCGAAATTCCTGGACCGCAAAAACGGAATCGCCGACATCGGGAACTATGACTACGAGTCCCTCCTCGGGGTATCGTTCAATATGGACAAGAAAGACCGCGTACGTACCCACGCCAGCGGTTCCTCCCACGCAATGACCCTTATCGCCGTTGACATCAGGGACGGGGAAAGCGTCAAGTGGATGGTTGAAAACAGCTGGGGGGCGGACAGCGGCTACAAAGGCAATATCATTATGACGGACCAGTGGTTCGACGAGTATATGTTCCGTCTCGTGGTGGAGAGGAAATACGTCCCCGCGCGGATTTCTTCCCTCCTTGACCAGACTCCGACCGTCCTTCCCGCGTGGGATCCTATGTTCCTCCCTGAAGAGTAAACTCATCATATCGCTTGCGCTCATCGCCCTTGCGGCGGCTGACCTTCTCGCTGGTGCGGGAGGGTTTTCCGTGGCTGATGGGGCTGTGCTCTGGCAACTCAGGGTCCCGAGGGTCCTTGCCGCCGTCATCGCCGGCGCGGCGCTCTCGCTGTCCGGGATGCAGATGCAGGCGATTTTCCGTAATCCCCTCGCGGATCCCCACATCATG
>CALCEJ010000150.1 GCA_937900465.1 uncultured Bacteroidales bacterium | reverse complement strand
AACTCCTATTGCGAGATTGAGAATCTCGAGTACTAACCGTTATACGAACCCAGCGTTTTGGGACTGCAAATCTAAGAAGAATATTTTTTTCTGCCAAATTTTTTTCAGATATGACACTGATTAAGTCTATCTCCGGAATCAGGGGCACTATCGGAGGCGCTCCGGGAAACGCTCTCACCCCTGTTGACATCGTAAAGTTCACCGCCGCCTATGCGGCAACCCTCCCCTCCAGAAAAGCAACGCCAAACGGGGAAAGGTACAAGATCGTCGTAGGCAAGGACGCCCGTATGTCCGGCGATATGGTTGAACAGCTCGTGGTAGGGACCCTCACAGGATGCGGCATTGACGTTGTAAAGTGCGGCTTCGCCTCCACCCCGACAACCGAAATGGCCGTTCTCTTTGCGAACGCTGACGGTGGAATAATCCTTACAGCATCCCACAACCCCCGCCAGTGGAACGCCCTCAAGCTTCTCAACGACAAGGGAGAATTCCTGACCGCCGCCGAAGGCCAGGCCGTACTGGACCTCGCGGAGAAGGAAGACTTCGACTTCGCGGAAGTTGACAACCTCGGGAATATCGAGGAGGAGGATTTCACGGACAGGCACCTCGACGCCGTCCTCGCACTCCCCTCCGTCGATGTGGAAGCTGTCCGGAATGCCCATTTTACCGTCGTCGTTGACGCGATCAACTCCGTCGGAGGCATCATTATGCCACGCCTTCTGGAGCGTCTCGGCGTCAAATGCATCCCCCTCAACTGCAATCCTACCGGAGATTTTGCCCATAATCCCGAACCGCTCCCCGCAAACCTCGTGGACCTCTCCGAGACCGTCAAGAGAGAGAAGGCGGACCTTGGTGTCTCCGTCGACCCGGACGTTGACCGCCTCGCCTTCATCCAGGAGGACGGCGAGCCCTTCGTGGAGGAATACACCCTCGTCAGCGTCGCTGACTACCTGTGCGAACTGGCGAAGAAGGAAGGAAAGCCCATCGCAACCGTCTCCAACCTCTCTTCCACCCGCGCTCTCCGCGACGTTACCGAAAAGCACGGCGGAAAGTATTATGCCTCCGCAGTGGGCGAAGTCAACGTAACTACCCTGATGCACAAGGTTGGCGCCCTCATCGGCGGCGAGGGCAACGGAGGAGTCATCTACCCTGCAATCCACGCAGGCCGCGACGCAATGGTGGGAGTCGCCCTCTTCCTTTCCAATCTGGCCCATAAGAAGATGAAGGTCAGCGAGCTCAAGAAGACCTATCCCCAGTACTTCATCGCAAAGAACAAGATCCAGCTCAGCGACCCCGCTCTCATCGAGAAGATCCTCTCGGAGCTCAAGGTCATCTATGCCAAAGAAGACGTCAACACCGTCGACGGAGTAAAAATCAGTTTCGAGGCAAAGAAGCAGTGGGTCCATCTCCGCAAGTCCAACACGGAGCCCATCATCCGCATCTACTCCGAGGCCGGCACTATGGCAGAGGCTGAGGCCCTTGGGAACGAGGTCATCGAGGTCGCAAAGAAGATTATCGGTTAATGTTTTCATTCAGGACAACCCCTCTCCGGGAACAGATGGACAAGGGGCTGCAGAGCGGCCGCGTAGGCTGCTTTGTAACCCAGAACTGCTGGGATACGGATGAAGGTCGGTGGATGTGGGAACTCTTCGCGCAGCGGGGGAATCTCGCCGTGGTGTTCAACCCGCGCGAGACCGAACTCACCCCGGGGACCAACCACATAGTCTTTGATGTGGAGGAAGTCCGCGGACTCAACGCCGTGGTCGTGGAAATCCAGGATGTCGGAGTCAGGTATTTCAACTACACCAAGGACGTAATGCACCTGATGGATATGCTGTGCCTCCTTGGCGAGGAATCCCCCTCCCTGTACATCGTGGACCATATCAATCCGGCCGGACGCGTAGTGGAAGGCACGATTCCGTCGGTCTCGTCGGAGCTTTTCGTTCCGAAGGTCGCCCACAGGCACGGACTTACCCTTGGCGAACTGTGCAACCTGTACTACAGCGAAATCGCCGCGAAATTCCCCCTCCACGTGATATCCGCGATGGCATCAGGGAACTCCAGGTCCATACTTCCTTGGACCATCGCTCCCGCATCTGACATCCCAGGGCTGTTCTCCTCGTATCTGTACAGCGGCGGCGGGCTGTGGAACAACACCACTGTCACTCCCGGTATAGGGACATCGCGTCCATACGAATATATCGGCGCGCCCTTCATCAAGGCCGATGCAGCCAAGTATATGCCCGAGGCTCCCGGGGCACTGCTCCGTCCCTGCTCTTTCACCCCTTCCGCGGGTCTGTATCAGGGCGAACGGTGCTATGGGTTCCAGATAATGCTTACCCCCGGGGAGGATTATCACAGTCTCCTCCATACACTCCGGCTGATGCGCTGGCTCAAGGAGCATTACTCCCAGTTCGAGTATTCCGAAGGCCTTTTCAACAAGCTCTCAGACCCGGTGCTGGAAGAGTATCTTAAGGAGTCCATACCTTTCGACGTTGTCAAGGAACACGTCAAACTGGAGGAACAGAAATGGATACGGAAGGCGAAAAGATACACTCTTTACGAAGATCTTCCGTTCAGAATGAAATAATTTGGAAAGACCGGAATTATTTTCTACCTTTGCCGTCCCAAAATTGTGTACACAAAATTTTAAGTAAAATGAAGAAAGGAATCCATCCCGAAACCT
>CALCEJ010000149.1 GCA_937900465.1 uncultured Bacteroidales bacterium | reverse complement strand
GTCCAGTGAGGCCGAAATGTTGAACTCTGGGTAGGAGTAGGCACGATCGTGCTTGCGTTCTTTGTCGCGAGGGCTGAGGATTTCTTCGGGGCGGGGGAGATGGACCCGGCGACTTTCCTTTACGGGGAGGAGGCGATACTCAGCGAAAGGATGGCAAGGATTGGCCGGAAGGTGTATTTCTATCCTTCCGTCCGCGTCGTCCACGAGCACGGGGCAACAACGAAGAAGCATTTTTCCAGAATAAGGATACGGAGGATGAAACTCCGCAGTGACATATACTATTACAGGACGTACCGGAAGGTAAAAGCGGCGGAAATAGCCGCGGCGCGCCTTACCTACTTCCTTAAAGATATTACGTTCCGATGAAAGGACAACCCAGAATTTATGTTTCTCCGCAGGTAAAGCGGGGTGAGAAGGCATACAAGTGCCGCTATTTCAGATATCTCAAGGAAAGCCTTGAGCCCTACTACGACGTGCTTGACCCTAAGGACAAGCCCTGTCTTACCCAGAGTACGGCCCTCCTTGCCCACAGTTTCTGCGCTGATGTCTATCTTCTGAGTTTCCTCGAGAACATAGGCTGGCACAGGATGGCCTGGGCCCAGCATATCGTCGTTCTGCTAGCCCTTTGGATAATCCGCGCGCGGAGGAAGAAAATCGTTTTTATCTATCACAATATCGTCCCCCACAAGGGCGAGAACCGGATTACAAGGTCCATCACGGCGCGTCTTTTCAAGGATGCTGACCTTGTCATAGCCCATTCCGCCGCCGCCGCGGAGGTTGCCCGAACGAGAACAGCTCCGGAAAAGGTCATAATGGCCCAGCATCCTGTCGTACGGCGCAGGGCGAAGTGGGAATACAGCTCCACGGAATATGACATTTTCATCTGGGGTGACATTCTGCCATACAAGGGGGTTGCGGAGTTCCTGGAGAGCGGAGTGGCCTCTGACAAGCGTGTGCTCATACTCGGGCAGTGCTCTGACCCGTCAATTATCCGGAGAATTGAAGCGCATACCGGTTATGGTGTGGTTTTTGAGAACCGTAGGCCGTCCTTTGATGAAGTGGCCTGGCATTCGGGAAGGTGCAAGTATGTGCTGTTCCCTTATCTTCCGGGAAGTGTCTCGGGCTCCGGCCTTCTGATGGATACGATTGCGATGGGCGGAACCCCCGTGGGCCCCGATACAGGTGCCTTCAAAGACCTTTCCGAACTTGGAATATGCATCGTCTACGATTCGTATGAGGAGCTTCGGAAAATCCTTCACGAGGACCATAGGATAGACACGAAGGCGGTCGAAGCTTTCGTCCAGGACAACTCCTGGCCAGCCTTCGCCGCGACGATAGAAGGACACCTGGCCTGACATTTTGGCCGAAACGTAATTTGTTGCTATATTTGTAAGATTTAATTTTATCTGGAGAAAGAGTATGGCATTTTCTGATATACTGAAGAAAATCTTCGGGTCCAAGAGCGACCGGGATATGAAAGCCGTAAGGCCCATCCTTGACAAGATCCTCGCTCTTTACCCGTCAATCGACGCGCTTTCCAACGACGAGCTCCGCGACCGCTGCCAGCAGATCCGCGCCCGCATATTTGAAGTCGAAAAACCGTTCGAGGCCCGTGCCGCCCAGATTAAGGCGCAGCTCGAGAGCGACATCCCCGTTTCCGAGAAGGAAAAGCTCGCAACGGAGCAGGACAAGCTCGTAAAAGATGAGGATGAGGCTATCGAGAAAATCCTCAATGAGGTTCTCCCGGAGACGTTCGCCATCGTCAAGTCTACCGCGCGCCGTTTTGCCGCGAGCCCCACAATCGAGGTCACCGCTACTGATTTCGACCGTAACCTCGCCGCTTCCGGCAAGGAATTCGTCCATATCGAGGGCGACAAGGCAATCTGGGACAACCACTGGATTGCCGGCGGAAACGAGATCACCTGGGATATGGTCCATTATGACGTGCAGCTCATCGGCGGTATCATCCTGCATCAGGGAAAGATCGCTGAGATGGCGACCGGTGAGGGAAAAACCCTCGTCGCTACGCTGCCTGTCTTCCTTAACGCCCTTGCAGGAAAGGGTGTCCACGTAGTTACGGTCAACGACTACCTGTCAAAGCGTGACTCTGAGTGGATGGGCCCGCTGTATCAATTCCACGGGCTGAGCGTCGACTGCATTGACAAGCATCAGCCCAACAGCGATTCCCGAAAGAAGGCTTACGACTGCGACATTACTTTTGGTACGAACAATGAGTTCGGTTTCGACTACCTCCGTGACAATATGGCTACGCGTATGTCTGACCTCGTCCAGAGGAAGCAACACTACGCTATTGTCGATGAGGTGGACTCCGTCCTTATCGATGACGCCCGTACCCCTCTGATTATCTCCGGTCCTATGCAGAGGGCCGCTGACGATGAGCAGTTTATGGAGTACAGGCCTTACGTCGAGAACCTTTACAACAAGCAGAGGGCTCTGGTGACATCGACTCTGAACGAGGCCAAAAAACTCATTGCCGCCGGCAACGAAACTGAGGGCGCAAAGCTGCTGCTCCGCAGCCACAAGGG
>CALCEJ010000148.1 GCA_937900465.1 uncultured Bacteroidales bacterium | reverse complement strand
TGCGTACACGAAAATGCAGAAAAACGGCCAAAAATTGTAAATTGGTGTACGGTGCCGGACGGCAGAGGGACGGCTAGAAATTGAATTTGACCATCTGCTCGATACGGTGGTTCGCAATCCAGTGGGAGGAGCCGTAGAGCCCATTGGCATCACGGGCGCCTTCGCCGAAGCGGGCCATAGTGAAATCGTACTCGAGCGAGAGCGTAAGTTTACCGAAGTTCCAGGCGATGGTAGGAGTGGCGCGGAACGCCTCCTGGATATTGGTGGCTGCGGCAGTGTTGATCCAGATGTTGCCAGTCATACCGGTAGCGGCCGTAAGGTCCGCGGCGCTCATCAAATCCTCAGCGGTACCAAACTGTTTCATATAACCCAGAAGGCCCATAACCTGCACCTTTTTCCCGTACTGGAACGAGACAAAGGAGGCCGATGTGCGCATCGGAGTATATTCAAAGAAGTGGTTCTCCGCATCGTAAGCCTTGATTCCATAACCGGAGAGGAGGTTCAGGTGCTCACCGCTGGTCGCGAAGACAGTCTTCGCACGGATCTGGAGAAGACCCTTGGTGTACTGGGCGAAGAGCATTCCGGTAGGAGCGCAGAGAAGCCCGTAAGCCTTGTAAGTCTTGGGGTTTCCGTCCGCATCGACAGCGGCTTTGCCAGTTATGGGATCAATCTCAGAGACGGTACGGATGGGCTTGGAATTAACGATTGTGATACCACCGTTCAAAAGCCAGTTGCCCTTTTTGTAGATGATGCCGGTGTAGCACTCCGGAAGACCGAACTTGAAAGGTGCGACGGACTTTCCGCCGGCTTCCGCGTCCATCGGAAGATACTGGCTCAGGAACAGCAATCCATCGACAAAAGTAAAGTCGCCCACAGTGTATCGAAGCGTTGCCTGGGGGCTGCGGTTGAATGCATTGAAGGGAGCGCCGGTCTCGAGATTCGTCCCGTGGGGCATATTCTCTGCGATAGGGTGCCAGGTCTGGCCCACGTTCAGGACGATCTTCTCGCCGTGACCGCCGTCCCTGGAGATGGCGACATAGGCCTGACGGAGACGGAGCTGGGCGATAGTGGATGAGCCTGCGGTGCCGTTGAGGCTGTAGAAGTCCGCCTCCACCTTTCCTGCGACGCCGATATTTCCAAACTTGTAGCCGGATACATCAAGGCCCAGGCGCGTGGTAAGGGCCAGCGAGCTCCAGCGGAGTCCGGCGTTGAGGTCATCACCGTCAGCGTTGGGCTTCCGGTCCTCCGGCATATAGAAATACAGGTCGTGAGTACCACCCTTTACGGCACGGGTATCGATCACGGAGTAGTTGCGGATAAATCCGTAGAGTTTGAACTTTGCAGGAGTTTCCTCCTCTCCTTGGGCAAAGGCAGCGCCCCCCATCAGGAGCGCTGCAATTGCTGCGAATATAGCTTTTTTCATAGGTTTATGCTGTGAAAGGGAATATCTTGGTAAGCCAGAAGTATCCAAGGACGAATCCTATGGCGCCGATGATGATGCCCACCTTTGCCATATCCTTGGTCTCGACAAGTCCGGTAGAAGCGGCGATTGCGTTAGGAGGAGTGGAGATAGGGAAGAGCATAGCGATGGAAGCGCAGACCGCGATGAACGAAATCATTGCCTGGGTTCCGCCGAGGGACAGGAACTGGGCGTTGTTTGCAGCCTCCGGGTTGTTCATACCCTCAGCGACGACGATGAGGATAGGGATAAGGAGGGCGGCCGTAGCGGAGTTCGAAATGAAGTTCGACAGGAAATAGCAGACGAGGCCGGCGATCACGAGGACCAGCACGACGGACATCGAGCCGAAGGGGATGGCATTGATAAGGACCTTTGCAAGTCCGGTTCCCTGAAGGCAGGTTCCGAGGGCGAATCCTCCCGCGACGAGCCAGAGGACGCTCCAGTTGATTTCCTTGATATCTTCCTTTGTAAACATCCCGAGGGCGGTGAATACGCCAAGCGGAATGAGCGCCACGACGTTGGAGCTGATCTTAGTCCACTGTTCCGTCGCCCAGAGAAGGATTGTGCCGATGAAGGTAACCCAGGCGACGATTGTCTGCCAGTCCTTCGTCCGCTTGGTCTCCGGGAGCTCAAGGACGAGCTTCTTGGTCTTGAAGGGGAAGAGTACCTGGAGGAGAACCCAGGCGACGAGAATCATAATCGCCACATAGGGGACCATCCTCGTGGCCCATTCCATAAAGGTGACTTCCACGCCGGCCTCAGCGAGAAACTTCACCGCCGTTGCATTGGGAGGGGTTCCGATAGGGGTTCCGATACCGCCGAGGTTCGCCGCAACCGGGATTGACAGCGCGAGCGCGATCTTACCCTTGTCATCCGCCGGCAGCTTCGAAAGGACGGGGGCGAGGAACGCCAGCATCATCGCAGCCGTAGCGGTGTTGGACATAAACATCGAGAAAATCGAAATGATGATGAGGAATCCGAGAAGGACCATACGGGGCTTCGTTCCGAAGATGGAAAGAAGACCTTTAGCCAGAGTAACGTCGAGCCCGTATTTCTCCGCCATAATGGCGAGGACGAATCCGCCGAGGAAGAGCATCACGACGGGATCCGCAAAGGCGGACATTATGCTCTTGTATCCTACGAGCTGCCCGAACTCCGGCTTGCACATAAAGCCGAGTCCCTTGTCAGACACCGTCAAAAGCGATATTACTATGACAAGAAGGGATGTCGTCCAGTTGGGGATAATCTCGAAAATCCACATCAGTGCGGCGAACACGAAAAGTGCGATCACACGCTGCTGAACCACCGTAAGGGCGTCAATGCCGAACCACGAAAGGGGCATAGCCCACAGGAATATTGTGACTACCAACACTATAGGGAGGAAAACACAATACTTCAGGTTTAGTTTTTTGGTTTCCATTATACTGTAAAAATAACTCTTTCTATCCAGCGGCACAAATGTAGCAAAAAAATCCCGATGCGTGTGCATCGGGACCATTAAATCTTGACCGGAAGGATTATATCGTTCCCTGCTCAAGCATTGCGGTTGCGACCTTCATAAAGCCTGCGATGTTCGCGCCCTTCACGTAGTCAACGGTACCGTCGGGCTGTGTGCCGTATTTGACGCACTGCTCGTGGATGCTCTTCATAATGAAGTGGAGCTTGTCGTCGACTTCCTTTGCATCCCAGGAGATATGCTCAGCGTTCTGGGTCATCTCGAGACCGGAAGTTGCAACACCACCTGCGTTCACGGCCTTGCCGGGAGCGAAGAGGATTCCGTTATGCTGGAAGAAGTGGATAGCTCCGGGCTGGCATCCCATATTGGAGACCTCGCAGCAGCACCAGCAGCCGTTTGCCTTCAGCTCCTTCGCATCGTCCTCGGAGAGTTCATTCTGGAATGCGCAGGGAAGAGCGATATCGCAAGGGATGCTCCAGGCCTTCTTTCCGGCGGTGAACTTTGTGGCACCGGGGAACTTGGTCGCCATATCCTCAACCTTGTTGCGGTTGGAGGCACGCATTACGAGCATATAGTCGATCATCTCAGGGGTGATGCCGTCAGGAATCTCGCATACGCCGTCAGGGCCGCTGATTGCGACAACCTTTGCGCCAAGCTCACGGGCCTTCTGGGCTGCGCCCCAGGCAACGTTACCGAAGCCGGAGAGTGCGACCTTCTTGCCCTTGATGTCCTTTCCTGCCTTCTGAAGAAGGTGCTGGGTGAAGTAGAGAGCGCCGAATCCGGTAGCCTCAGGACGGAGGATGGAACCGCCCCAGGTGCCGCCCTTGCCGGTAAGGACACCGGTGTTGTACTGGCGGGCGAGCTTCTTGTACATTCCGTACAGATAGCCTATCTCACGGCCGCCGACGCCCACATCACCTGCAGGGATATCCTGGTCAGGGCCGATGCAGTTCCACAGTTCCAGCATGAATGCCTGGCAGAAACGCATAATCTCGTCGTTGGACTTGCCCACGGGGTCGAAGTCCGAACCGCCCTTCGCGCCGCCCATAGGAAGGGTTGTGAGAGCGTTCTTGAAAGTCTGCTCGAAGCCGAGGAATTTCAGCATCGAAGGAGTAACGGCCTTGTGGAAACGAAGTCCGCCCTTGTAGGGACCGATGGCGCTGTTGAACTGCACGCGATAGCCGAGGTTGGTTTGAACCTCGCCCTTGTCGTCA
>CALCEJ010000147.1 GCA_937900465.1 uncultured Bacteroidales bacterium | reverse complement strand
CCACGACACTCGGAACCACAATCCGATGCTCTACCAGCTGAACTACATCCACCATTTGCGGGACTACAAAGATACGCAATAAAAATTTAACTGCAAATTTTTTGTCGTGGCCCGTCTTGGCAGTGTCCCTATCTGTAATAATTGAACGTTGCGTCGTAGGGCCCGTCGTAGGTCCAGCTGAGGTGTACGACAACCGTATCACCCGCCGGGACGAGGGACTCCATAGGGAGGGAGTAATACGCCCTTACGTGGGAAGATGCTATTGCAAGGTCAGACCCGCTGTAAGTTCCGCCGTTATGGTACATACGGAGGCAGAGGGTGTCACCGTGGTCCGCAGTATCATCCTCGACCATCGTAAGGATATGTGTCGTCGCTCCGTAGTAGGGGAGGGCCAGCTCAAGGTTGAGGTAGTCGCCGCAGGACCAGGCTGCATTTACGGCGAGCGGATCATCTGCGAGCGGATTCGAAGGGTCCAGCGAAGACTTCTTTACGGACGGCTTCGTCAGGGGCTGAACCCAGGAAGAGACGAAAACCTCATACTCCTTGTCGGAGATTGTCTTCAGGATGTCGCAGATAGCAAACACGTGACGGTTGACCTTCACAGTGTCCATCGTGGTTTCTCCGGTGATATGGAGTGTGAATCCGTCATCGGTCGTAATGGTCCTCCCGTCCACGAATCCGGAGAAGAAGACGGAGCGGTAGATAACCTCGTCTTTCTTGCAGGAGGACAGAAGCAGCAGGATGGCTGCGAGGGCGAATGCTAACTTTTTCATATGTGCGTCAGTATGTCTTTCTTGTAGGTCTTGCGATGAACTGGATGTCTATATCATCGATGGTGTAGCCCTTGAACTTGCGCCTTTTCAGGTGTGTGAGGACAAGTTCCATGAGGCCGGCGTCGTCAACGTCCCTGAAGGTGTGGTTCTCCTTGTCGTAAAGGTGGAGGTGACGGGAGTTCAGGACATCGAAGTACATCTTGTTGTTGGAGCTCAGCCGCCTTCCGTAAATCTTGAGGTCAGCAAGCTGGGTAAGGATGTTGTACACGGATGCGACGGTGACTGTGCTGCCCTTCGAGAGGATTTTTGCGGTCACGGCATCCGCGCTGGCGTGGATGAGGGACATCATAGCCTCGTGGACCTCCACACGCTGCCGTGTGGCCTTGAGCCCGTGCCGGCGGAGGGCCTTCTTGAATTCGTCCACGGTAGGGACCGTCATCGATGAGCTGTGAGTGTTCATATCCGGGACAAAGATACAAAGATTTTGATTATATTTGTGAGTTATATTTTTATGGGATGGAAAGGATACTCACCGCAATAGCTCTGGCCCTTGTTATGGTATCGGCCTGCACTGAAACTCCGAAGGAAAAGGAGATCGGAGTCTATGTACCCTCGGACGGGAACCTCGACAGGTATCCGACGCCTGAAGCCGTATCCGGTCTTCTGGATTCCATCGCCTCTGTCGGCTTCAATTCGATAGTTCTGGATGTCAAGCCTGTAGTTGGCTACGCTTACTACGAAAGCAAGTATCTGGAGCCCATCCGCCACGCGCGCGGCTATGACCCCGTAAAACGCGACTGGGACTATGTGGAAACATTTATGAAGGAGGCCGGAAAGCGCGGGATTGACGTGACGCTGAGCGTCTGCACGCTTACCCTCGGCGCATCCCAGCTGGGCCCTGACGGCCCCGCTTACAGCGATTCCACGAAAAACGGATGGTTCTGTGTCCAGTACCTTCCGGAGGGCCTCAGCGATATCCGGGACAGCCGTGAAGAAGGGGTGTTCTGCTTCCTGAATCCCGTCCTTCCGGAGGTCCGGGAGTTCGTGAAGGCCTATGTGACCGAGATACTGGAAAAGTATCATCCAAAGTCCTTCAGCCTCGATTACTGCCGCTATAACAACCTTCACAGCGACTTCTCGGAGGCATCCCGCCGCGCTTTCGAAGAGTATATAGGCGAACCGGTGGAGAACTTCCCGGAGGACATCTTTACCTATGGGGAGCACGCTTGGGATATCATCCCCGGAAAGCACTATCAGAAATGGTTCGAATGGAGGACCGGAGTAATCTCCTCCCTGGTGGAAGAACTCTCGGACATCATTCATTCCCACGGCGCGAAAGTCCGTTTCTGGTCTCCGTCCTGGTGGCACGCCGTCCAGCGTAACAGCGGGCAGAACTGGGCCTCCCCGGATGCCGCTGACTTTATCGCAGAAGAGGTCGCGCGGCACGGCTACGACTATATCTCCCCGGATTATGCAAAGACCGGATTCGCAAAGTGCATCGATGAATTCGAACTGGGCGCCTATCTTCCCCACGTTTATGGAATGGAGGATCTCGAGTCCATGGAATATGCCGTCTATCGGGCGAAGAACCTTCTGAAGGGAAGCGGCGCAAAACTCATCGGCACCTTCGCTTGGGAGGCGGATATGTGCGATGCGATGGACTTTATGTACAACAATACCGAAGGCGGAGTGACGTATTTCGCAGTCGATACCTTTGTGAAAAGAAACCTTTGGGGCGAAGCCCGGAAGGCGATCGAAAGAGCAAAAAACAAGTAGCCTATGGCAAGAGAAATAAAGTTTTCCCTGGTCTACAGGGATATGTGGCAGAGCTCCGGGAAGTACGTCCCAAGGGTTGACCAGCTCGTGGAAGTCGCCCCGGCGATCATCGATATGGGCTGTTTCGACAGGGTTGAGACAAACGGAGGGGCCTTCGAGCAGGTGAACCTCCTTTTCGGCGAGAATCCGAACAAGGCCGTCCGCG
>CALCEJ010000146.1 GCA_937900465.1 uncultured Bacteroidales bacterium | reverse complement strand
CAATGCCGAGGCCGTTGAGAACGCGCGGCATACTCTTCACGTCAGCATATTTCCTAAGACCTGGAGAAGAAACGCGGACAATCTTCTTGATGGCTGCGGTCTTGGTCTGAGGATGATACTTAAGAGCGATTTTAATAGTGTTGCAAGGGGTTCCCTCGACTACTTTGTAGCTAAGGATGTAACCCTTCTCACAAAGGATCTTCGTGATCGCTACCTTCATGTTGGATGAAGGGACTTCGACGACCTTCTTACCTGCGAGGTAAGCGTTACGGACTCGAGTCAGATAATCTGCAATTGGATCAGTCATTTTTTTGTCGTTTTGTGGACCGGCGCACCTTGCGCCCGATATCCGATTGATAATATATAATAAGTGTATTCTGCTACCAGGATGCCTTCTTTACGCCGGGGATAAGACCTTGAGAAGCCATCTCGCGGAACTGGATACGGCTGAGGCCGAAATCCCTCATGTATCCTTTCGGACGACCGGTGAGAGAGCAACGGTTGTGGAGGCGTACCGGGCTGGCATTCTTAGGGAGTTTGTCAAGAGCTGCATAGTCGCCGGCCTCTTTAAGAGCCTGCCTCTTTGCGGCATACTTGGCAACGAGTTTTGCGCGCTTAACCTCGCGGGCTTTCATACTTTCCTTTGCCATCTGTCTGTATTTTAGTTATTGTGTTTCTTGAACGGAAGACCGAATGCCTTGAGGAGGGCGTGAGCCTCTTCGTCAGTATTGGCGGTAGTAACGAACGTGATCTCGATTCCATGGATACGAGGGTTCTTGTCGATCTCGATCTCAGGGAAGATGATCTGCTCCTTGATACCGAGAGTATAGTTGCCCTGACCATCGAGCTTCTCAGAAATACCGTTGAAGTCACGGATACGAGGAAGAGCGACCCTGATGAGCCTCTCGAGGAACTCGTACATCTTGACACCGCGGAGGGTAACCTTTGCACCGATAGGCATTCCCTTACGGAGCTTGAAGTTGGAGATGTCTTTCCTGGAGGAGGTGATGACAGCCTTCTGTCCTGCGATGATGGAGAGCTCTTCAGCAGCCTCCTCAACCAGTTTCTTGTCCTGAGTTGCATCGCCTACACCTTCATTGAGGGTAATCTTGACGAGCCTGGGGACCTGCATGACAGTAGTATAAGAGAACTGCTTCTCGAGTGCGGGAACAATCTCTTCTTTGTAGACCTTCTTGAGAGAAGGTACATATCCCTTGGGAAGTGCCTGAACTTCTGCGGGCTTGCTATTCTTCTTTGCCATAATTACTTAATCTCCTCTCCTGATTTCCTGGAATAGCGGATCTTCTTTCCATCCTCGACCTTATAGCCGACCTTTACAGGCTTGCCCGTAGAGTCAACGAGCTGGACATTGGAAATATGGATTCCTGCCTCCTGTTTAATAATACCACCCTGAGGGTTCTGGGTGTTGGGTTTGGTATGCTTTGATACCATATTGACACCTTCTACAATTACGCGATCCTTGTCGCGAAGAACCTCAAGAACCTTTCCGGTTTTTCCCTTGTCGTTTCCGGCGTTTACATAAACGGTATCGCCTTTGTGAATACGGAACTTTTTCATAATGCAATCTGTGATTAAAGGACTTCGGGTGCCAGTGAAACAATCTTCATATAGTTCTCACGGAGTTCCCTGGAAACGGGACCGAAGATACGGGTTCCGCGGAGTTCGCCGGCGTTGTTCAGAAGAACACAGGCGTTGTCGTCGAAACGGATATAAGAACCGTCTGCGCGGCGGATTTCCTTCTTGGTGCGGACTACGACAGCCTTTGTGACGGTGCCTTTCTTGATGTCACCGCCAGGAATGGCGCTCTTCACCGTGACGACGATGGTGTCGCCGATGGTGGCGTAACGATGGTGGGTACCGCCAAGCACACGGATGCAGAGGACTTCCTTTGCTCCGCTGTTGTCAGCCACCGATAAACGTGTTTCCTGCTGTATCATAATTACTTGACTTTTTCGATGATTTCAACTAATCTCCAGTTCTTGGTCTTGCTGAGGGGACGGGTTTCTGCAATGCGCACGGTGTCACCGATGCTGCACTCGTTCTTGTCATCCTGGGCAACGAACTTGGTGGTCTTCTTTACGAACTTGCCGTAAATGGGGTGCTTTTCGTGAGTTTCGACTGCGACGATGATGGTCTTGTCCATCTTGTTGCTGACCACGATGCCAACTCTTTCCTTGCGAAGATTTCTTTCCATAGTTCCTGTTAGTTCTGCTGTTTTTCTTTCTCCGCGAGGATCGTGATCATACGGGCGATATCCTGACGGGTTTTCCTGATCTTGGACGTATCCTCCAGGGGAGAGATAGCGTGGTTGATCTTCATTGTGTCCAGGTTGTTCTTCTCGACCTCGATACGGTCGCGAAGGTCTGCGATGGACATCTCTCTGACTTCTGCTACTTTCATTTTCTTTCCTCCTGTAGATTATTCTTCAACATAATCCCTGCGGACAACGAACTTTGTCGCAACGGGGAGTTTCTGTGCGGCAAGACGCATTGCCTCCTTAGCGGTCTCGAGGGAAACGCCCTCTGCCTCAAAGAGGATACGGCCGGGAGTGATAGGGGCCACGAAACCCTGGGGGTCACCCTTACCCTTACCCATACGGGTATCGAGGGGCTTGGCGGTGAAAGGCTTGACAGGGAATACCCTGATCCATATCTGTCCTTCACGGTTCATACGGCGGGAGATAGCCTGACGGGCGGCCTCGATCTGGTGGGCTGTAAGCCAGCAGTTCTCGAGATTCTTGAGTCCGAAAGATCCGAATGCGAGCTGATTGCCACGTCCGGCATTGCCCTTCATACGGTTCTTCTGTTCCCTTCTGAATTTGGTTCTTTTAGGCTGTAACATTGTGTGTAATGTTTAAAAATTTCCTTAATTTAACCTAAGTTATTGAGTCTCAATTCCTTAACTATTAAGGGGCTCGATAACGGGACTGCAAAGATACAAAAAAAATTTTACCTGCAAATCTTTTTTACATTTTTTTTGCTGTTTTGGACCGCGACTTTTGAAGGCTATCACTCGTTTTTTCAACAAGTTACGTATTTTGTTGAAAAATTTTTTACTGCATTTTAGACCGGAGACAGATGGGCCTTGCCGGAAATTGTCCGAAGGCTTTGGCCGGGATTTTGTAACTTTGTCCCCCGGAAATGACCGGAAGGCTTATGAAAAGTTCGTTCAAGGTTATCGCAGTTTCAGCAGCACTGCTTGTGGCGACTGCCGTGCCCGCTCTCTCACAAGGGAGCGTCAGGCGCGCCATGCAGCGGGCAAAGGAACAGGCAGAAGCGCAGGCACGGACGCGTGAAGCGGCTGAGAATCCGCAGGCGCTCTCCCCTTACGGCGGATATCTGAGCTTCACGGTGGAGAACGGAGATACGACCTACTTCGACCGGCTGGACCCGATATGGATTTTCGGAAGGTCGAAACACTCGGAAAAGGACTGGAAGAAGTACTATAAACTGGTCTATAATTTCGCCCGCGTGTATCCGTACGCCCTCGCTTCCGGCCGCCTCCAGGAAATCGTGGACAGCACCATCGCAGCCGGCAACTACGGCGCTATGAAACGCGACCGCTATATAAGTAAGGTACAGGCGGATCTGTTCCGCGACTTCGAAGGCGCCCTGAGGAAGATGACCATCTCCCAGGGAAGGGTGCTCCTCAAACTCATCGACAGGGAGACCGGCAAGTCCTCCTACTCCATCATCAAGGAATACAAAAACGGCGCGGCGGCGGGATTCTGGAACGGAATCGCCAAAATCTTCGACAATGACCTTCGAAGCCAGTACGATCCGGAAGGTGCGGACCGTAACCTCGAGGAACTGGTCCAGATGTGGCACTCTGGAATCTTCCCCAACTTCTACTATTCGATCTTCTTCGAAGACCCCCCGGAGGTTCACGTTCCGGACACATATAAATAAACAGAGCCCGCCGAAACGGCAGGCTCTGCTTATTTTCAAAGGCTGTAATTCAATTACTCACCTACTTTTTCCTGTACCTTTGCGATAGCGTCTGCAACGGTCTGGATTCCGGCTGTCTCCTCATCGGGGATCTTGATGCCGAACACGCGCTCGAACTCCATAAGAAGCTCCACTGTGTCGAGGGAATCAGCGCCGAGGTCGTTGGTGAAGCTTGCGGTCTCTGTGACGGCCGACTCTTCAACGCCAAGCTTGTCAACGATAATGTCCTTGACAACCTTTACGATTTCTTCATTAGTCATAATAATTCAGGTTTTAAGTTTTTATACGTTTTTACTCTTTTTCTCGTCCGAAAAACGTCGCAAAGTAAGCAAAAATTTTTATTAAATGAAAACAAACGGGCTAAAATGCGACGTGGCAGGCCCCTAAGGCTGGTCTGATGGGGGTGCGCTGAGCTGGAGCCAGATACGAAGTCCGTTCAGCGAGTTGATCAGGTAGAAGCTGTACTTGACGATGTATACCGGGGCAAAAGCCTTGTCTGAGAATATCCAGAAGGCTATCGACGTAATGTTCACCGCTATCCAGAACCACCACTGCTCCATATACGCCGTAGACATAAGAAGCTGGCCGATGATGTTGCAGACAAGGGGTATCACATCCAGCAGTACAGCCACCCTGAGAAAGCCCTCTGCGGCAGACCTGTCGAACCTCAGCAGGACAAGGTAGAGGACGGCCGTTGACGCCACTGTAATTCCAAGCCACCCCCACCGCATCGCCGGGCTCAGACGTCGCGCATTGACCCGGGCCGATGCTTTTGCGCCGCGCCGCTTCCACTGGAAAAAGCCTACGAACTGCATAGGCACGAAATAGATGAAGTGAAGGAGGGCGTTTCCGAGCCCGGATCCGCCGCTCCGCCAGTTTATCCAACAGGAGATTCCGTAGATGGAAACGTCGAGCAGACCGAACAGAAAGGTTATTATCCATCCGTTCGCTGAACTTACCGTTGCCATTACGCCCATAAGTGAACCAAATGCCGTTACGAGCAGCCACACGCGGTCTCCGCCCCCGGTGCCGGAAATCTTGATTGCCGTTACGATACAGGTTACAACCGTCATCCCGACGAGGATGAACGCGCTGAACCATTTGTTGAAGGTCTTTTCTTTTTCGGGAAGCATGGGGCCGCGGGTGTGGTTTGTGGGCTTGTGGGCCTATGGGCCTGTGGGCTTGTGGGCCTGTGGGCGGGAAGTATGGGCCTAGAAGGAGTGGAAATAGACTTTGACGCGGTCGAGGCGGAGGTCACGGAGATCCTCCGGACGGATCAGGAAACAGATCATCCCGCAGTCGTAGAGGGTAAGGCCCCAGTCGTCGTTCTCGTCAATCTGGAGCAGGTTCACGTAACCGGGGAGCTCGGAGCTGATCTCTTCGTAGTAGGGGGTCCCGAGCAGCTTGAAGCTGTCATAGGCGTCCGCGGCGGCTTCGAAAGTTATTCCCTCTGCCGGAAGGTATGCCGGGGTATCGTCGTCCTCATAGAGGATTTCGAAAGGCTCGAGGCCTTCTGTCACCGGGCTGTAGAGGACTCTGAATGCGTCGCCGGACCACTCGCCGATGCCGTTGTGGCCGGCAGAATCTCCGTCGAGGGCGGGGATATACTCTCCTATTGCAGCAAAGAAATATAGCATTCCCCTCCCGGGAAGCAGCTCCGCGCCCGGAAGCCCGTTCAGGTCTTCGAGGCGGATCTGACACACGAATGTGAGGGGGTTGCCTTCATCGTCGGTGGGATAATCAACGAAAACCGGAAGGTCCGGCGCGCCCCACCATTTGCTCTTTCCGGAGAGATCTCCGGGGGTCAGTCTGTCGCCTTCACGGCCTGTAAAGCGGATACCAATGGACATAAAATTTTTTCCTTTTAGATTTGCAAAGTTGCAAAAAAAAATCCTATCTTGCCTGCAAAAGATCAAAGATATGAAAAAGTCCATCTTCCACAAACTAAGCGACATCACCATAATTCACCACAGAGCGGCTTTTGCCGATGTGGAAAAACGCATCGCCTCTCAGGAGTCCGTCTTCATGACGCTCGCCCGGAATCGATACTCCTGCCGTAACTTCTCCGACGCTCCTGTTTCCGACACGGAAATCAGTCATATCATAGAGGCCGCCCGCCTCGCCCCGTCCGCCGTAAACAAGCAGCCGGTCCACGTCTGGGTGCTTCGGAGCCCCGAAGCCCTTTCTAAACTCGATTCCTCCACTCAGTACCGCTACGGCGCTCCCGTTGTGTTTATGGTAGGATGCAATCCGAAGGCGGCGTGGGTCCGGAAATATGACGGGAAGAACGGCGCGGAGATTGACGCCGCAATCGTTGGGACGCATATTATGCTTGAGGCGGCCGCCCTCGGGCTGGGTAACGTCTGGGTAGGGTCGTTCGACCCGAAGAAAATCGCTGCGGACTTCCCTGAGACCGCCGGCTATGAGATCGTCGCCCTGTTCCCGGTGGGACACCCCGCCAAGGATGACGCCCCCGGCCCCCGTCACGCCGAAAGGGTTTCGAAAGAAGAATTCGTAACAGA
>CALCEJ010000145.1 GCA_937900465.1 uncultured Bacteroidales bacterium | reverse complement strand
CCTCGCTACCGCCGTCGCAGAACCGGCCGGGCCTGACGGTAAAGCTGAAAGGAAGATATGGTTTCCCCGCGGCACTGACTGGTACGACATGGCCCGCCACGAGACCCACAAGGGAGGTTCGGTCAAGGCTCTCCGTTATTCCATCGACGAGAACCCCTGGTATGTAAAGTCCGGAAGCATCCTTCCTCTTGCCGGTGAGAATATCAGGAATCTGCAGGACCCCTCCGATGTGCTGGGCCTTCTCGTTGTCCCCGGATCCGGGAAATCGACATTCACCCTGTATGAGGATGACGGCTCCTCGCGTGACTACGATACGGCCTTCTCCCGTACCCTCATCGAGAAAAACCGTTCCGGGAACAGGATAACGGTAAAGATTGGCACAAGACACGGCTCATACGAAGGGATGTCCCCGGAGAGGGAAATCTATCTTGTCCTTGAAGGCATCGGGAAGCTCCCGAAGGCTGTCCGTCTCGGTGGCGAGGCCGTCACGGACGTCCGCCTCGACGGCTCCCGCGTCCTTGTCTCCCTCCCAAGGGTTTCCGCCTTGGCAGAAAACACGATAGAAATACTTCTTTAAAAGATGAAACATTCCATTGCAATATTGGCGGGCCTCGCTGCGCTGGTCCTCTCCTGCAGCCGCCCTGAGATAAAAGCGCCTTCGGCCGTAACGCCCCCGGTCCCGGAGTTTGCAAAGTACACAGACGGTCTTCTTCCGGACATAAGCCCGAAGGGCTGGATCCTCGAATTTCTCGACAGGCAGCGCAGCGGTATGACCGGCCATCCGGAGGCCCTCTCATACCCCTATAACTCCTGCCTCTGGGACGGGGACATTACCCGGAATACGGAGTCTTACGGCTCAGACTGGTGGCGGTATGAACAAACCGCCTACTACACGGACGGACTCGTCAAACTGGGCTATCTCCTTCGAGATTCGCTCCTTATCGCCAAGGGAGAGGCCGGAATCCGCTATACCCTTGACAATGCGGATGAGGACGGCCGTCTGCCCCATACGAATTTCACCTGGGCCCGTATGTGGCCCATGGCGGTATTCTTCCGCCCCGTTCAGGCATATGCTTATAAGCATCCGGACGAGGATATACCGGCCGCGCTGGCGAAGAACTATTCGCTCTACAGCGATGAGGAACTCAGCGTCTGGAGAAACATCGTAAACATAGAAGGAATGCTGTGGACCTATGATATGGGCGCAGATTCGACGCTTCTTGAGAGGTCCGAGCGGCTCTGGAATGCGGGTCAGTTCGGAGACCTTACGCCGGAAGCCTGCCTTGCAGAGGAATTCCCCATCATACACGGGGTTACCCTCAACGAGGAACTTAAACTGCCGATGATGCTCTATGCCCGTACCGGGAAGGCTAAATACCTGGAAGCGGCAATTCACGCCTACAATACCCTCGAGAGAAAACATATGCTTCCGGACGGGGTCAATACGAGCGCAGAAAGGCTTTTCCCCAATGACATCAACAGCAGCCACGAAACCTGTGACATCGCGGACCATACCTGGACCCTCGGATATTTCCTCGAGACAACCGGAGACGCCGCGTGGGCGGACAGGATTGAGATGGCTGTATTCAATGCCCTACCCGGTGCCGTTACAAAGGATTTCAAGACTCTCCAGTATTTCTCCTCCGTGAACCAGGTCATTGCAACGGGCGACTCCAACCATAACGAATTCTTCTTCGGCAGCACCTGGATGGCCTACAGGCCAACTCATCAGACCGAGTGCTGTGCCGGCGCGGTCCACCGCGTGATGCCGAATTATGCCTCCCGTATGTGGATGCGCCGTAAGGACGGTGCCGTTACGGCGGCGCTTTACGGTCCGTCGGAGATTACCGTTGAACTGCCTTCCGGGCAGCCCTGCATCATCCGGGAGGAAACAGCCTATCCTTTCTCCGAAACCGTCGAATTCACCCTCGAGATGGCAAGGAAGGAAAAGTTCCCCATTGTTCTGAGGGTGCCATCCTGGTGTACGGAGGCTTCACTTGAAGTCAATGGGAAACCGGTCGGGGCTGATTTGACCCCCGGAACGTTCTTCACCGTCGAGAAGACCTTCCGCAGCGGGGACCGGATCACTCTGAATCTCCCTATGGAAATACAACTGAAACACGTTCCCATGGGCGGAACCTGTATTTACAGAGGACCCCTCCTGTACGCATTCCCGGTCCCCCAGACTGTAGAGGAAGATGACAAGGTTTACGACAATATGGCCGGAAAGGTTCCGGAGAATCCGGATTTCAAGTGCCTGTCCATCACCCCTTGCGGTGACTGGAACTACGCAATCACTTCCGGCGAGCCCGTTTGGAGGGCGGCGAAAACATCCGGATATCCGCTCGATCTTGCTACCGTGCCCGGAAAAATATCCGTTCCGGTGAAAAAGATCGAATGGGAACTATGGCAGGGGCGCTTCACCCCTTCAGTCCCAAGGGAACCCAGGGCGCTTTCTGATGAGGTGATGTGGATTGACCTTGTCCCTTACGGAGCCACAGAACTCCGGGTCTCAGTATTCCCTGAGCTACTCTGACAGAGCTTTCAGGAGCTCGTGACGGATTGTCCTGAACTCCCCGGGATGCGTTGTATAAACCCACCAGTTGAAAACAAGCCGGTTGCAGAAACTTTCCGCTGCAGCCGGATTTTTTTTGCGGAGCATCGTAAGGAGGATGTGGTCCTCAATGCCGTCACGGAGAGCTTCGAAGCGGATTGACCTTTCAAACTTGTGATATCCGGGGTAAACTATCCAGCAGTCTCCTCCTGGAAGGTCCGTTCCCGTACCGGGACGGTCAGCGTATCCGTAAGGGTCGCCGGTCCAATAGTTGAATCCCCAGTGCAGATATCCTGTCGCCCCGTATTTGAAAGCCATCCAGTAAATGGCCCTCGTCTTCAGAAGCGGCTGCTCTATGAAGCGGTTAGGATACTCTCCGCGAGGATAACAACAGGTGTAGAACCATATTTCATCTCCTGCCCTCTGGCGGGAGGAGAAGAAGTCATAGTTGTTGTGCCAGGTGTCCAGCTGGGGGACCCAGACATCCATCGCACCGGTCAGTTTCGTGGTTTGGAGAGCCTCCATAACCCTCAGTGACGGTTCTATGCCGCGGAGGAATCCAATCACTTTACGGTAGCCGTCCGCATTAGCATCGACCGGTTCGTCACAAACCTTCTGCCAGGATTTTTCATACCATCCGTTCTCTCTCAAATTCGCGGTGAATGCCGGAAGGAATGCCGTGTAGAACTCCTTTACGCGCGGGTCAGAGATTTCCAGAGTCTCGTAACTCCCATTTCCGTCAGGCACGAAGAGCCCGAATCCTCCGGTCCATACCGGGGCAATCCTGTGGCCCAGTTCGCCGCACTGCAGCCTCTCGAGCAGTCCTTCTTTCTCATAAAAACGGACGACTTCGTTGAACTTCCCAAAGTCGAAGGCCCATTTCCCATCCTCGCCCCGGTTCATCCCGACAAGGTCGAAGACGGGAACTTGTGAGACGTTCTGACGGGCTTCGCGAAGCGCATCGGCCATGTCTTTCATATACTCCCAGTACAGAGGGGAGAATGGCTCGACATCCTTTCCGGCGTTCCAGTGACGAAGGCATTCCGCGAAGTCGAAACACCAGTTTACGGTAAGAAGGGAGGTCTCTTCCAGAACTACCGGCCATACTTTGAGAACCAGAGGGACAATGCGGGTAAGACTGTGTCCGCCTGTCTTTGCTTTCAGGGTGAAAGTGCCTTTGTAAACTCCCGGCTTGGCGTCGGACGGAACCGAAACTGTTACCCAGGCGGAAGTGGCCTGTCCTCCGGGAATCTTCCATGGGCCGTCGGTAAGAATCGGATCCGGGAATAGTCCGGAGGCGCTATGGATGACATCGTGGGCGGGGTCGGTCGCATAAGAGCCAATCCCTACAAGTCCTACAAGACCACAGCGGAGTATCTCGATCGCGCTGTCGTCTGATTCGAGGGAGGAACAGCTGAGGGTAATGTCTTCCAGCGCGGACTCGCAGCGGAATGCTATCTGGAATTCCGCATGCGCACCGGCGGCCGTTTCTGTTGTGTCCTTAAGGGGCAGGAAAGCGACGGCTTCCGGCAGAATCTTTGTCATCGGATCTACCTGGACCATAACTATTTCCGGTGCGGCGCTGCAAGAGTAAAGCAGAGCTGCGGCAGCGAGGGCGGGGAGAAGATGTTTCATTACTTTGACAGATATTCGAGCATATCCCTCCGAAGGGCACGGAAATGCTTGACGTCCATATCGTAGGAGGGAGCCTCCGCATCGAGGATGAGGCGGGCGCAGAAGGCGTCGGCATCGGCCTTGGAGCGATTCTCAATCATCTTGAGGAGGTCGTAGTCGTGTATTCCGTCGCGCATTGCGCACAGGCGGATTGAACTGTAGAGCTTGTGGTCTCCTGGCCAGATTATCCACATATCGCCGGCGATGTAGGACCCGTAGGCATCTTTCCACGGGTCTCCGTCCTTGGCGCCAACCCAGTAGTTGAGGCCCCAGTGGAGATATCCGGAGGCGTCGTAGTGATAATTGAGCCAGTGGAGGATACGGGTTTTCAGCAGCGGAATACGGATGAACCTGTTCGCATAGTTGCCCTGGGGGCCCATGGCGGAGTAGATCCACACCGTCTGGTCCTCCTGCCTGGGAAGCCCCTTTGCCGTCAGGATATCGGGGCAGGGGATGTCGAGATTCGCCGTATTGATCAGGGTGGACTGGACAGGGTCCAGGACGACAAAGTCCGGGGCCACCTCCTTTACGATTTCCGTCAGTTTATTGTAAGCCCCGGAGATGTTGTCGTCAGGCTCGTCGGAAAGAGTCTGGACATAAACATCCTTCCAGGAGCGGCCGTCAGGGAACGTGTGTGATTCGAGCATCTTTCGAAGACCGTCGAAATATGCCTTCAGGTAGTATTTCACAGGTGCGGGATCTTCATCCGGAAGGTTTACGTAGATGGACTCCGGATTTCCGTCGGAATCAACCCAGAGGTCTCCGTTTCCGTCCAGTTTGTATGCGCCCATGGTGATGGTGCTCTCGTGCCTTGCCGCAACGATGTTGTGCCCCTGGACCTGCCGGAGGTCGGGACAATTCTCATAGAACATATTGAATTCCCTCTCGTAGGCGGGCTCATCAAAATTGACGACCAGATGGTACTTGCCTGAGACCGGGTCCTTTACGGCTTTACGGTCAAGATAACGCCATCCGCCGTCCGCATAGACGAGCCTGAATCCGTTCTGGCCGTACTGGCTTGCAAACCGTACGATCATTGGCATATATGTGTTCATTACGGACCAGTATTCGGGAGTCTCGTCGCCGGTCATCGCTTCGACCTCGGGATTGGCCCATTGGAGAATATCCAGGCCTTGCTTCTCGGGAAGAGTCACGTCATATACCTTTACCCAGAAGGGGAGTTCGGCAACGGAGTCGCCGCTGACGCGGAAAAGACCCTGGTACAGTCCGGGGGTGAAGTCGAGGGGAATGTCGAATTCAGCCCATACCCCGGCGAAACCGCCTTTTTTCAGCCAGCGCTGATAATCAGACTGGGGAACAAGAGGGTCAGGGATGTCATAGACCAGGTACGAGTACCTGTCCGGAGCAGCGCCGCCACACCAAAGGTCCCAGTGTTCAGTGGCCCTGACCTCCCTCACGTGGTTGATTCTGGGCTCGACGGAAAATCCTTCCCTCTGCCCGTCCGGAGCAAAAAACACGACCTCGGGGTTAAAGTTGTTGTTCTGATCCACCCCGGCCCTTACGATCATCTGTACGGTTGCCGTCTCGCCTCGCGCCACGCATATCGTATCGCAGGCCCAGTCAAGAGGCTCCCTCTGGACCGGTTTCAGGAGGGCGTCCACCTGCTCGAGCCAGAGCCCCTCAGGATGGACCTGGACAGTCTCTGTCCAGGAAATGTTTCCGATTGTCGCGGTAATGTCCACATATCCTGCCTTCTTTCCTTCAATACCGCCCGCTCCGGCTTCTGCAATCTGAGAATCGGAGGTAGTCCAGACCAACTGCTCCGTCGTGTTCCCGGGGGTGATCGTCACTTCCGGAACAAGGGTTTCCCCGATGGCGATGCTCCTTGAAGGCAGCGTGACCTCAAGGCTCTCAGCAGCGATATACAGTCTGGTGACTACAACGTGACAGGAAGCGCTGACGCTTCCGGCGCGGGCTGTTATGTCGCATTCGCCCTCAGAGGCGCCAACAACGGTGCCGGTCGCGCTGACTGTGGCGATCTCCGGATTTCCGGATTCCCAGGTTATGGTCTTGTCCTTGGCGTTCCAGGGAGTTACATTGGCCGTCAGAGTGCGGCCGTCGCCTATCAGAAGATACAGGTTCTTCTCCGACAGCATGATGGCGCCGGTCTCGTTCATAACCGGATTCAGTCTGTCAAAATCAGCTTCCACCTCTTTGCAGGAGAGAGCAAGGAGGGAGGCTGCGAGGATGCCGTATAAGAGTCTTCTCATATCAGGATGGATAGTATGTCAACGGATAATAATCTTCAACATCGGTTCCCTTGACGATTTCGGTCGAGCGGATGTAACTGACTCTTTCCCCGTCAAGGAAAGAAGCGGCACGGACAGTAACAGCCCCGGTGACCGGGAAGGCTTTTTCAAAAACAGGGGAGTCCGGGGCGGGCTCACCGCCGTCAAGGGTATAACGGACTTCCGCAAGGGGATTCTCGCTCTCCATCCGCACGAGACCTCCTGTATAAGTTACTTCCGGAGCATTGTGCAGGTCGTAGGCGTTTATGCCCATGGCGCGAAGCCTTTCCAGATGGGCCGGAATCTTAGTCCGGAAGTTGTCCCAGGAGATATTTCCCTCATCCGTCCATGCTATTTCCGCAACGGCGAGAAGTCTCGGGAACATCATGTACTCGCGGTGCCCGTCTGTAGGAATATATTCAGCCCACGTACAACCTTGGACACCGATCACGTTTACGCCCATCTCCGGGCGGATGAATTCCACGCTGTCGGGAGAGACTTTCTTCGCCTCGATGAGACTCTCATTCGCCGCGGCTTTTTCGGGAGTGTCCGGGACAGGGAAGAAGCGGTACATCTTCTTGATGGGGGAGTAGCCGTACATTGCCTTGTTCTCATATTCCGGAGAGGCCTGGTACCAGTCGCAGTAGAGAATCTCCCCGGGTGTCATAACCGCCTTGAGGCCGCGGTTCGCAGCGCGTATCCCTCCCTTTTCGCCGCGGTAGGAATAAACGACCGTCTCCGGGGCAAGATTATTGTTTTTAAGCAGTTCATCCCATCCTGCCATAGTCCTTCCGCCCTTTCTCAGGATTTCCGCGATGCGGGAAACCATATATGTCTGGAGTTCTTCCGTAGAGGTCATTCCCTCCTTCTCCATGAGCGCCTTGCACGCAGGACACTTTTCCCAGCAGTGCTTCCTGGCTTCGTCCGCCCCGATATGTATCACCTTCGAAGGGAACAGGTCCATAACCTCTCCGAGCACCGCCTCCGCGAACTCGTACACGCGGGGTTCCGCTGCGCAGAATTCTCCGCAGCCATAGGGCTTTTTCTCACAGCTGAGTTCCGGATACCCCACGAATACCGCATCGGAATGGGCCGGGAATTCTATTTCGGGAATGACGTTTATGTGTCTTGCGGCGGCATAGGCGACGATTTCACGGATGTCCTCCTTTGTGTAGTATCCGCCGTAGGCGCCGGGAGTATCCTTGTCGCAGAAAAGGCGCCGGTCCATCTTCCACCACCCGTCCCAGTCTTTCATCACCCTGTAGGCGCCCTTTTCGGTAAGGAGGGGATAGCTGTCAATCTGGAGCCTCCATCCTCCGTTGTCCGTCAGGTGGAAATGGAACTGGTTGAACTTGTATGCCGCGGCAGCATCAATCAGTTTCTCGATCTCCGCCTTGTCGAGGAAATGACGGGAGACGTCCAGATGGAATCCGCGGTAAGCGAAGCGCGGCCGGTCCTGGATAATGGCACAGCGGAAACCGTCGCTGTCACGGAGCTGGTCCAGAGTCTTCCTTGCATAGAACGCCCCGGCACCGGTGGCGGCTTTTATACTGATGGACTTGCCGCTGACCTTGAGAATATACCCTTCTTCTCCAATCCTGCCGGCAAGGGTGGGGTCGAGGGTCTCCTCGGGCACGGTTCCCACGGGACAGTGTCCGCGGAGGACCTTTACGGAGGAGGGCTCCGGAATAAACTCCGGCGGCTCCGGGCTGGAGCATCC
Organism: uncultured Bacteroidales bacterium; assembly: GCA_937900465.1. Lineage (GTDB taxonomy): Bacteria > Bacteroidota > Bacteroidia > Bacteroidales > UBA932 > Cryptobacteroides. The sequence continues at coordinate 31,924 of CALCEJ010000145.1, read as the reverse complement.
TCCCAGAAGGAGGGCACCGGCAAGAAGGATTGAAGTTTCAGTACACCTAAAGAGTTTCATTGCGCATCAAAATCATATTCGACGTCCCCTTCGACGACGAATGAAGGTCCGGGTCCGGTTATCTTAGTCCCGTCAAAGACGAAATTACGGATATGCAGTCCGCTTATCGAGTGCTGGAAAGCATTCACGTTGAAAGCTGGTGTCTTTACCTGATTCCTGTCATAGACGGTGAAGTTTTCAAGGGTGATGTTTTTCATCGTACAGGTCTTGTCCATATCCGGGTATTGCCATATCTGGACATTCCTCCCGGAATTGCTGACGCTGTCGAAGATGAGGTTCCTCGCCGTGATATTCTCTATCCTTTCAGCTGTCCCGCCGCCCCAGTTGTTGTCGGGGGAGGCATATTGGCCGATGGCGAAACCGGCCCTGAGGTCATCTTTCCCGGTCCCGCCCTTGTGCTGAAGGATGATGCAGTCCTCGATAAGGACATCGTGGATATATCCGGTCGCATAATCGCGGTTCCCGGCTTCAGGGCCGACGACTATGCCTCTTGCGTAGTCATTCCAGATCAGGTTGTCGTGGACATGGACCTTGCAGAGGTCGCTGACAGGGGATGCGTTGAACCGTACTTTGAGGGTTATGCAGTCATCGTAGTTCCGGAGGAAACAGTTCTTGATCTCAGCATTTTTCGAGCAGACGAGATCGATGCCGTCACCGTTAAGTTCCCATCCTATGATGTTGACCCCGTCAACGAGGACTCCGTCATAGTTGTAGATGCAGAGGTTCCAGCTGGGGCCGTCAATGATGCTGATGTCCTTCACGGTAAGGTTCCGGAGAACACTTTTATGGTCCGGATTGGCGCTGAAGATTATGTCTCCGTTACTGTACTGTTCTCCCCAGTGGCGGAGTTTCTCTCCGGAAAGGATTCCGTGACCTGCAACCGTACAGTTATCTCCCCGGACCCGGATCGTTCCGTAAACGACAGCGCCGTAATCGATGTAGCAGGTCTCTCCGTCAGAAAGGCTGATTTCTCCCGCATCGTGTTCTCCCGGACCGAAGTATCTGATTCCCCCGCCGGAGTGGGTTGGTTTGTCAGGGTCCGGACGCACCGGGAAGAGGAAGAGGTTATGCTGACGGTCTCCGCCGAATTCCACGCTGACTTTCCTTTTTTCGTAGGAAGGAAGAACAAAACGGACGGTGCTGCTGTCGATGGCCGTAACGCCGATATCCCACGGAGAAGGGCGGACCGCCGGGTCTTCGGCTCCACCGCGGATCTTATGGACAATGACCTCAACCGGGCCTTGGAAACGGTCTTCGAAAATGCAGTAGCTCATCGTGTCGCGAAGTGCCCTGCTGTTATCCCAGTCATTCCAGATTCCGGCGTGACGCGCAGCATCCGAGCATAGCGCATCCCTGACGCACATTTCCGTCCATCCATCCTCCTGCAGGACAAAAACCCTGTAATAATCCGAAGGGCCGGCTTTATCCTCCGGAAGCGAAAAACCGGACGGAGTCGTGAGGAGGCTGTCAGCAGCGGATGAATCCGGTTCCGTTACGACGGCAGAATTATCCTTTCTGGTTGAGCAGCAGGCAGCTAGAAGCAGTATGGAGAGTAGTCCGGCTCGTGCTTTCATAATGTGGTCTTTTTGACAAACAAATATAAATAATATAAATAGGAACAAGGTGGAGGATTTAACGGATTTTTCACCTTCGGAAGGTCGGGATTTAGAAAAATAGTGTATAATTCCGAAAAAAACGGTAAATATTCCACCCCGCCTACGCGGAAAACTCCTACATTTAGCCAGAATTTTTGTAACACTATAGCTATGAAACGATTTTTCAGATTCTTTGCTCTCATCGGCATCGCTACGATGACTGCACTGGTTTCCTGCGAAAAAAAAGAACAGGACACTAATGATGACAACGACGGCAAGGATAAAACTCCTACCTACGCTGAAGTTCCTTTCAGCAGAGTGGCAGTTACCTGTGACGGTGAGACTGTCGAAGGAACTATCCAGGACGAGAAGTATATCTATTTCCACTTCAACAAGGCAGAATCCTTTGTCGATGCAAATCTTGTGATCGATGTCAATGAGGGTTATACGCTGACCTTCCCCACGATTCTCGAGCACGTTGACCTTCAGGCGGAACCGGTCCTCAACTTCAGGGACCCCAAGAACGCTACGGTCAAGTACTGGCTCAGGTTCTCCTCTGACGCATTCCCTATCGTTGACGAGTCCAAGATTCACATCGAGGGATTCGCGGCCGGCGAGTATCTTACGATCGACAATGCATCGAAGCTTTTCACCGTCACCTATGACAAGGAAAAGATCAACTATGAGAAGGTGACCATCGTCTTCGAGGACGGCGCTCTCCAGGATGCTGCCACAGTTAAGACAAATCTCACCTATGACTTCACTGACGGTATCCAGCAGCCCCTTGTCATCGACCTTGGCGGCGACCGTAACTATACCGTGAAACTCGACGTTTCCTCTTACGTCAAGCTTACCCCTTCAGATTTCGGCTTCACTGACGAGACCTACAAGTATGTCGATAACGTTGACAACTATCCTTATCTGAATGTCTGGAGGACGGACAGGCTTGCTGCCGTCCCCGTCTATTCGACGATAGAATGGGCCCACGCAAACCCTTACGAGTGGGATTACGTCTGGGCATACGGCGAGAACGACTGGGGTGGATACTTCTACGACTGGGTGGATGAGTTCACCTTCCTCGGCAACTGGGCGGAAGACCGTCCGACTATGACCTGTATCGGACCTGTCGTCATCGTCACCGTCGACCGTGACGCCGTTTCCGGCAAGATCGTCACAGATGACGATATGTCAATGAAGCTCGGCGATGTCGAGGGCCTTGTCACCGCTCCCGGATACAGCGATAACCTGACGAACTGGAACTACCTCCTTTACGCAGACGGCAAGATCCGTATTCCTCTCAATGGAGACGGAGACGCTGATACCCCTTATCGTTCCGCAATCGGATTCACGGAAGGCGGCAAGCCCAGCTTTGCAAATGCCGTTGCCCTCGCCGGTGACACCAAGCCCCGCCAGATTCCTTTCCAGAAAGACCACGCCTCCTCTCAGGCAGAGGTCGCAGCCGGTGCTGTTGACTGGGATGTCGTGAGCGCAGCCTGGGCTCTTCCCTGGATTATCCGCGATGGTGTCGCAATGCGTTGGGAAGACATTTGGAACAACGATGCTTCACGCTGGTCCGCAGGCTTCGGACAGGGCTGGCAGTCGATGTATCCCGGTCACGTCGTTATGGGCGTTACCTATGACAACAAGATTGGCTTCATCTGCAACCCTGGCGGCAGTGACAACTGGGACGGTGCTGACAGCAACGCCTGCCCCGAGGTGTTCACCGACGGCGGTTGGTTCAAGGGTATCACCCCCAACCAGATGGCATGGCTCGCAATCCAGATGGGCTGGAAGGAACTTACCGTTATCAGCGGCCAGAACGGTGAAGGCAACGGAAACGCCAGCACTGTCCGTGTAAACGGCAAGAGCGTGTTCCAAAGTGCAGACCATCCTTACCTCTCACCTGTCTATGACAACGAAGGCGGAGACGTGAATTGCGCTTACGCCATCGTTCTGAACAAGCGTTAATTTCACATCTTAAATACTTCAGCATTTACCGACTCCCCGGAGGCGGTAGATGCTGAATTGATAAAAGAGAAATCCATCAGATGAATCCCATACCAAAACTGATTCTGACGGTACTCCTCCTCGGAGGAGCGGCGGCTGCCCCTTCCGGAGCAATCCGGGCCGCCGAATCCGTGTCGGTTCCCTCCGATAACGGAAAGACCGTTACCTATCGGGGAAAAGTCGTGGACGCGACAACCGGAGATCCGCTTCCCGGCGCGGCCGTAAGACTGAAGGGAAGCAACCGGTACGGAACGGTAACGGACCAGAACGGCGAATTCTCCCTGACCCTCCCTTCTGACAGGAAACCGGTACTCGAGGTCTCGTACCTCAGCTTCAAAACAGCGGAGTTTACTGCGACAAGGAGCGCTTCCGTCCTTTCTCTTGAACCTGACAATACCTTCCTCGATGAGGTACAGGTCGTCGCATACGGTCAGCAGAGGAGGGTCACCGTCACCGGTGCAGTATCGTCCATAAGTTCAGACGATATCCTGAAATCTCCCTCCGGCAGTGTCGCCAACGCTCTTGCCGGTGCGATTACGGGTGTCTCCTCCGTCCAGGTATCCGGTCAGCCGGGTGCCGAAGACCCCGAGATTTATGTCCGCGGTACGGGATCTCTCTCCACGGAAGCCTCCAAACCGCTGATCCTTGTGGACGGCGTGGAAAGGTCCTTCTTCCAGATGGACCCGAATGAAATCGAGAATATCACCGTCCTTAAGGACGCGGCTTCGACAGCCGTGTTCGGCGTAAGGGGCGCGAACGGCGTCATTCTCGTTACGACGAAAAGGGGAGAGGAAGGCAAGAACCGCATCTCCTTCTCCTCTCAGTTCGGTCTTACCCAACCCCTGAGGCATCTGAAGAGCGTCAGCAGTTACGAATACGCGACAATCTACAACGAAGCCCAGATGTCCGACAATCCCGGGATTCCGGAGAGTTCGCTGAAGTTCTCTCCCTTCGTGCTGGAAATGTTCGAGACTAACGGTGATCCCATAATGTTCCCGAACATGGACTGGGATGACTACATCTTCAAGGATCTCGCCTGGCAGACACAGCATAACGTTACGATGTCCGGCGGCTCCTCACGCTTCCGTTATTTCGTCTCCCTGGGGTATCTGTACCAGGACGGAATAATGAAGCAGTTCGACTTGACGTACGACCCTAACTATACCTATAACAGATATAACTACAGGGCTAACGTCGATATCGACGTCACGAAGACGACCAACCTGAAAATCAACCTGGGCGGACGTGTCGGAACGACCCACGAGCCCCAGACCTATAACCTCTGGGAGAACATAATGTGGTGTACTCCGTTCTCCAGCGCAGGTATCGTCGACGGACACTACATCCTCTCCGGCGGCGGCAACGGAAAGTACATTCCCGGAGAGGGCGGCCTCGACGGACTCGCCCTGTTCTACAACTATGGCTTTGCGGAGACGACGGAGAATGTCCTGAATATGGATGTCCAGCTCGACCAGGACCTGGAATTCATCACACCCGGCCTCCGCGCATCCCTGAAGGGAGCGTACAACTCCACATATTGGCTTTCGGTAAGCCGCAACGTCACCTACGCCCCGTCGATGTATTATACCCCGATGTACCTCGGATACTTCACCCAGCCCGGAATGGACGTATCCAGCCCGATGTTCGACAATACGATCGTTTACCGTACATCCGGTGTTGACGGCCTTGTCGAGCCCATGTCCTACGGCGACTGGACCGGACATTCCCGTAACTGGTATCTCGAGGGAAGCGTAAACTATTCCCGCGCGTTCGGAGACCACGAAGTCTCCGGACTGCTTATGTACAATCAGTCCAAGACTTATTATCCCGCCCAGCTTACTGAGATACCTACAGCTTATGTGGGATACGTGGGACGTGTCACGTACAACTGGAAACACCGATATATGGCGGATTTGAATGTGGGCTACAACGGTTCCGAGAACTTCGCCCCCGGGAAACGCTATGGACTTTTCCCCGCTGTCTCCGTGGGCTGGAGCCTTTCGGAAGAGCCATGGATGCAGTGGTCCAGAAGCTGGCTGGACTTTATGAAAGTCCGCGCATCCTACGGCCTTGTTGGTAACGACAAGTACTCCGGCGCCCGGTTCCTCTACCTTAACGGCTCCTGGAACCCTTCGAACGCAGTTTTCAACTGGGGATATTACGACGCGGCAGGCAATGTGTACAAAGGAAGCTGGCAGTTCGGTGACCAGTACAGTCCCGTTATGCTCCCTGACGCGGTTGAGAACACCGTCGGCAACTCCATGGTCTCCTGGGAAAAGGTCAAGAAGCAGAATTACGGTGTTGACATCGTCCTGTTCAAGCAGCAACTGACGATCAATGCGGACCTGTTCTTCGAGCACCGCTACGACATTCTCTCAAAGCGCAACACTCTTCCCGCCATCACTGACGTATCCCTCCCGCTTATCAACCTTGGCGAGGTTGACAACCACGGATATGAGCTTTCCGTGGGCTGGACCTCGCGGGTCAGGGATTTCAACTACTACGCGAAGGCGAATCTCTCCTATTCGAAGAACAAGATCATCTATATGGATGAGATTATGCCCAACTACCCCTGGATGGCCCAGACCGGGCAGAGTACCGGGACCAAGTACGGGCTTGTCTTTGACCGTTTCCTCCGCGAGAGCGACTTCGATGACGCAGGCAACATCCTCGAATTTGACGAAGACGGCAACCGGATTCCTTCGATGTCCATCGGAAATCCCCGCCCGGGCGATGCCCTTTTCAAGGATCTGAACGGAGACGACAAGATTGACGAGAACGACGCAAAGTGGTTCGGCTATTCGGACCGGCCGGAGTATGTGGCGGGATTCATCGCCGGATTCGGATGGAGAGGTTTTGCCGTGTCGATGCAGTGGACCGGCGCCTGGCACGCATCCCGAATGATAGACGGCGAGATGAGGACCCCCTTCGGCTCCCAGAACTCCAGAACCCTTCTTACATATCTTGCTGACGGCCGCTGGACACCCGAGAATCAGGATTCCCGCTTCTCCCGTATTACTTTTATGAACAAGACGCATTATCTGACGACCAGTGACCTCTGGCTCATCGACGCGTCTTACCTGAGGCTCAAGACTGCGGAAATTTCCTACACCCTGGAAGGTAACCGTATCCTTTCAAAGGCGGGAATCTCTTCCGCAAAGTTCTATTTGAGCGGTTATAACCTCCTGACACTGTTTTCGGATCTTGCAGACCTCGATATCGACCCTGAAGGAAACACCTCCGGATGGGACAACCGCTATCCAAACAACAGAATCTACAATATCGGCATAAATCTGAATTTCTGACGGATATGAAAAAAGCAATCAAATACCTGGCAGCTGCGGCGGTCGCCGCCTCCTTCGCCTTCGCTCCTTCCTGTCAGGATCTCAGGTTCGGAGACGACTTTCTCGAGAAGGCTCCCGGGGTGGATGTAACCATCGACACGGTCTTCTCTTCCAAGATGTATGCGGACCGGGCTCTCGTTGCGGCGTACGCCTGCCTTCGCTGCGGATATCCCGTCCACAACAACGCCTGGCCGCTCGGCTCCCAGGGACAGTTCAAATACCAGGCGGCCTGCAGTTCGATAGCAAATGACGTCCACGACTCCCTGACGGACATCCTTGACTCCCAGTGCACGTGGGGAGGCGCATACAACGTTTACTATAACGGATCCTACTGTGCTGAGACGGAGAATACGGAGAGCGGAACGAAGTACGCATATCTCCCTCACCTTGACGGAGCGTGGAAATGCATTCGTAAGTCCTACCTTTACATAAACAACGTGGACCGTGTCCCGGATATGACTTCCGCTGAAAAGAAGCAGAGGAAAGCTGAATGCAAGGTGATGATAGCGATGTCATACCTTGACCTGTGGCGGAATTTCGGTGGCGTGCCCATCCTGAAGGAAGCGGTTGAGGCCGGTAAGGAAGGCACTGTGGATTATACGAGAAAGAGTGCGGAGGAGGTTCTTGATTTCATCATTTCGCTTCTCGACGAAGCCGCGCCTGACCTTCCCTGGACCGTCCCTGCAGACGAGGATGGACATCTTACCAAGGCTTCCGCTCTCGGTCTTAAGTGCCGTGCCCTGGCCTTTGCGGCAAGCCCTCTGTTCAATTCAGCCGCGCCATATCACGACGAGATTCCCGACATTGTGCTTGGAAATGTGGATAAGGTCAATCCCGCTGATGTCCAGAAGATGTACTGGTTCGGCGGCTACGATGCCTCCCGCTGGAACAAGGTGGTAAAGGCCTGTGAGGAATTCTTTGAGGCCAATGCCGGCGGCGGATATGCACTCATTCAGGCTGCCGGAACGACTCAGGATGATTACCGCAGCGCCTGGAACAAGACATATGCGGACCGTAACAACGGCGAGATCCTTATCCATACGGGCAGGTATATGCCCACATTCGCTGATACATATCTGCGCTGCTACTTCGGCCCCGCAGAGGACTACGGCAACAATGGACGAGGATACGGCGGCGGTGCGGTTACCCTGAACTTCGTGGACCTGTTCCCATATGCTGACGGCACAAAGGCGGATTACCGTAAATGGATTGCGGATCACGACCATACCGGGACCCTCACAGATAACCCCTTCGTCGGCCGTGACCCCCGTCTGTATGAGTCCGTGATGATTGTCGGAGACCACTTCCAGGGCCATCCTGCCCGTATGTGGGATGACGGTTATGAGCACGGAAGCGCAGAAGATCCCCGTGCTTATACCGGATTCAGTTCGAGGAAGATGCTCTGGGATTATAACGATGAGACATTCCACAACAAGCCTACAGACTGGTCATACCTCCGCCTTGCTGAGATTTATCTGATTTACGCAGAGGCCCTTAACGAAACGGGAAGGAAGGCTGAGGCTTACGAGCAGCTCAATCAGGTCAGAAGGCGTGTGGGCCTTCCCGATATGAATGACACCCTCCTGTCGAAAGTCCAGGAAGGCAGGACTTACCCTACTTACGCGGAAGCGCTAGTGGGAGATGCCCGCCTCCGTGAGGAAATCCTCGACGAGAGGGCGAGGGAACTCTATTTCGAAGAGGTCCGTCTGTATGATATGATACGATGGAAACGTCAGGATATCTTCTGCAAACACCTGTACGGAATCCATATGACTATCAAGAGCGGTACCTATGAAGGCAACAATCTGGTGCTGAACTTCCTCGACCCGTTCGAGCCCACTCCCCGCTACTGGAGAGACCACTGGGACAACAAGTGGTTACTGAGCGCGTTCCCCACCAATGAAATCAACAAAGGTTACGGCCTTGTCCAGAACCCCGGATGGTAGAAATGAGTATGAAAAAGTTTTTCCTAATCATAACGGCGCTTGCCATAACGGCAGCCGCGGGTGCCCAGCAGTCCATTTCCACCGTACGTGGAGATGACCTGTCAGGAACTTCGGAGCGCCAGATTATGAACGCCCTGTACGGGCGTCTTGCCGGACTGCAACTCTACCAGAACGGGTCCGGGTACCTTCCTTCGTCTAATATACCGGTCACTACTGTCCGCGGACGGGGTTCCTACAGCGGGAATCATACGCTCTATATCGTTGACGGAGTTGAGCGTGATCCTTCGGAAATCGAAGTGGGAGAGGTTGAGAGCGTGACTGTGCTTAAGGATGCCGTTTCCCTTGCCCTTTGGGGAATCCGCGGTGCAGACGGCGCCGTCCTTATCACGACCCGTCGCGGAAGCGACGAGCCCTTCAGGCTCCGCACCCAACTCCGTACTGGAATCCAGACCCCCTATGGCATTCCTGAAATGGCCTCCCCGGTCGACTATGCAAACGCATTGAACGAGGCTCGTGCCCTGGATGGTCTTGACAAGTATTTCTCGCCATCGAACATCGCATCGATTGCTGACGGAACAGGTACGATAATCCCGACGATGGACTGGGAAAACGCGATGCTGCGTAAGTATGGACTTGCAAATGACGTGAATCTTTCGATTGACGGCTCTACCCGTTCCACCAGGTACTTCGTCTATGCAAACTACAGCAGTAACCGCGGTTTCCTGAAGAACACCGGACTTACAGAGGATATCGATACCCAGGCTGCCTATTATTCCCTGAAGCTCCGTTCGAATCTGGATGTCAAGGTGACTCCGTCTACGGACCTCGTCATAGGTCTCAGCGCAAGGCTCCAGCAGCAGCAGGGTCCTGCGGGAGGCGCTGACATATCTTCGATGTATGCGGCTCCTACCGTCGGTATTCCGGCAAGGCTCGGCAATATGTGGGTCAGGACCAATATGATTGACAACCCGGTAGGTTCCGTGCTCGGAAGAGGCAACAAGATAGATTTCGGCCGTTCCCTGCTCGGAGATGTGGCTATCAAACAGGATCTCTCTATGATTCTTCCCGGCCTCCGGGCTGAGGTCCGGGTATCCTATGACAACGCATCCCTTGTCACGGACCGGAAGAGTTTCACCTACTCTTACTATACGGTTTCGCCGCTATATGACGCAGAAGGAAATATAAACGACTACGCCCTTTCCACCTACGGAAACGATACGGAAATCTCCTTTGCGACTTATCTGGCAAGCCAGTATATGAGACTTACAGGATGGGCTAAGATTGGCTGGGACGGACAGTTCGGGAAAAACAGCATCCGCACGGACCTTATGGCAAGCCGCGAGTCTTATAAACTTACTGGTGCCGGGAATCTTTTCAAGCATCAGGACTATGTTTTCTCGCTGGACTACGATTATGACGGGAAGTACCTGTTCTCCGCTGTCGTGAACGAGTCCGGAAGCAGTCTCCTGTCGGAAGGGGACAAGTTCCGCCTTTATCCTGCGGCATCTGCCGGATGGGTTGTTTCGAAGGAATCCTTTATGGAGAATGCTTCCTTTGTGGACTATCTGAAGGTCAAGGCATCAGCCGGACTTTCCGGCATGGACGCGAATCTTGTCTATGATATGGACAAGCAGTTCAACGGCTCGGGCAACAGCTATATGTTTACTCTCGGTACTGTCCTTCACGGCTCGCGTGAAGGCGACCTCCCTTCGGTCGGGGTCCGTCCGGAGACTGAGCTGAAGATAGACGGCGGACTGGAATTCCATATGCCGTGGGGACTCAGCGGAGAGCTTGGCGCCTTCTATAACAAGAGGACAGGACTCAGGACGGTTGCAAGCAACACGACATCCGGAGTCCTCGGCATCGGCCTTTCGGATTCCTTCACAGGCGTTGTGTCCAACCGGGGCCTCGAAGCCGCCCTTGGTTGGAATGTCAGGATAGGCGAGGTCAGTCTGGACCTTGGCGGAACCTTCTCCTTCGTAAGGAACAGGATAGAGCATCTGGAGGAAGAGTATCATCCGGACGCTTACCAGTATCAGGCAGGAGGCAGCATAGGCAGGCTGTTCGCCCTTGAATCAGACGGATTCTATTCAGACAGCGATTTTAATGCAGACGGAACCCTCCGTGACGGCGTTGTCGAGAGTACGTTCGCAAGTGTACGTCCCGGTGATATCAAGTATCGGGACCTCAACAATGACGGAAAAATTGACAATTACGACTACACCTGGCTGAAGACACCTGCCTTACCGGAGATTTATTACGGATTCCGGATTGCCGCCTCCTGGAAGAGTGTCTCCCTGAGCGCATTGTTCCAGGGAACCGGTGACTGGACTGCCGTTACAAATCTTGCGAGCGTGTATCAGCCCCTCTATGGCGGGGACAAGAACGTTTCTGAGTATTATCTTGAGAACTGCTGGCATGCGGACTCTTATGAAGGTGCCCGCTATCCCCGTCTGACGACCCTTGAGAATAACAACAATTTCCGTGACAGCGACGTTTGGACCGAGAACGGAAAATACCTCAAGCTCCGCGAGCTGGAAGTCCGTTACGACTTTCCCAAGGCCTTGATTTCGAATGTCAGGATGGCGCAGGCAAGCGTTTTCTTCAAGGGAAACAACCTCTTCTGTATAGACAGTGTGAAGATCCTGGATCCGGAGTATATCTATCTCGCCTATCCAAGGTCACGCTCCTTCCTTTTCGGCGTCAATGTTCAATTTTAAATGGAGGTGGAAATGAAGAATATATTTAAATTTGCAGTAATCACCGTTGCAGCGGCATCGGTTGTCTTCGTTTCTTGCTCTGAAGACCTCGTGGTGAATGAGAACGAGTACCACTCCAAGGAGTATATGTTCGCTGACTTCGGAAAGGTCAAGGACATTATGACACATTCATACGGCTATCTGACCGCAGGCTTTTCCGCGGTAGGAGGGACAATGACGGAATGCGCGACGGACGATGCTGTCTATGCGAATACCCCGAATACGATCAAGGGATTCTACGACGGCAGCTGGTCCGCCAACAATACCATGGACGATTGCTGGAATACTTATTACAGTGCGATCCGGTCCTGCAACTACCTGATGGAGAACTGCCCTGAAGACTATGAGGTGGCAAAGTATCTGGAGGAGTACACCCGCAATAAGGAGCAGCTCCAGAACTACCCCTGGGAAGCAAAGACCCTCCGTGCATATTATCACTTCGAACTTCTGAAGAGGTACAACAGCATCGTTATCGCTGACCGTACTTTCACCCCGGAAGAGGTCAACAGCCTCCGCCAGGTGGATTACGCCACGGCAGCGGAGTGGATAGCGGATGAACTCCTGGAAGCATCCGGACATCTTCCCGCCACCTATTCCGGAACCTATTTCTCCGAACTCGGGCGCTGTACGAGAGGTTTCGCCCTCGCGCTCAGATCAAGGGTGCTGCTCTATGAGGCCAGCCCCCTGAATAACCCCGATAACCTCACGGAGCGCTATGTCAGCGCCGCTGCCGCCGCAAAGCAGATGATCGATGGCAACGCCTCTGACGGCAATACTTTTGCGCTTGTCAATGAGATTTTCGGCTCTGAGTCCAAGGGCGTAATCTTCGCTGTCCGTCAGGGTGCGAACAATGCCTTCGAGAGGGCGAACTTCCCCGCAGGCTATGAAGGCGGCCACTCCGGCGTCTGCCCTTCACTGAACCTCGTAGAGGCATTCGACATGATTGACGGTACGCCTTACGACAGGTCAGTCAACAGTGCCGCGTTGCTGGACCCGGCCCAGCGTGATCCCCGTTTTGAAAAGACCGTCCTGTATAATGGCGCGACATTCAAAGACCAGACAGTCGAGACCTTCCGCGGCGGCAGGAACGGACTTCCCCTCGAGGAGGCCTCACCTACATCCTTCTATCTGAGAAAATTCATCCAGGAATCGACCAGGCTCTCCGCCGGAAACACCAACAGCTACCAGCATGTGTGGCCCATAATCCGCTTCCCGGAAGTATATCTGAACTATGCTGAGGCCCTTTTTGAGGCTACCGGGAATCCCTATTTCACCGGTTCGCTCTCCGGGGTTTCGTTCACGATGTCTCCGGCCGATGCGGTCAGCCGCGTCCGCGCAATCTATTCCCTTCCTGCACTTCCCGCCGGACTTGATGCGGATACTTTCCGCGCAAGGCTCAGAAATGAGCGCCGTGTGGAACTCGCGTTCGAAGGTCACAGGTTCTGGGATATCCGCCGCTGGAAGGCCGGTGACCAGTCCAAGGATGTGTATGGGCTGGATATCGTCAAGAACAGTGACGAAACCTTCACGTCGACCCGGACTCTGGTCCAGAGCCGTCGCTGGGAGGACAAGTGGTACTTCTATCCCATCTCCGAAGTCGAAAGGCACAGGAATACTAATCTGACACAGAATTCAGGATGGTAGGATTTGTCTCATTGGTTCTGTCGGCGGTACTGTCCGCCGGCCTTGTGTTCCAGCCCCTCAGGATGGAACAGATACCTACCGATGAGATTTCATCCCTGTACCAGGATTCAGAAGGCTATATCTGGATTGTTTCATACTCTGGCCTGGTCCGTTACGACGGCTACCAGACCCTTCTTTATACTCTGAGCCCGGACAACGACGAATCCCTCGAAAGTTCGCTTCACTCGGTAATTGAGGCGGACGGAGACCTTTACGTTGCGACTGAGCACGGACTTCTCCGTCTGGACCGGAAGACAGGACAGCTCGGGTGGGTCCACGATCCGCTTATCTCCGGAATGAATGTATCGGCAATGGCGGTCGACGGCAAGGGAAGGCTCTGGGTGGGCGGCGACAAGGGTATCTTCGTCCGTAACGGAGAAGGCCAGTTCACGGCGTCGGTCTTTTCGTCCATAACCCGCGATAGGCCCATAACGGACGTAGTCCATATGACAGTCGACCACGCGGGAGACCTCTGGTTTACCTCATGGGGACGCGGACTCTTCCGTTTCGACATGGACCGTTCCAAACTGTTTTCCTATAGGGAGGGAGACTTTTCCTCCTCCTACATCATCCACGAGGACAGCGAGGGAGGGATGTGGATAGGAACATGGGGCCGAGGCCTTCTGTTCATGGCCGATATGACCGCTCCCGACAGCCCCTCCAGTTATGTCCGGTTTGCCCATTCCGACAGGGATCCCGCCTCAATCCTCGATGACATATTTACGATATCCGTGAAGATGCCGGAGGAAACCTCTGGATCGGAAGCCGGAGCGGACTCAGCATTCTCGAAAGGACAGAAAACGGATTTGGGGATTCATTCATCAACAAGTATCCCGAGGAAGGCGACGGAAATCTCCCGTATAATGAAGTGAATGCAATTCTTCGTGCAAGGGACAATTCGATGTGGGTCGGAATGCTTGGAGGCGGCGTCTGTAAAGTAGAGCAGGAAACTGTCAGGGAGGAACGTTTCCCTATGTCCAGAATCAAGTCCGAATACAAGACGGCCTCTGTCAAAAGCTTGATCCCTATGGAGGGAGACTCGTTCTGGATGGGTATCGCCGGACACGGACTTGTACTTTATGACGCGGGAACCGGAGAATTCGTCCATTACTCCCTGCTTCCGGAGTTTGAAGGCCTGACATATACCAGTACGGTTGACTGTGTTACCGGCAGGCGGGACGGTCGCGAAGTATGTTTTGGAACGTATAATTCCGGGCTGTGGGTACTTGACAGGGGAAGCCGGACAATGCGTGTTTTCAATTCCGCCACGACATCTGAACTTACTGAAGACTGCATCCTCTCCCTCGAAGAGGACGGAACGGGCAATCTTTGGATAGGAACCCGTCGCGGTATATTTGTGCTTACACCGGAGGACAGGGTTGTCCCCCTGGCGGAGTTCATTTCCAGGCCGGAGGCGGAAAACGGATACAAGGCACTCAGTATGAGTGCTGACTTGTCCGGACGGATATGGGTTGCTACGGGATATGACGGAATCCTTTGCATAGACCCGTACGGGCACGAAATCACATCATTCCAGGTCGACGATATGCCCGAAATCCGGAGTTTCAACTCAGTCCTTGCGGATTCATCCGGTAATGTATGGGCCGGATCGATGCTTTCCGGATTCTTCAGCTTTGAGCCGCGGAAGAAGGCTTTTGTCGAAGAAAGGAGCCTGACATTCCTCCGGGGAACGGGTATAGGCAATATCGCTGAGGACCCTCACGGGAATATCTGGGTCACGACAAACAACACAGTCCTGTCGTTCACTCCCGGCGAAAACCACGAAAGGAAGATTCTTCGCTATGAATCCGCATCCGGTACAGACGGGCCGGTATTTTTCAACCGGAACACCTCCTACTATATGGCTGATACGGATGAGATGGCCTTCGGAACATCCAGGGGCGTCCAACTGTATCCCTGCGCCCTCAAACCGGACCCGGATGAGGCCCATAGGATCCAGATTACCGGAATCACCCACGGCGAGGATATCTATCGCGACGTCATAGTTTCCTTCTCTATCTTCGATTTCGACTCTCCGGAAGACGATATCTACTCCTATCGTCTTACCCGCCGGGGAAAGACTCCCGGAAACTGGAATATGGTAGGCGGAGGAAAGAACAGCGCGGTATTCACGTCGCTGCGCCCCGGAAATTATGTCTTCGAGGTTTATGGATTCCGCTCCGGCAGGACTTCCGTAAGCGATGTATGCAGCCTTGCCCTTAAGATTCCCGGCAACCCGTGGCTGTCCTGGTGGGCTATTTCCCTTTATGCGCTCTTCGGACTTGGACTGATACTCTGGCTGTCACTTTCCGCATATTCCAGGATCAAGATGCGCCGCCGCCTTGAGATAGAGACTCTGAACCAGCAGAAGGCGGATGAAATCAACCAGGCCCGTCTCCAGTTCTTCACGAATGTATCCCACGAGTTCCTGACTCCGCTGAGTATCATCCTGGCCTCTATCGAGAGCCTCGAGCCCAGGACGGAACGCGAGAAGAACATTACTGGGATAATGACGGCTAACGCCGTAAGGCTTACCCGTATGGTCCAGCAGGTGCTGGATTTCAGAAAGGTCGAATCCGACAATATGGAGATAAAGGTCAGCGAAAACGATATCGCGGAGTTCATAGGCCACGAGGTGGAAGCGTTTATTCCGCTGGTAAGGAAACACGGGCTGACGGTATCCTACTCCAGCGATCCTCAGAGAATCAGGGGCTGGTTTGACCCGGACAAGGTTGACAAGATTATCTACAACCTCCTTTCCAACGCCGTCAAATATACCCCGGCCGGAGGTACTGTGAGGCTTTCCGTCAACCTCCGCCCGGAGAATACGGTGGAAATCGCCTGTGCGAACAGCGGTAACCTTATGTCCACGCGGACTATTTCCAAGCTTTTCCGCCGTTTCTACGAAGGCGATTACAGGCGGTTCAATACAATTGGGAACGGCATCGGGCTTTCCCTTGTAAAATCCCTTGTGACGATGCATGAGGGGACAATCGATGTCGTCAGCAACCAGCAGGTCGGAAACTGCTTTACTGTGCGCTTCCCGATAGGCCGTGATGCTTATTCGGAAGAGGAGATCGGCGATGCCATCTCCGGCGACAACAATATGCCTCTTACCCTGAGGGTGGGGGAGAATGTCACCAAGACGGGTTATACGGTCCTTTGTATAGACGACAACGAAGAGCTGTGCGAACTCTTCCAGGTAATCCTCTCGAAGAGTTTCAACGTATTGACGTCAACAAGCGCTGAAGATGCCTTGAAAATCCTCGAGGGAGGTAGCGTAGACGTAATTGTCTGTGATGTGGCAATGCCCGGGATGGACGGATTCCAGCTGTGTTCGCTGATTAAGGAAAAAGTCGAGTACAGCCATATCCCGGTGATTCTCCTTACCGCAAAGATAGATCCCTCATACAGCGTCGAAGGCTTCCGGAGCGGTGCGGACGGCTATCTTACAAAGCCGTGCAACTACTCTGTCCTTACGGCTATGATTATGAACCTGATGGCAAAACAGGAAAAGAACGGCGAAGCGTTCCGGAAGCAGCTTGTATTCGAAGTTCCGGACATTGGCTACACTTCCGTTGACAAGCGTTTTCTCCAGAAGGCGATAGACGTAGTCAATGCCCATATTGCTGATTCCGACTTCTCCCAGACAGACTTTGTCCGGGAAATGTCCGTCTCCAGGACCGTCCTTACTGAAAAGCTCAAGAACCTGACGGGCTTCACTCCTTCCGCATTCATCCTGAACGCGAGGCTGACCCTTGCCTATAAGCTCCTGTGCGAGGAAAAGGGCAATATCAGGGTGTCCGACCTTGCTTATTCCGTGGGATTCAGCGACGCCAAGTACTTCAGCAAATGCTTCAAGGCAAAATACAAGAAAACCCCCAAGTCTGTGATGGAAGAACATATGATATGAAAAGACTGATGCTCCCTTTGGCTGCGGCCTGCCTCGCCCTGGCGGCCTGCGATAAGACGGAAACGATAACGATGGACCAGTTCACCCTTGTCCGCCAGTGCGGCGGTCCGGACCTTGGCTACAGCCCGTCCTCCGGTGTGGCGCTGATTAAGGAGGGGAGGTTCCTTTTCAAGGATCTCAACCGTAACGGCGTCCTTGAGCCCTACGAAGACTGGCGCCTGGATTATCTGGGGCGCGCGAAGGACCTTGCATCCAGATTGACCGTCGACCAGATCGCGGGACTTATGCTTTACAGCGAGCATCAGGCGGTTCCTACAGACCCCGAGGGTTACTGGTCTTCTCCTTATAACGGAAAGACCTTGAAGGAGAGCGGCCTTCCCCATTCTGCTGTCAGTGACAAGCAGAAGGCGTTCCTGAAGGATGACAATCTCCGCGCCATCCTGGTTGTACGTGTGGAGAGCCCGAGGATTGGGGCGGAGTGGAACAACAACCTCCAGGCTTTCTGCGAGGGACTTGATTTCGGCATTCCCGTCAACATAAGCTCCGATCCCCGTAACGAGGCGGAGGCGAAGGCTGAGTTCAATGCGGGCTCGGGCGGGACCATCTCCCTGTGGCCGGTCCAGCTGGGCCTGGCGGCGACTTTCGACCCGGATCTCGTTGAGGAGTTCGGCCGGATTGCATCCAAGGAGTATCGTGCCCTTGGTATCGCTACGGCCCTTTCGCCCCAGGCTGACCTTGGAACTGAACCCCGCTGGTACCGTACATACGGCACTTTCGGGGAGAGTCCCGGACTTGCGACCGAGATGGTCCGCGCATATGTGGACGGATTCCAGACGACCGGCCGCAAGGGATGGGGGAAGGAGAGTGTCAATGCTATGGTAAAGCACTGGCCCGGCGGCGGCAGCGGTGAAGGCGGCCGTGACGCCCACTACTCCTTCGGAAAGTTCTCCGTATATCCCGGCGGCGGCTTCGAAACCCTTATGAAACCCTTTACGGAAGGAGCATTCAAACTTCGCCGCGGAACGGGACAGGCCTCTGCCGTAATGCCCTATTATACGGTTTCATATGGACAGGATCCTTCAGGGGCCAATGTTGGGAACGGCTACAGTCCATATATCGTAGACACCCTCCTCCGTCACGGATACGGCTATGACGGCGTTGTATGCACAGACTGGGCTGTCACGCACAATTACGAAAAGGTGGAATGGGCCCTCGGGAAGTGCTGGGGATTCGAGACTGCAACGGAAGGGGAGCGTCACTTCGCCATCCTCAAGGCCGGAGTGGACCAGTTCGGCGGCAACAATGAAAAGGCCCCCGTACTGGAGGCATATCGGATGTGGGCGGATGAGTTCGGGGAGAAATCGGCCCGCGAGCGTTTCGAGCGTTCTGCGGTACGCCTTCTTATGAATATGTTCCGAACCGGCCTGTTCGAGAACCCCTATGTGGACCCGGACTTCACGGAACGCACCGTAGGATGCCCTGAGTTTATGCGGAAAGGGTATGAGGCCCAGCTTAGGAGCATCGTGATGCTCAAAAACCACGGCTCCGTCCTTCCCGTCACAGCCCGTTCCAAGGTCTATGTCCCAAAGACTCACATCACCCCTTCCCGCGGATTTTTCGGGCCAATGTCGAATGATGACAAGTGGGAATACCGGGTGGATACCGCTCTTGTCGCGAGGTTTTTTGATGTTGTGGAGAATCCTTCAGATGCGGATTTCGCGATTGTCTATATGAATGAGCCTTTCGGTCCCCAGGGCTATGATGCGGAAGACCGTGAGGCCGGGGGGAACGGATATATCCCCATCAGCCTCCAGTATGACGATTATACTGCAACCGACGCCCGCAAAGCGAGTATTGCCGGAGGAGACCCGCTCGAATCTTTCACTAACCGCTCTTATCGGGGGAAGAGTGTCAGAGTTTATGACAAAGGGGACCTGGAGGCTCTTCGCAGCACCCGTGAACTGATGGGTGACAAGCCTGTCGTTGTTGCCGTTACGGCGATGCGGCCAATGGTGTTCTCAGAACTTGAACCCCTTTCGGACGCCGTTCTGCTCGGCTTCGGGGTGCAGGACCAGGCATATCTGGATATTGTGGCGGGAACAGTCGAACCTTCAGGCCTTCTGCCGGTACAGATGCCCTCGTCGATGAAAGAAGTGGAAACCCAGTGCGAGGATCTTCCCTTCGATATGGAGCCTTATGTGGATGCGGACGGCCACAAGTATGACTTTGCCTATGGACTCGACTGGAAGGGCGTAATTAAAGACAGCAGGACAGCCAGATACGGAAGATGATGCCGGTCTCCCTCATACTGCTTGCAGGGTTGCTGTTCCAGTCAGACAGTACCCAGTGGCTTTTGAAAACTGACGGGACGCAGTTTCCCTGGGTTACGGAAAAGTACGGATGGGGCGGGGGATATATGGATATTTCCGGACAAACGTATGAGTGGACAGGTGATAACCCGTCTGATCTTGACGGGCCGGTACGTATATCCGTTCAGCGGAAGGAAGAGGGGGAGGATATTGTCGAGACCTATACCTTCAGGAATACGTCCTCACGGAGTGTCCGCCTTGGGAATATAGGCATTTATACTCCCTTCAATGACAGCTATCCTGACGCGGCAACCTGTATGGAGAAGTGTTGTCATGCCCACGTCTGGGCCGGAGGAAAGGCAGCCTATGTGGCTGCCGTAAAGATGAACGGGAAGGGCCCGGGACTTGGACTTATGGTCGTGAAGGGTGAAGTTACGGATTACGACATATGGGAGCGCGGGAATGACAAAGGATGGTCCAATTATCGAGGCGTTATCGCGCTTTGCCCCCCGGATGTGAAGCTACGTCCCGGCCGTTCGTACGTGCTTTCGTGGCGGATTTTCAAATTTGATACCACCGGTTCCGGATTTGAGGATGCGATACTTTCCCGCGGAGGGACGCTTGTATCAAGCGACCGTTATGTATATCGGACCGGGGAGCGCTGTAAAGTTCTCTTTAAGACATCCAAATACAGTTACACGCGGTCAAGACGCCTTCGCCGGCCTGGAGAATACAGGATTTCACGCCGAGGAACCTATGCTGACGTTCTCGCCGTTCCCGCCGGGCAGGACCTTTTACGTGCCCGTGCGGAGTTCATCCTTGACAATCAGCAGATGATGGATCCGGGAGATCCACGCTTCGGCGCATATATGGTCTATGACAATGAGACGGGAGCTATTGTGACGGATGATATGGGCAGAAGCGACCTCGATGAAGGGCGTGAGCGTGTGGGAATGGGCATATTCTTCGCGGAATACTGCCGCCGCCATCCCTCTACAAGGCTCCTTCAGTCGCTGGAACAATATGCGAAGTTCGTGCGTACGAAGCTTCAGGGGGAGGACTATGTGACGACCTCCAGCGTATCCCACTTCGTTCCCGAAAGGGGATATAACTATCCCTGGATAGCGGATTTTTATTTCAGGATGTACGAATTGACGGGGAAGAGGCAGTATGCGGCAGACGGATACGGTACGATGATGACGCTTTTCCGCCGGTTCGGCTATGGGTTTTATTGCATAGACTATCCTGTAACAAAGAGTCTTCGTGTATTGTCAGATGCCGGGCTTTCGCAGGAGAGAGATTCCCTTCTGGACTGTTACAGGAGAACGGCCCTGGAATTTATCCGAAATGGCAGCAACTTCCCTTCCCACGAAGTCAATTACGAGCAGAGCATCGTTGCTCCGGCAGTCCAGCTGCTGTGCGAAATGTCACTCGTGCTTGAGGGGAAGGAATCTGAACGCTGCCTTTCGGCTGCACGCGAGATGATGCCGGCCCTCGAAGCTTTTTCGTTCCGTCAACCCAGTTTCCGCCTTCGCGATATCCCCATACGCCACTGGGACGGCTGGTGGTTTGGCAAAACCCAGAACTATGGCGACGTATTTCCCCACTACTGGAGCGTAATCTCCGCAGCGGCTTATCATTGGTTCGCCCTCGCTTCCGGTGACGAATCATATATGGCCAAGGCGCATACAATCCTCCGTTCGAACCTCGCATCATTCTTCCCCGACGGCTCTGCTACCTGCGCATACCTGTATCCCCGCCGGATTAACGGCGTTCCCGGAAAATACTCCGACGCTTATGCCAATGACCAGGACTGGGCTCTCGTGGCATATCTTGACTTTTACTTATGAAACGTTTCCTCCTGACAATATGCCTTTTTTGGGGAGTCATTCCCCTTTGCGCCCAGGATGTTTTCGCTCCCTGGAGGGCGTCGTGGGCAAAGACGGCGGAGGCCTGCAAGCCGGAACTGTCCGTAGAGACAGTCCTTCCATCCTGCAGGGTGGAAATCGTTCCGGATGCATCGGAATACCAGGGATACAAAGCAGTCCCTGCAAGCACGCCCCTTTACGGAGAACCCCTTGAAGAAGGCGTCCCGGTTTTCTATGACCTGGGCCGGCACGTTACCGGGTATCTGACGGTAAACTTTCAAATCACCCGCCGCTGCCAGGATGCACCGGTGAGGCTGCGTCTGTTTTTCGGGGAGCTTCCTTCGGAAATGACGGCGCCGCTGGAGCCTTGGGCTTCAGACCTCGGCAGGGGATGGATGCAGGAGGAGATACTCACAGTAGAAGACCTTTCAAGGCCCTTAGAAATACCCAGGAGGCTTTCCGGACGTTATCTTTCCATAGAACTCCTTTCCGGCTCCCGCGGATTTGACTTCACGGTTTCAGAAGTCTCTTTCAAAGCGGTCAGTTCCGCATCCTTTTCAGAGTATGCCCCTGACGGGAATAGTGCGGGCGCGCTTTATGACCGTGCCTTGAATACGCTTAGAGAGTGCATGCAAACAGTGTACGAGGACGGTCCCAAGAGGGACAGGAGACTCTGGGGAATAGATGCATACTTCGGCACTCTTTCCAATAACAGTACATTCAAAAACCACAACCTTACAAAGCGCTGTCTGTATCTTCTGGCGTCACTCTCTTCAGAGGAGGGGCTCCTGTTTGCGGACGTCTTCGAAACCCCTTCCCCTCACCCGCAGGACGGAAACATTTCTCTGGACTGCAGTCTGTTCTATCCACGTATGTTGCTGGAATATGCAAAGGCCACCGGCGATGTT
Source organism: uncultured Bacteroidales bacterium (assembly GCA_937900465.1). GTDB lineage: Bacteria > Bacteroidota > Bacteroidia > Bacteroidales > UBA932 > Cryptobacteroides. The sequence goes on along the minus strand of CALCEJ010000145.1, from coordinate 9,532 downwards.
GAGACCGTCCGCGATTTATGGCCGGTTGTAGTGAGGCAGGTCGAGGCGGCAAAGGAGCATCTGACGGCAGAAGGACTTTTCTGCCCATCGGTGACAGGGAAGTACTCGTGGCTGATCTTTGACTGGAACGAGGGACTGGACCGGGACGTACAGACTCAGGGGATTATGATATGGGCCCTCCGGGGATGTTCGCAGCTTGCTGAGATGATAGGGGAAAGGCGGAGATCTGCGGAGTTCGACGCTTTTGCGAATAAGATGGCAAAAGCGGTGCTGAAACACTGTTATGACCGGCGTGCAAGGCTATTCGTCAGCGGCCCTGAGAGACAGGTTTCCTGGAATTCCCAAATCTGGATGGTCGTTTCCGGCGTGGTTTCCGGAGAGAGGGCTGTCGCAGCGCTGGAATCAGTTGCCAGGGATCCGAAAGCTCTTACCCCGGGAACTCCCGCGGCGAATCATTTCCTTGTCGAAGCTTACCTTATGTCCGGGTTGAACTCTAAGGCCGGCGAGCTGCTCACATCATATTGGGGCGGAATGGTGACAGACCAGACGGATACGCTGTTCGAGGTCTATGACCCTTCAAATGATTATACCTCCCCTTACGGGTCTTGGCAGGTCAACAGCTACTGTCACCTCTGGAGCACGACGCCTCTGTTCTTTTTCCGGACCGCTACCTCATCGCCTCAATCACTCCGCGATTGATTTCGCAGAGGTCCGCAGCATCCATCTTGACCACTTTCCTGTCATAGGTCATAAGGCCGTTGACTTCACCTTCGACGTCTGTAGTCTGGGTGTAGACGGCGGCGGAACAGCCTTGGGGGATAAGGGCTTTGAGCATCTCAGCGTATTCGCGGTACCGGGCGAGGACTTCGTCGGAACTCGAGTGCTGGATGTATCCCCAGTTCCCGTCGTCTTTCCAGAGGTAGCCGGCGACCGGGAAACCGATTCCGCCGTACTCACCCTGGACGGAGACCTGGGATTTCTCGAAGAATTCGAATTCGGGATTGGGGTAGTGGTGATAGTCGTAGATGTCGCCGACGCCCTTGATGTAGTTGCCTCCGGATGCCTGGTTGACGAGCCTGGTGGAATCCAGCCCGCGTGTGAAGTCGACAACCTTTGCCGTCTCGAACTGGGCCCAGGCTTCGTTAAACGGGACCCATACTACGATTGAAGGGTGATTCTTAAGCCCGTCGACAATCTCGCCCCACTCGTGATAGTAAGTGTCACGGACCTCCTCGGGTGCATCCCACTCGGTTCCGCCGAAGTGGATGTAGTCCCATTTGACAAAGCGGTTGTCCGTGATGCTGGGCATATCCTGCCAAACGAGTATTCCAAGCTTGTCGCACCAGTAGTACCACCTTTCGGGTTCAACCTTGACGTGCTTTCTGATCATGTTGAAGCCCATCTCCTTAGTCTTCTCGATGTCAAAGCGGAGCGCTTCGTCCGTAGGGGCTGTGTACAGTCCGTCGGGCCACCATCCCTGATCAAGCGGGCCGAAGTGGAACAGCGGTTCTCCGTTCAGTGTCATACGGAGGTTACCGGAAGCGTCGCGGATTGTCCCGATTTCACGGAGGGCAACGTATCCCGTTACTGTATCCACGGCTTTTCCGTCCTGTTTAAGGGAGATGGAAAGGTCGTAAAGGCACGGATGGTCCGGGGTCCAGAGCGAGGGCTCCGGGAAAGTAAGGACAGCTTTCTCTCCGGGCTTTGCTGTCGCGGTAACACCGCCAGCGGAAACTTCGACCTCGTCTCCTCCTTCCGTCTCGACTGTTACTGAAACGGAGCCGTCGGAAATGTCGCTGGTGTAGGTGTATCGGGCTATATGGGCCTTGGGTACGTTCTCAATCCAGACACTTTGCCATATGCCGCTGACGGCGGTGTACCATATTCCTTCGGGGTGCAGTACCTGTTTTCCCCGGGGCTGGCGGTCGTTGTCCGTACCGTCTTCCACGCGGACGAGAAGCGTCTGCTTGAGGGAAGGCTTCAGGTAGGGCGTCACATCGAGGGTAAAGCCCATATAGCCTCCGGTATGGGCCCCGGCGTATTTTCCGTTTACCCAAACCTCCGCCTTCCAGTCAACTGCGCCGAAATGTAGCAGCGTCGTTTCCCCGGGAGCCCATTTGAACGTTGTCTCGTACCACAGCGCCTCTTCAGGCAGTACGTTTCTGCCCACTCCTGAGAGGGCTGATTCCGGCGCAAACGGGACCAGTATCCTGCCGTCCCACTTCTCAGGTTTTTCCGCTTCTGAAGGGACTATGGCATAGTTCCAAAGCCCATTCAGGGATGCCCATCCGCCTTCTCTGACCATCGCAGGCCGGGGATATTCCCCCAGCGGCGCTTCCGGATCCACCTCCGAGGCCCATCGAGTCATAATCCTCCCTTCTACGGGTTTCCACTGCGGGGCTGTAGAGCAGGAAAGGAGTGCGGCAGCCGCGGCTGCGAGAACGAGAATCTTTTTCATATGGTGCCAATATGTTATTATTATGATTACAAATATACGCTTTTATTTTGCTATATTTGCCCGGTTTTTCCGCTGAAAATGAAAAGATTTCTGATAATAATCGCGTCTGTCTTCGCCATTGCTGTCTCCTGTACGGAGGATTCGGTATGGACGGACGAAAAGGCAGGCGGAAAAGACTGGGGAAAGGCCCTTGATTCGTTCTACGGAGGGTTCCCGGAAATTACGCTGAGCGTATCTGAGAGCGAATGGAACCGCCTTCTTGAGGCTTATGATGAGGACAATGACACACAGGAGTTCATCCACGCATCGGTTACATATAAAAAAGACGACGTGGAGGAAAGTGTCAGTGATGCCGGCCTTCGGCTGAAGGGAAATACGTCGAGGAGACGTCCTGAGGGAAGCGATGGAGAAAAGCACAAGTCTTCCGGGGCCGCCTGGCATCACACTCACTTCGGGGTGAACCTCCGGAAGTATTCCGAAACGGGAGACATCCTCGGTAACCGGCGCTTCGATCTGAAATGGTTCAAGGACGACCCGGCCTATGTCCGTGAGATATACTGCTACGACCTGTTCCGCCGCTTCGGCGTATGGACCGCCATCCGTGATGTCTATTGCAGGCTGTACATCAAAATCGGCAAGGAGGAACCGGTGTATTACGGGGTATACGGGCTCCAGGAGCATATCAGCGAGAGCTATCTCAAGGCAAGGAAGGAGAAGTTCGGAGATGCTGGCGGGAATCTTTGGAAGTGCCGTTACCCGGCGGATCTTAAATCTGCCGGAGGAATAGGCGCAGACGACAACAAGACCTGGTTTACCTACGAACTGAAGACGAATATCGAGACGGGCTTCACCGATGCATCGACCCAGCTCCGGGATTTTATATCGAAACTTAACTCGCTCTCCGGCGAGGCGTTCTACTCCTGGATCGGAGGCGTTATGGACATAGATCTTTTCCTTCGGACTTTCGCGGTTAATGTTGCGGTTGGGATGTGGGACGACTATTGGAACAACTACAACAATTACTACCTCTATTTCAGCGGCGATGTATCCTCCTATAAGCTGTGGTTCATCCCGTATGATTATGACAATACTCTTGGAACAAGTCAGAATTGCGGCGTTCTGGATGATTCCGGCCGGAAGGATCCCCTGAAATGGGGCCATCAGTCCGCTCCGCTCACCACGAAAATCCTTACCAATCCTGAGTGGAAGGCTCTTTATATCAGTTATCTGAAAGAGCTCTGCACGGATGGATCCGGTTATTTCGACTATGCCTCTTCCTCCGGAAGAATCCGTAAGTGGCAGGACTCTATAAGGGATTATGTTCCTAACGATACCGGCGAGGATACCTCTATCTCCGACCGTCCGGCCTCCTGGGGCAACCACTCCGAATACCGCATCCTCGAACCCGGCCCCAACAACTTCTTCACCGTCAAGGCCGGAGTAATCAACGCGCTATAGGGCGGGGGGACCGGAAGGGCACGGAAAAGGAAGAACGGGTTTCGCTGTCTCAGCGGAACCCGTTCGCAATTCTAACCTAAAACTTAACCTATGAAAAAACTATTCGACAGAACTTATAGCGAATACTGTGCCAAAGCTTTGAGATCATAGGTAAATTTTGTCTAATTTTTTTGATTTTTGTAGAATTCTTTATCCTCGCGGATGGAAATGATCTTAACCGGGCGGTCCGGAAGGTTCGCATTGTTTACCTGTGAGGAAGCAATCTTGTCAATGACGGCAAGACCGGCAACGGTCTCTCCAAAGACAGTGTATTGCCCGTCGAGGTGGCGGCAGCCTTCTTCGCTCTGGACAAGATAGAACTGCGAACCGGAGGATTCACGGAAGGGGTTTGCGGCATCCCCGCGTCGGGCGGCGGCAAGCGCGCCTTTCTTGTGCTTGTTCTCAGGACGGATCTCCGCCGGAATGGTATAGTCCGGTCCGCCCTGGCCGTAGAGGGCGACCTTGGTCGAGTCCTTGGTATACGGGTCCCCGCCCTGGATCATAAAGCCCTTGATTACCCGGTGGAACAGGGTTCCGTCATAGTATCCGCTCTCAGCGAGCTTTCTGAAGTTGTCCCTGTGGCGAGGGGTATTCTTGTAGAGTTTAACCTTTATTGTGCCCATATTTGTAACAATGTCGAACACCGGCTCCTGGACAGCCTCCGGGGGAAGGGCTTCCTGGAGCGCTGACGTATCGGCCGAGGGAGTTGTTACGGCAGTGAGCGAATCTATTTCTCCCTGGACTTTTTCAATCTCTTCCGAGGTCTTCGGACTGCGGTTGCCGCAAGATGCTGCAAGTATTACAGCAACGGCAATGAAAATCTTTCGTGTCATACTTTGTGTCATTTGACGCAAAATTAGTTATTTTTGTGTGTTTTTGAAAAGCAAATGGCAAATCCACTGAAACAGCTCGCAGGTGAAACCGCCGTTTACGGCCTCAGTTCCATCCTCGCCCGAATCCTGAACTTCGCTTTCGTCCCCATTTACACGAGGATGCTTACCCGCGCCCAATACGGTGTGGTCACCGAATTTATGGCCTATATAGCCATCCTGCAGGTCGTGCTGGTACTTGGCCTCGAGACCGGCTGTTTCCGCTTCGCCAACAAAGAAGGCGAGAAGCCGGAGAAGGTCTTCTCTAACGCCCTTCTGGCCGTATTTGCCCTGAATGCCGCCTTCCTTGCCGTCGTAATGGCTTTCTCCGGCGACATATCCGCTGCGCTGGGCTACGAAGGTTTCGGGTCCATGATATCCTATATCGGCGGTATCCTTTTCTGCGACAGCTTCACCGCGATCCTCTTTGCCAAACTCCGTCAGGAGCACAAGTCCGTGAAATTCGCCATAATAAAGACCGTCAAGATCCTTACGGAGACAGCGTCGAACATTGTTCTGTTCTTCGCCTATCCCGCCTTTGCCGCGGCCCATCCCGGAGGCCTCCTCTCCGGTCTCATCTCTCCGACCCCGGACTTCACATATCCCATCTTTGCGATATTCGTAAGCTGTATCGTCTGCGTCCTCGTCCTGCTTCCGGATCTTTTGAAGATAAAGTTTTCCTTTGACGGGAAGCTGCTTGGGAAACTCCTGCTATACTCGCTTCCTCTTATGGTTGCGGCCCTCCCGGGCATCGCCAACGACTTCCTCGACAGGATTCTCTTCCGTTATTTCGACGTAAATTCGGAAGCATGGAGGGACAGCCTCGGAGTCTATCAGGCAGCCGTAAAACTGGCGGTTATAATGAACCTCTTTATCCAGATGTTCCGCTACGCAGCTGAGCCGTTTTTCTTCCAGAGGGCAAAGGACAGGAATTCAAGGCCTCTCTACGCTCTTGTAATGGAGTATTTTACTGCCTTCTGCGGCCTTGTCTTCCTGGGGGTGATTTTCTATATAGACATCATTTCGCTCCTTCTCGGACGTGATTTCCGCATCGGTGTTGGCGTTGTGCCGATAATGCTTCTTTCCTATATGCTCCTTGGAATGCTCTTCAACGTTTCAATGTGGTACAAACTGTCAGGAAAGACTCAGATGGCAATCTGGATCACCATCGCCGGTCTTGTTGTGACAGCTGTCGTAAACATCGTCTTTATGCCCCGGTTCTCCTACTGGGCCTCCGCATACGGCCACCTGTCCAGCTATCTTGTGATGCTCCTTATCAGCGCCATCCTCGGAGCAAAATACTACCCCATCCCTTACAGATGGGGTAGAATCCTTTTGATATTTGTCGTTATGGGCCTGTTCTACGGGGCAGAGGCCGCGCTTGACCGCTGGCTGTTCGCAGGCGAGGGGGGAGGTATCAACTGGATCCAGATGGGCCTGAATACGCTGCTTCTTGCCGGCTACGTCGCCGCCGCGTGGAAACTCCTCCCGCGCTACAGTTCACTTGAGGCGTGATCCGGTTCCCCTGGGGGAAGGACCCCGCCTTGCCCGGCCACTACCAAAACTTTCCTTCGTTCTCCTTGAGGTAAACCTCGAGTTCCTCTTCGCTGCGGGCGGGGGTACGGTCGAGCCCGATCAGGCCTTCGCCGTCGAGGCAGTAGTTGTAGCCCATCAGGTCGAACATCTTGTAAGCCTTCTGGAGCGAAGTGTGGAAGCGCTCGTAGTCGCGGACCTCAGGGTCGCACCACTGGACCTCTGACAGGGCGCACATACGGGGAAGAAGCATATATTCGAGGTGCTCCTCAGTTGCGATGTACTCAGTCCACAGATTAGCCTGGACGCCGAGGATATGGCCCTCGAGGCCGGGAGTGAGGCCGTCGTAGGGCTCGTAGCTGTAAACCTTTTCGATGGGCAGATATCCTCCGATTCCGAATGGCTCCTTGTCCCTCTCCCAGCTCTGATAGTAATCGAAGTAGAGGAAGGGGGAGGGGGTCATAATGGCATCGAATCCGCGGTTTGCAGCCTCGATTCCACCCTGGACGCCTCTCCAGGACATCACGGTCGCGCCGGGCTCAAGATCCCCTTCGAGGATTTCATCCCAGCCGATAATCTTCCTGCCGTGCTTCGCAAGGAACTTCTGGATGCGGGCGGTGACGTAGCACTGGAGCTGCTGTTCCTTCGTGGCCCTGTCGCTGTCCCTGAGGCCCAGCTTTTTGATTCTCCTCTGGCAGAGGGGGCATTCCGCCCAGCGAACCTTCGGGCATTCGTCTCCTCCGATATGGATGTACTCCGAAGGGAAAATGTCGATGAGCTCAGTAAGAACACCCTCGAGGAATTCGAAGGTCTCTTCCTTTCCTATGCAGAGGACGTCCTCAGATACGCCCCAGCGGGGCCATACCTTATATGGGCCACCAGTGCATCCAAGCTCCGGATATGCGGCAAGGGCGGCGACCATATGGCCGGGAAGATCTATTTCGGGGATTACGGTAATACCCTTCGAGCCGGCATAGGCGACAATCTCACGGAGTTCGTCCTGGGTGTAATAGCCGCCGTAACGGATTCCGTCGTTGGACTCGAAATCGTTCTTGATGCAGGTTCCGTCGCGGTAGGAGCTGATCTCGTTCAGGCGGGGATATTTCTTTGACTCCATCCTCCAGCCCTGGTCCTCGGTGAGGTGCCAGTGGAAACGGTTCATCTTGTAGATAGCCATAAGGTCGATATAGCGCTTGGTCTCCTCTATCGTCCAGAAGTGACGGCAGGGATCAAGATGCATTCCGCGGTATGCGAAGCGGGGCTGGTCCAGGATAAACCCGAAGGGAACAGTCCATTTTGCCGATGCCTTGGCGCTTCCATAAACCTCTACGGGAAGCATCTGCTTCACCGTTTCCATTCCATACAGGAAGCCGTTCAGGGCCGATGCTTCAATTACGACCTTCCCTTCGCTGATGGCGACTGCATACTGCTCCGGGGCGAGATCTTCGTTCTTCGAAATCGCGATAACCGCCTTGCCGGAACCGGCTTTGCGGCCCGTCACGGTCTCAAGACGCGCTTCGAAGTCCTTTACTGCGGCGAGGGTCAGTTCGTCCAGTCCTTCGCCAATCTCGAATGCCGCGCCGGCAACATTGACCTCTCCCTCGGCTATCTCCATCGAGTTGGGCTGAGGAATAACAGAGTGAGGCTGCTCCTTGGGAGCACAGGCCGCCACGATGGCGACTCCTGCGATTAGTGTCAGTATCTTTTTCATATAATCAATTGGTTATTAAAATATTATCAGTCCGATCAGGGCAGATGCGACTATCACGAGTATTGGATTCACCTTCCCCCAGTACGACGCCACGAACGCCGCTGCGAGCATACACCAGCTTTTCCAGGAAGGGAAGTTCTCCCTCACAAGGCTCACGCTGAGCCCCGATGCCCAGACGAACCTGACGACGAGAATAGCTGCGGCGGCGCCGATAAGGCCCGCAACGCACGGGCGAAGAAACGACATCGTCCCGGCAAACAGCCTGCTGTTACGGAATTTGACGTAGAAGCGTACTATCAGGAGCATTATCACCAGCGATGGGATCACCAGCGCCAGCGTCGCGGTCAGCGACCCCAGTATGCCCATAAGATGGCTTCCCGTCGCTGCGGAAAGCACATCATAGCCCACATATGTCGCCGTGTTGATTCCTACCGGTCCCGGAGTCATCTGCGAGATAGCTACGATATCCGTGAAGGTGCTTTCGCTGATCCAGGCGTGATGGACCACAACCTCGCTCTGAATGAGCGACAGCATTGCATAGCCGCCGCCTATCGTGAATGCGCCGATCACGAAAAATGTCCCGAACAGGGTCAGAAGCAGCACGAGGGTATCAGTCATCTCTTTTTTTTCTCCCTGAACCAGGTTATTGCAAAGCCGATGACGGCAGTCGAGAGGATAATGTATATGGGCGAAACGTTCAATACCGCAACCAGCAGCAGAGCTGCTGCACTTATTGCCCATGCCCACCATGTCTTGTTCGACTTCCGGGCCATGTTTATCATAGGGACGGCGATAAGGGCGATAACCGCCGGCCTTATCCCGAGGAATGCTTTCTCCACCCAGGGGTTAGTCCTGAATGAGGAAAAGAACATCGCGATTGCAAGTATGATAAGGAAAGAGGGGAGGACAGACCCAAGTGTCGCCGCAATACTGCCCTTCACTCCGCGGAGGCGGTATCCTGCGAAAATCGAGATATTGACTGCCAGAAGACCGGGCGCAGACTGCGATATCGCCACTATGTCCGGGAGGTCTTCCTCCGGAATCCATCCGCGGCGTTTCATCTCCTGCTCAATGATTGGAATCATAGCGTAGCCCCCACCGATAGTGAAGGCTCCGATTTTGGAGAACACCGCAAAAATCTTCAGGAGGGAGGGTCTTTCCATAGCGGTACAAAGATACGTAAAAAATCGCTATCAAAAACTGCAAAAAAATTTGGTAGTTCGAAAAAAGGTTGTACCTTTGCAGTCCCGTTTTGGAAAACGGGGTTTTTTAACGAAAGTTCATTGAAAATACTGGAAGAAAAAGTACAAGCAAGTACCGGAATGAAATTGTAACAGATTTTGTTCAAGAAAACGAGCGTTGATTTCTTTTAAGGAATTAAGGGTGTCGGGATCGAGCTAGAAATATGTAATATACAATGAAGAGTTTGATCCTGGCTCAGGATGAACGCTAGCGGCAGGCTTA
>CALCEJ010000144.1 GCA_937900465.1 uncultured Bacteroidales bacterium | reverse complement strand
TTGAATTCATTGCATTGGTGGAGAGGAAATATGTAGTTCCATAACCTCCGGTTGCAAGCACTACAGCGTGAGCTCCGAAACGCTCGATTTCGCCGGTGACGAGGTTACGGGCGATGATACCCTTAGCCTCACCATTGATTATAACGAGGTCAAGCATCTCGTGACGGGGATAACTCTTTACGGATCCGGCTGCTATTTCCTTGTTGAGGGCTGCGTAAGCACCGAGCAGCAACTGCTGGCCGGTCTGTCCGCGGGCGTAGAAAGTACGAGATACCTGTACGCCTCCGAAGGAGCGGTTTGCAAGGTATCCGCCGTATTCACGGGCGAAAGGGACGCCCTGGGCTACACACTGGTCTATGATGGCCGCGCTTACCTCAGCGAGACGGTATACGTTAGCCTCGCGGCTGCGGTAGTCACCTCCCTTGATCGTATCGTAGAAGAGGCGGTAGATTGAGTCATTGTCGTTCTGGTAGTTCTTTGCTGCATTGATACCGCCCTGGGCCGCTATGGAGTGTGCGCGGCGGGGAGAGTCGGAGATGCAGAAAATCTTGACATTGTATCCCAGCTCGCCAAGCGATGCGGCTGCGGATGCTCCTCCAAGACCGGTACCTACGACTATAACCTCAAGTTTTCTCTTGTTGTTTGGAGATACAATTCTGATTTCAGCCTTGCGCTTGGACCATTTTTCAGCAAGGGGTCCGTCAGGAATCTTCGAAATGAGTTTTTTGTCGGCCATATTCTGATTTTTCGTTTGAGTCTGCAATTTTACGCATTTTTCCACTCTTTATCAAAAAAGATTTCCGGTTTCTTCCGGAGAAGACGCCTTCATATATTCATCGAGCCCAAGGTGACGGTATGCAAGTTCCGTGGCCACGCGTCCCCTCTGGGTCCTCACTATGAATCCTTCCTTGATAAGGAATGGCTCATATACCTCTTCCAGCGTTCCGGTATCCTCGCTGATTGACGTAGCGAGAGTCCCGACTCCGACCGGCCCGCCTTTGAAAGTAGTGATAAGCGTCCTAAGTATCTTATTGTCTATTGAATCAAGTCCCCTCTTGTCTATCTTCAGTTTATCGAGGGCGAAGCGGGCTATGTCAAGGTCGATGTTGCCGTCTCCGAGAACCTGGGCGAAGTCACGCACCCTTTTCAGGAGCGCATTTGCAATCCTCGCCGTACCGCGGCTTCTCATCGCTATCTCCCCGGCAGCTTCTTCATCTATTTCAATATCAAGTATACCGGCGCTCCTTTTTACAATTCTCCGGAGCTCGTTCGTATCGTAATACTCCAGGGCGCAAGTGATACCGAAACGGTCACGAAGAGGAGCGGTAAGAAGGCCGCTTCGGGTTGTCGCGCCTATGAGGGTGAATGGATTCAGGGATATCCTGACGCTTCGGGCCCCGGGCCCTTTGTCAATCATTATATCAATTACAAAATCCTCCATCGCGGAATACAGGTATTCCTCAACCTCAGGAGACAGCCTGTGGATTTCATCTATGAACAGCACGTCCCCTTCCTCGAGTCCCGTCAGAAGCCCCGCCAGATCCCCAGGCTTTGCAAGCACAGGTCCTGACGTAACCTTCATCCCGACGCCCATCTCGTTTGCAATGATATGTGCAAGGGTAGTCTTTCCCAGTCCGGGAGGCCCGTGGAAAAGTACGTGATCCAGCGCCTCACCCCTCATTTTCGCCGCTTTGATATATATACCAAGGTTCGAAACTATTTCATTCTGTCCGGTAAAATCATCCAGGGTCTGCGGTCTGATTATTCCGTCCAATTCATTATCTTTGTGCGCTGAACTCTCGCGCGGGTCGAATTCGTCCATCGTAAAACGTCCTCCGGGTTTTTAGATTTACAAATATAACTTTTATTTTTAGATAATTTGTTGTTATACGTGCTGTTGAAATGTTGAAAAATGTCAGTAAATCATTAAAAATCAAATTATTGATAATGATTTAGGTTGTTAAAAACACCCCCGTTCCGCTGTTTGTTGATTGTTGAAAAAACAAAAGACGGAAATACTGACACTTTTTTAACAGGGTTATCAACAGGTTTTTCAACAATGATAAAGATAAGTGAAGCAGCTTCCGGTAACCTGCGAAAAGAATTAAGCCGTAGAAGAGAAATCTTCTGCACCGGCCTTTTTCTTTCCGCGCGGTGGTTTGTCGTGTCAGAATCCGCCAAGGAAGGTATAAACCTTATAATACTACCAACGAGGGAGGCCGCAGAATATGCAGCGTCTGACCTTTATAACCTGACTGAAGGTGACTGTGTATTCTATCTTCCTGATTCCGGTAAGGCAGTCGCAAGATCCAACTATAAATCTTCGCTTTCCGTCCAGAGAACCTCCGCCATAGGGAAGATTATGTCCTGGAAAGAAGGAAAAACATTCATTGTAACATATCCTGAAGCCCTTGAGGAAGGGATCCCGCCTGTCGGAAATATGGAAATGTCAATGTTGACCGTCCATATGAATGAAAACGCGGGTTTTTCCACCGTCAGGGACCGCCTTGCGGAAATGGGCTTTGAAAAGGTTGATTTTGTAAGCGCACCCGGACAATATGCGGTAAGGGGATCGGTTATAGACATTTTCTCTTATTCCATAGAAAATCCCTACCGCATATCTTTCTTCGGCGACGAGGTTGACAAGATTACCATATTCAACTGTAACACTCAGCTCTCAATTGATAAACCGGATGTAGCGGATATCATCCCGGATATTTCTTCCACGGAAGGAGGGGAGGTTTCCATACTTTCCATACTCCCGAAAAGCACGACACTGTGGCTTGATTCTTCGGATATGTATAGCGGAAAACCCTTCTTCGAAGAATCGGGAAACTTTCAAAAAGTTTACATCGACCCCCCTCTCAGTGGCGTAGAAGCAGGAAAAATTCAGTTTTATATAACTCCGCAGCCGGTTTTCAACAAAAACTTCGACCTTCTTCTTGAGGATATATCAAGAAGGATGGAGCAGGGGTACAGGGTTGTTATTTTCGGAGAAAAAGAGAAGCAGCTGGACCGCCTGAGGGCCATAATGAAAGAGGAAAACTTTACGGTTTTCCCGGAGTTCGTCCCCGGAAGCAGCATCCACAGCGGCTTTATCGATAATGAAAACCGCATCTGCTGCTATACAGACCACGAAATATTCGACCGTTTCCAGCGTGTGCGGCTCCGGAGGAGCGTCGAAAAGAGCGAACAGCTTACCCTTAATGAACTTACATCATTCAACATAGGCGACTATGTTGTCCATATAGACCACGGAATCGGGATATTCGGCGGACTTGTCAAGATGAAAGACGATAAGGGACGCTTCCACGAGGTCGTGAAGATAATGTACAAGGACAACGATGTAGTCTTTGTATCCGTCCACGCAATCCATAAGATATCCCGTTACCGCAGTGCGGAAGGAGAAGTCCCGAGGATAAACAGGCTGGGTTCCCGCGCCTGGACTAACCTCAAGAGCGGAGCGAAGTCCAAGGTAAAGGATATAGCAAAGGAACTGATAGCACTTTACGCTAAACGGAAGGCATCCAGGGGATTCGCTTTCTCAGCTGACACTTATCTCCAGCAGGAACTGGAATCCTCCTTTATGTACGAAGATACGCCGGATCAGGAGAAAGCGACGGCAGCGGTCAAGGCAGATATGGAGGACGACTGCCCGATGGACCGTCTCGTATGCGGCGATGTTGGGTTCGGAAAGACGGAAGTGGCTGTCAGGGCCGCTTTCAAGGCCGTTTACGACAGTAAACAGGTGGCGGTCCTTGTACCTACCACGATCCTTTCACTCCAGCATTTTGAAACCTTCAAGGCTCGCCTTAAAGACCTTCCCTGCACCGTCGAATACGTAAGCCGCCTGAGGACGGCGAAAGAAATAACGGAAATAAAGAGAAAACTTTCCGAGGGACAGATAGATATACTTATAGGCACTCACAAGATACTGGGGGACGGTTTCAAATTCAAGGACCTTGGCCTTCTTATCATAGATGAAGAGCAGAAATTCGGCGTAAGCGCAAAGGAAAAGCTTCGGCACCTGAAAGAAAGCGTCGATACCCTTACCCTTACCGCTACACCTATCCCCAGGACCCTCCAGTTCTCCCTTCTCGGGGCCCGCGACCTCAGCATCATAAACACGCCGCCGCCTAACCGCATCCCCGTCCAGACGGAGATTATAATGTTCGACGAAGCTGAAATAAAGTCCATCCTAGAATATGAACTCAACCGGGGCGGACAGATTTTCTTCCTCCACAACAAAGTTGAGGAACTACCCTCAATCGAAGAAATCCTCCACAGGCTCGTTCCAGATATGAAAATCTGTGTGGCCCACGGTCAAATGGCCCCGAAGGAACTCGAGGACAGGATGCTTGGTTTTATTCGCGGAGACTTCGACCTACTTCTTTGTACAACCATCATAGAGAACGGCCTCGATATTCCTAACGCAAACACCATAATAATAAACCAGGCCCATAACATAGGCCTTTCAGACCTTCACCAGCTTCGCGGCCGGGTAGGAAGGTCCAACCGAAAGGCCTTCTGCTTCCTCATAGTTCCGCCTCTTGTGTCCATAACGGACGACGCGCGGCGCCGTCTCCGCGCAATTGAAGAGTTCTCGGACCTTGGAAGCGGATTCAACATCGCTATGCAGGATCTGGATATCCGGGGGGCTGGCAATCTGCTTGGCGCTGAGCAAAGCGGTTTCATCTCCGATATGGGCCTTGAAACTTATCAGAAGATCCTTGCGGAGGCGATGGAGGAAATAGGGATTGAAACAGGATTCAGAAGCGATTCCCTCGAGCAGAAGTTCGTCGAGGACTGTACGATTGAGACGGATAAGCCTGCATTTATTCCAGACACATACATAGACATAAGCGCAGAAAAGATCCGGATATACAAGCAGCTTGACGCGATGAAATCCTCCAGGGAGATAGACCGCCTGTATTCCCAGCTGGAAGACCGCTTCGGCGCCGTTCCGGACGAGGTGTCGAACCTTTTCTACGTGGTAAAGATAAGGAACGCCGGAGAGAGGCTCGGATTCGACAAGATAATAATCAAGAACGGAATGCTGATTATGTTCTTTGTCACGAACCCTATGTCACCATATTACAAGAGCCCTGTCTTTGAGAAGGTTATGAAAAAGGCGACGGCGATGGGCCCGGGATATAAATTCAACCAGGACGGCGGGCGCCTCAGGATTGTGACAAGGGGGGTGGAATCTCTCCGTCGGGCCCACGATATTTTGAAAAGATTTGAATAATAGCTAAATTCGCAGCCCTATGGCGAATCTGCTTGTTGAAATAGGAAACACTGCCCTTAAGGCGGCCTGGGCTGACGGAATCACGCTCGGAAAGACATTCCGTTACCAGGGGGAGAAGACTATGGACTTCATCCTCTCCGTCACCGCCAAGCAGAAGCCGGACGTTATGGTAGTATGCTCCGGTACGGAAATATCGGAACAAGATATGGACATACTCCGCGCAGAATGCGGCGAACTTGTCATAATGGACCCGGCCCATAAAGACGTCTCGCAGCGGAATTCCCTCCCGGGATTCCTCAGCGGCGACAGGGCTGCATCCATAATAGCGGTCCGTTACCTCTTCAATGGGAAACCCTCGACGATAGTTGACTTCGGAACTACCCTGACGATAGATTTCATATCCTCCGACGGTCTCTACCAGAGCGGAAACATTTCGCTCGGGTGCCGTACCCGCTTCAAGGCGCTTGGCCGCTATTCCCGTTCCCTTCCGGTCCTGAATTTTCCCGAAGAGCCGCCGGTGACGGGTACAACCCAGGAAACTTCGATTGAAGCCGGAGTCGTTACAGGCATAGTCTTTGAAATTAACGGCTACCTGAGCCTCAGCCCGGACAATATAGTTGTGTTTACCGGAGGAGACGCGAATTATTTTGCAAAAAGGATGAAAAACTCCATCTTTGTAATTTGTAACCTTGTTTCAATGGGGCTTGCAATAATTGCAGGACAGTATGGCAAGAGGTAAGATGAGAAGGATAGCAGCGGCCGTGGCCGGAATTCTGTTTTCGGTAGCGGCATATTCCCAGACGGAGGGTACCTTCAGCGGGTACTCCCCTTATTCCGTATACGGGATAGGAAACCTTCACAGCCTTGGAAACGCTTATTCTTTCAGCCGTGGCGGTACGGGTATAGCGGACAGGAATCACCGCTTTATGAACAT
Source organism: uncultured Bacteroidales bacterium (assembly GCA_937900465.1). Classification (GTDB taxonomy): domain Bacteria; phylum Bacteroidota; class Bacteroidia; order Bacteroidales; family UBA932; genus Cryptobacteroides. Next base: position 33,391 of record CALCEJ010000144.1, on the reverse strand, counting down.
CCTTAATCCCGCGTCGGTAACGGCCCGTGACTCCCTCTCCTTTATGGCGGACTTCGGCCTGTCCGGAAAGGCGTCCCTGTTCCGTGACGGAAACTCAAAGGGCATAGGCAATATCTACAATATCAGCGATTTCGCAATTTCCTTCCCGCTGTGGAGGAACGCCGCTTTTATGGTGGGCCTTACCCCTTTCAGCGATATAGGATACAGCACAACGACTACTGAAAAGTCTTCCGAAGGCGAATCCAGCATAGGCTATACCGGCAGCCGTACATATGCGGCCGGCGGTACCGGCAGCGTTTACCAGCTGTTCGCCGGGGGCGGAGTAACCCTTTGGAACCGCCTCTCGATAGGCGCGCAGTATATGTTCCTGTTCGGTAATATCGACAAGTACTCAAGTGTTTCTTTTTCCGAGAGTTCTTTCAGGAGCATAGCCGCCGGAGACACTATCCAGGTTAAAGCTTCCACCGTCAAATTCGGCCTGCAGTACGAGCAGCCCCTTGGCGGAAACTACAAGCTTTCCCTTGGCGCCACCTACCGTATGAAAGCCGCAATGCGCGGCCAATCCATCGCTTACGATTACTGGTCAATGTCCTCGGACGGAAACCGCATTTCCCGTGCTGAGACCCCCCTGAAGGGCGAAGGCCTGTCGTTCGGAGACGAACTCGGAGCAGGACTTTCCTTCCGGAAGGGAGACAAGTGGGCAGTACAGATGGACTATACCCGCGGCAACTGGACCGGAACGGGATTCGACTCCTTCCGCGGCTTTATGAACAACAGTTCTCATCCCTTTACCGGAGGAATAGCCCAATCCATCCGCGGAGGCTTTGAAATCGTCCCTAACGCAAACGATATCCGTCACTACCTTAACCGCGCGACATACCGCGCCGGAGCGTACTTCGAGCAGTCTTATTACAAGGTGGACGGAAAGCCGCTGGGCACGGTTGGCATAACTATTGGAGCAACACTTCCCGTGTACATTTGGTATAATGGACTCACGGTCGCCCTGGAAGCCGGATATACCGGCCTCGGAGGAGCTCCGGTAAAGGAAACGTTCTTCTCGTTCCACGTCGGATTCAACATATTCGACATATGGTTCAGGAAGTACCAGTATGAATAACAAAAAATGCAACAGATATGAAAAGACTTGCTATTTTGATCTCCGCCGTCTTCGTTACCTTCGGAAGCGTTTTCACCGCCTCCGCACAGGGTAAGTTCGGACCGGACAGCGCACAGTGCCTGATATACCTTTCCTACTATCAGGAGTATTATAAGCAGAAGAACTTTGATTCCGCCCTCCCTAACTGGAGGAAGGCATACGCAATATGCCCCGGCACTGCATCCCAGAATATGTTCATCCACGGCTCAACCCTTCTCAAGAGGGAGATAGACCGCAACCGCCGCAAGAATCCCGAGTACGCAGAGGCGCTCATTGACAGCCTTCTTACCCTCCAGGACCAGCGCCTTATTTTCTATCCCAACCTCAAGGGAAAGAGCCAGAAGGCGACGATCCTCAACAACAAGGGTCAGTATATGATCAACTACCGCAACGCGGACAGCCGTTACCTGTATGACAACCTGGGCGCAATCACCGCGGAGCTTGGCAACGAGACAACCAGCAATATCCTCGTGAACTACCTCCAGTCCTCCATCAACCTCTACAGGGACGGAGAACTTACTGCCGATGATGTCATCAGGGTTTACGACATCGTGACTGAGGATATCACCACAGCCGTTGCAAAGAATGAGAAAGAGGCTGAGGACGACGCCAACGCAAAGGCTGCGATAGAGAGCCTCTTCGCGGATTCCAAGGTGGCAAGCTGCGACAACCTCCTTGCGATCTTCGGCCCCCGCTACGATGCGGATCCTGAGAACATATCCCTTCTCCAGAATATCGTGAAGCTTATGAACTCCGCAGAAGGCTGCACCTCCAACGACCTGTACTTCCGCGCCGTCACGAGCCTGCACAAGAACGATCCTTCCTATCGTTCCGCATACGGACTGTATATGCTGAACGCATCCCGTGGACACACTCAGGAGGCAGTCCATTATCTCGAGGAGGCAATCGCTTACGAGGAGTCCGACGACGAGACTGACGCCCAGTACTACTATACCCTCGCGAACTTCGCATACTCCAACGGTCTCCGCGCAAAAGCCGCAGAAGCGGCCCGTAAGGCAGTCGACCTTGGCTACGGATACGCAGGAAGGGCATATATGATACTCGGAAACCTCTGGGCCTCCGCGTCCTGCGTCGATGACGTTGACAAGTATGCGCGCTACTGGGCAGCGACAGACTACTATGTGAAAGCCCGTAATGCGGACGAAAGCCTTGCTGACAACGCAGCCGCGTCCATCGCGAACGTCTCCCGCAACTACCCTGAGGCCAGCGAAATCTTTATGTATGACCTCTCCGCAGGCCAGTCCTACACCGTCAGCTGCGGTGGCCTGAGCGCAACCACGACTGTCCGCGTGAGCAAGTAGGGAGTGGAACGCCATACCGGAATATTGAAGATGATGGCAACCGCTGCGGCGGTTGCTTTCATCGTATATTCCTGCAAGGCAAGACTGGGCCAGGCGGAAGCCATCGACCTTCACTCTCACCCTGTCCAGACCGTTGACAGCATGTTCTTCGTCCAAAGCGAGAACGGACGGGTAAAGATGAGGGTGGAAGCCCCCAGAATGGAGGTATACGAAGGCGACACAACCGCTTTCGACCTGTTCCCGGAGGGCATTTCCGTGTATGGATACGCGGAGGACGGCGTCCTCGAAACCCTGATCAAGGCCGATGCCGCCCGTCACGACCGCCGTACCGAAACGGAGAAATGGTCCGCTTTCGGAAACGTCCGCATCCGTAACATAGTCAAGCAGGAGACGATGGAGACGGATACGATTTACTGGGACCAGTCCAAAAAAGAAATATATACAGACAGCTACGTCAAGATGTATTCACCCTCCGGATATATGCAGGGATACGGAATGCAGTCGGACGAAATGGCGCGCAATTCTATCATACTCCGTCCCTTCGACAGCTACGGAGTCGTGGTGCAGGATACGACCAAGGTTCAGATTGATTCGGTTAATTTTATCGGTCCTCTTGGGAGATAAAGAAAAAAATAACTATCTTCGCACCCTTATTTGAAAAAACTATAAAAGTAAGATAAAATGGCAGTTTTAGAGAAACTTCGCAAGTGGGGTATCTGGCTTTCCATCGCGGTGGCCCTTCCCCTTTTGCTGTTCATCATCGACCCCAGTCAGGTCATTCAGACTATCCAGTCCATTTCTTCCAAGTATGACGTAGGAAGAATCGAAGGCAAGGGTATCTCCTATACCGAATTCGAGAGCGAGGTTGCAAGGTATTCCGCAGTGTTCGAAATGCTCAACGGAGCCAGCGCAAACTCTGAAGAGGCCCAGAAGCAGGTCCGTGACCTCGCCTGGAACTCCCTCCTTGACAGCAGGATGTTCATCGCCCAGGCCAACAAGGCCGGCATCTACGTCGAAAAGGACGAACTCCTCGGCCTTATGGGCGAGGAAAACACCTCCCCCGTGCTTGTCCAGTCCGGTATTTTCGCAACTGAGAACGCCCAGTTCTCCCCCGACGCCCTCCGCGAGTTCCTCGATCAGAAGGAAGTCGACGAGACCGGCCGCCTCAGCCTCCTTTGGGACTTCCTTATGGAGCAGGTGGTATCCGCCCGCTACCACGAGAAGTACAACGCCCTTATGCTTGCGGCTGATTTCCAGAACGACGCGGAGCAGGCCCGGATGATTGCGGACAACAACACCGTTTCCTCCGTGGACTTCGTGACCGTCCCCTTCACCTATACCCGTGACACGACCGTAACCGTCTCCTCCAAGGAAATCAAGGACTACTACAAGGCCCATAAGGAGCAGTTCTCCCAGCCCAAGGAAACCCGCGACATTGAATACGTGGTGTTCGAGGTCAAGCCTTCCGCTGAGGATGTCGCAGCAGCAAACGAAGCATTCGCCGCTCTTTATGACGAGTTCGGCACTACCGAAAACGTCCGCCAGTTCCTTCAGAGAAACAACTCCGTCACCACTTATGACGAGCTTTGGTACAAAGCCGGTGAGCTTGCATCTGTCAACAGCGAGATTGACAGCTGGGTAAGCGCCAACCGCTCCGGAGTCTCCCCCGTCGTCCGTGCCGGCGATGACTTTATGGCAGCCAGGATTATGGAGACGGCTGCCGTCCCGGATTCCGTATACGTCCGTTACATCGTCCTTCGCGGCGCAGGTGCCCGCAACACCGCAGACTCCCTTGTCAACGTGCTTGGAAAGAGGGGAGCGAACTTCTCCGCACTTGCTGAAGAATTCTCCATCGACAAGAACTCCGCCGCTGACGGCGAGATCGGAAACCTTGGATGGCTGACCCAGTCCGCTCTTCGCGGAAGCGGTCTCCAGAGCCTTCTCGTAGCCCCTAAGAACAAGCCTTACGCTGTCACTAACGGCGCCCTTTCCTATGTTCTCGAGGTTACAAAGACAACCGCTCCCGTCCAGAAGAAGAAAGTCGCCGTATTCCACGCGGAGACCGTCGCTTCTTCAGAGACGGCAAACGAAGCATACAACAAGGCGAACAACCTGGCATCCCTTTCAAACGGCAAGTATGAAGACTTCGCCGCCGCCTGCACTTCCGCCGGTCATTATGCCCACCCTCTTACAATCAACGAAGGAACTGATACCTACGGAACGATAAAGAGGGCAAAGGCTGTCACCCGCTGGGCGTTCGATGCAAAGCCCGGTACCGCCTCCAGCATCATCACCGTGGACCAGAACTACTTCTTCGTCGCCGCCCTCAAGGACGTCCACAAGAAGGGTTACGCCCCCGTCTCACAGGTCTCTTCCTACATTGAGAACACCCTCTATGCTGACAAGGCCGCTGAGAAGCAGGTCGCTGCCGTCCGTGAGAGGATTGAAGGCCTCACAGACCTCCAGTCCATCGCAGACGCGCTCGGAACCACCATCAGCCACAATGACGAAGTCTCCTTCGCCACGATGTCCTACTACGGAGGACTCGACAGCAAGTTCGTCGGAGCTGTCTCAGGCGCTCCCGAGAATGTACTTACCGGTCCTGTCGCAGGAAACACCGGAGTGTATGTGTTCAATGTTTCCGGCCGTACCGTGGAGTCTCACTTCACGGAGGATGACGCCGCCACTTATCACAATCGCTTCGCCCAGCTTGCCGCATACCGCCTGATGTCCATTATGCAGGAAGGTACCGACACTGAGGACAACCGCGAGCGTTTCTATTAACAGTTACGGAGTATGGCACTCCGCTGTGGAATAGTAGGCCTGCCTAACGTAGGCAAGTCCACGCTCTTCAACTGCATCAGTTCAGGGCGTGCCCAGAGCGCCAACTTTCCCTTCTGCACTATCGAGCCTAATGTCGGGTCAACCAACGTTCCCGACAGAAGGCTCGAAGTCCTTACAGAGATATGCAAGCCCAAGAGGACTATTCCCGCAACAGTTGAGATAGTCGACATCGCAGGACTTGTCAAGGGCGCATCCAGAGGGGAGGGACTCGGCAACCAGTTCCTTGCAAACATCCGCGAGACGGATGCGATTCTTCACGTGCTGCGCTGTTTCGACGACGGAAACATTGTCCACGTCGACGGCAGCATCGACCCGGTCCGCGATAAGGAGATTGTGGACCTGGAGCTCCAGATAAAAGACCTTGAGACGGTTGAAAACCGGATAAAAAAGGTTGAAAAGCAGGCAACTACGGGAGGCGACAAGGAGGCGAAGAAACTTCTCTCTCTCCTTCTTCGCTACCGCGCCGCCCTGGAGCAGGGCCACAGCGCCCGGACCGTCACGCCCGAAAATGCGGAAGAGGAACAGTTCGCAAAGGATCTTCTCCTTCTGACGAATAAGCCGGTAATGTATGTTTGCAACGTGGATGACGCATCCGCTGCATCCGGCAACGCGTATGTTGAGGCCGTCCGCGAGGCGGTTAAGGACGAGAATGCGGAGATTCTTGTAATCGCGGCAAAAACAGAGTCTGAGATAGCTGAAATCGAGGATTACGATGACCGCCAGATGTTCCTTCAGGAGCTTGGCCTCGAAGAATCCGGAGTCGTCCGTCTCATTCAGGGAGCATACCATCTTCTCAATCTCCAGACCTTCTTTACGGCCGGGGCGGACGAGTGCCGCGCCTGGACAATCCGTAAGGGAGACAAGGCCCCGAAGGCTGCCGGAGTGATCCATACGGACTTCGAACGCGGATTTATCCGCGCGGAGGTAATAAAGTACGATGATTTCGTAACCTACAAGACGGAAGCGGCGGTACGTGCCGCCGGCAAGATGGGCATCGAAGGAAAGGACTACGTCGTGGAGGACGGAGACATCATGCATTTCCTTTTCAACGTGTAATTCCCTGTGGCCACATTAAGGAACGGAATATTGACGGCGACGGCGATACTCATTGCCGCCGCCGTCGTTTGTTCCTGCGCCGGCCGCTCCCGACAGAAGAGCCCGTCTTCTCCGCCTCCTCAACCTCAGGATGACCTTGAAACGGAGGTCAGCGTAATCGTCAACCTCGCGGAAGGCGGTCCCCTTTCAGAAGGAATCAGGACTATTGAACAGTACGCCCTGAGACTTGCCGCCTTTCACGCTTCCAATCCCGGCTCGAAGGACGTTCCGGAGATTGTCTCCCTCGTCAGGAAATATCTTTTTGACGGAGCCTCACCGCTGAGGGACGAAGACCTTTACCTTCCTTTTGTCAGCGTGGTATGCGAGATGTATCCGGAGGGCTCTCCGGAACGCATTGTCCCGGAATGGGAGAAAGCGATGTGCTCGATGAACCGTGTGGGATCGAAGGCCGCGGACTTTGTTTTTATGGGCCCGGACGGGCGCAAGGGGCATCTTTACGGCGTGGAGGGAGACCCCCTCATCCTCGTTTTCGGAAATCCTGACTGTACCGCCTGCAAGGAACTTATCGCGGCTTTTGAGGCGGATCCGGTCCTTCTGGACACCGCTGTCCTGAGTATGTATATTGACGAGGATGTTGACGCCTGGCGGAGTCACCTTGGCGACTACCCCTCATCCTGGACACTTGCTTATGACCCGGCGATGGTCCTTCGCGGCAATACCCTGTATCATATCCCCGCCATCCCCTCTGTATATCTCCTCTCTGCGGACAAGACGGTCCTCCTGAAGGACAAGAGCGTCTCCGCAGTCCTTCATTATCTAAACACAACCCTCCGATGAAGAAGAAATCCATTGTGACGGCAGCCGTCGCGCTGCTCCTTGCCGTTCCCGTTTTCGCTGTCCTTAACGAGAAGGACCTGGCCCAGACCCTGTCTGTTCTCCGTTACGAGCTCAGCGCGACATACCGCAATTCCGCCCGTTTGAACCAGCGGATGAAGGGTAGCGGCGACCGTCAGCACGCCCGCCTCGTTTCTATGATGCAGAAGAGCAACGAGCTGTCCCTGATGCTGTATTCCCAGAAGCAGGACTATACCTTCGATATGACCTATGCCCTGAACGAGGTGTCCCGCCAGTATGACGAGTTCTCCTCGAGGAAGATGCCATTCGACCAGATCGTGAAGCGGCTTGATATAGACATCGACAGGTATGACAGACTCATCCATACGCTGCGGAGCCTTCCGCCGTCAACGACGGTCGAGTATCTCGACAGCCTTGGAAACGTTGTAGTCCTTGACGCGGGAACCAGTGCGCCGAAGGCTTTCACAATCTCCCATCGCCGTCCTTTTGGAGCACAGGAGGAAGAGGAGACGTTCCAGCTGGATTCCGTCGGCAGGGCGGACCGCGACAGCTGCCTGTTCTTCGCAGAGGCGCTGCTCGCTATGAGCCGGGAGCAGAAGCAGAGACTGGTCCGCGACAGCACTCACTACCAGGAGACCGCCAGCATGCTGAAATCCGCCTACGATTATGCCCAGGACCGCTATAAGACCGTCCAGAGCAAGATTTTCATCGACGGGCAGACGGACTACTTCACCCTCCTGAAATCCTTCAAGCGCTACTGGAGAACCGCAACCAACGACTACAAGGATAAATACAGCCTCCGCGAAAACCAGGGGATCAACAGCCAGTGGAGAGGGCCCATGGTGCTCGGATTCTCGCTGTTCGCCCTCGGTTATCTCATCGTGGCGCTTGCGCTGAGTATCCTTCTTGTGACGGTACTGACCCGGAGGTCCAGGATTTTCAAGAGCGAGCGGCTGGTGAAAAACAAATTCACGACGACCCTTATCTCTACCGTCGTTATCTTCGCCCTGTCCATTATGCTCGCGAGCGCCTTCTCCACGCAGCATTTCTTCTCAATGGCATCGAAGATACTCGTCGAGTTCGCCTGGATGCTTGCCGCAATCCTCATTTCGCTGATTATCAGGGTTGATGAGGACAGCGTGAAGAAGGGAATCGGCCTGTATCTCCCGACGATGCTGATGTGCCTTATCATAATCTCCTTCCGGATTATCTTCATCCCCAACAGCCTCATCAACATCATCTTCCCTCCGATTCTGCTTCTTTTCACCGTCTGGCAGGGCTTCACCCTTGCGCGCTACCGCAAGGCCCTTCCCCAGAGCGACATCGTTTTCGGATGGGTGTCTATGCTGATGATGGTGATAACAACCTGCGTCGCATTGGCGGGGTATGTACTCCTCGGTGTCCAGCTGCTTATCTGGTGGTTCTTCCAGCTTACGCTTCTGCAGAGCGTGAACGCTGTTTACGATATCCTGAACCTTTACTACAGGAATCATATCCAGGAGATGAAGCTCCGCTATCGCAAGGAGCATCCTGAGATGACGGGTAAGTCCGACGAAGACTTGATAGCCGTAACCTGGCCCCACGCGCTCATAAAGCAGGCCCTTCTTCCCATTGCGATCGTTCTTTCCGTCCCGTTGAGCGTCTTTATGGCTTCCGGCGTGTTTGACCTCACCGGAGTTTTCAAGGAGTACGCCCAGTTCCCGTTCCTGAACTTTGAAGGTTATATCAGCCTTTCCTTCTCGAAGATTCTTCTCGTGGTAACCCTGTTCTATGTCTTCCGTTTCCTGAATTACCTTGGGAAAGCCCTCTACAGGCAGTATAAGATACGCTCGCTTACAAAGGCTTCCGGCGGCAAGATGATCAAGGAGAACGAGGTTAACTTCACCCTTGCAAGGAATGTCATCGGCATAAGCCTGTGGGGCATTTATGTCATTTTGCTGTTCGCCCTGCTGAAAATACCTACAGCGGCGATAAAGGTTGTAGGCGCAGGCCTTGCAACGGGTCTTGGTTTCGCAATGAAGGATATCCTGAACAATTTCTTCTACGGAGTACAGCTTATGTCCGGGCGGCTTCGCGTGGGTGACTACGTAGAGTGTGATGGCGTCCGCGGAAAAGTTGACAGCATCACCTACCAGACAACCCAGATTGTCGCTGCCGACGGGGCCGTGATGGCCTTCCCGAACAGCACCCTGTTCAACAAGAACTTCAAGAACCTGACGAAGAATCACTCCTACGAGCTCCTCTCCTTCACGGTTGGCGTGAAATATGGCTCAGACGTGGAGGAGGTCAGGAAGATTGTCATCGAGGCCCTCGAACCTCTCAGAAAGGAGGATAAGTACGGTCACGATGTCGTTGATCCGAAGTTTGGTGTCCAGGTACGATTCCAGGACTTCGGGGACAGCTCCGTCAATCTCTCCGTAATGCAGTTCGTCTCCGTCGAAGAAAAGGGACCCTACGCCGCCAAGGCGAAAGAACTCGTATATAACGCCCTTAACGCCCACGAGATTGAAATCCCGTTCCCCCAGCAGGATATCTACGTCAAGGCCCTGCCTGGAAAATAGCAACACAGGCCCGGCTCTTCGGCTAGATGTCCATTGAGAAAACAAGCGATGCGCTGAGACGGTCCCCAATCGTTCCGGTTGGGGTAAAGCCGTCCGCCTCGAACGCCTGGAAGGCGGAGCCGCCGATGTAATTTAAGGAAACGCCCACGGAGCAGTCAAACGGGAACCACGCGAGGTTCGCAAGGCCGGCCGTTATATCCGCCCCTGCGCTGAAAAGATTCATTCCGGCGAGATTTCCTCCGCCAAGAATGGAAAAGTCCACGTGGGGAATAAGGAGGAAATTCTTGATGTAAGCCACCGGGCTCAGCAGCGAAATATCCCCCACATAGACCGGAATTGCATAATCTGCCGTAAACTTTACCTGTGAGGTGCTGTACATTGCGACATAAGAGGCTACGCCGGGGATTCCCCTTGGTATCGTATTTACCACATTCTCCCCGAAGACGCTCCCTTCGCGGAATTCGAATTGGGACATCGCCGAAAGCCTGAGCCCCTGTACGGGAGTAAACCCCGGAAGGTACCCATACAGATAGCCATACGCATCCGGCGCATAAATCCCAGTTATCCCCGGGCGCATCCTGAAGCCCGCTTCCGCTCCGATCCCCCATCGCGGATAGGTCTGACTGGGAGCCCTTCCGAGCATACTGTATGCCCTTAAAGAAGCCGTCACAGCCTGCATTATCTTATACTTCCCTTCCGTATATCCGGAGAATCCAAGCGGACCCGAGAAACCTTCCGGACGGCGGAGCGTGACCGTTCCGGTGTTAAACCAGCTGTTCGTCAGCGTGTATGAAATCCGGGGGATGATTCCGCGATGGATGCCGCTGCGGGAAAAAGAAAGGGGAATATAGACGGAAACGTCTCCGCGGGCGGCCGGCCCTCCGGTCTTCGAGGCGTTTGTTCCGGCGAGGGTCCTCTCCCCGTCCTCCACTTCATAGTAGCGGTACTGCCAGGAACTGTATGTGCTTACATAGCCGGAGGCCTCTATCACGGGATAGAGCCCCTTGTAGGTTATCTTTCCGCGGAGGTCGTGGTACCATTTCCCCCCGGAAGGATATGCGGAATAACCAAGAAAACCCTCAGAGGTCCCAAGTGTATTCTGGAACAGCCCGGTCAAACCGGGAGATACGGCATTGAAGAACAAATCCCCCGAAAGGGAACTCACCTCGTCATAATCAAAGAATATCGGGGCCCACGAATGGAAATGCATAAGGTGCGGCAGCTTCCGGTACCGTACGGGCTCTGATATTCGCAGCAGTGGATATGACCCCTCTGTAGGCAGGGCCTCCCTCGGCCGTGACAATTCCTCTTCCTGGCGCGAGAGGGCGTCCTCGACTGGGTAGGAGTGGACGTCAGTGAAGGAGACAGGGCGATGGAGGAGGGAGGATGAGCCCAGTCGATGAATCGCTTTGCCGTCCGTTTCCTGGATAACGCAGAGCGTCTCCGCTCCGGAAGCCGCAAAATCCGTTGCGCCGAAACGGAAAGACGTTTCCTGAAAGACCTCCCCGGTCACAGGATTAAACGTGTAGAGTTCGTTTTTCCCCGTGCGGTCGGAAACGAATTCAAGAAGACCTTCTCCGGCGGTGCGAAGATTCACAACCTTCTGGACCGAAAAGGGAAGCGCGCAGTCCATTGTGGACGCGTCCAGTATCCCGTACCCGCCGTCAGAGAGCGCGATGGCGAACATCTCATCCCCAAGCCACACGATTTCCGTCAGCTGCACCCCGGCAGGGGCGGGAGTCCTGCGAAGAACCGTGCCGTCTTCTGCGGATATGACAACAAGGGAAGAGCCTCCCGTTACGGGATACTCCGCCGCGACGACTGTCCTGCCGTCGGCGGAGGGGTGGGGATTGAACAGCCTTCCGGAGCGTGTCAGCTCCCGTGTTTTTCCTTGTTTTATATCGTAATAGCAGATTCTCGAAGTTCCTCCGAGAGACCATCTTGGATCCGGAACATTTTCACTCCAGTACAGCCTTCCAAGGTTTTCGTCATAATAAAGCGAACTTGCCGTGGAAGGATATGCGGCGAGCCTCTGCTCCATTCCCTCCGGCGAGATGCGGATAAGGCACGGGGGTTCCGCAAGGCCGCGCTTTATCGCGTATATGGACCCGTCGATGGAAAGAGGGGATTCGTAGTCCGTTGAATAGCGCTGCGCGGGGGTAAGGCGCTCGGATTCGAGGAAGGGGGCGCGGGCGGCGGCATCGGCCTCCCAGATTTCGTGGAAACGGTCCTGGATATCGTCAAACGCCGGCAGGAATTTCTTTCCGCTTGCCCGGCGGACTTGCTTTTGGAGGTTGAAGAAGGAGAAGGGATGGGCTATGATGTGGTCGAAATACTCCTTCATAAACAGGGGGTCATCGTAGAAGACACGGAGACCGGCGACTGTCATATAGCCCACTTTGTAGTAGTCAGGAGTGTAGCGGCGGAATGAGCCGTAGCGCCACTCATACCAGCTCCTCCGCTCACCGGCGGAAAGGGCGACGTCGTAGTAGTTCAGAAAATCCGCCGTCCTCGCGCGGGATCCTCCGGTAACGGCCGTCTCGAATACGACGGCGTCGCCTTCTGACAGTGCCTGGGACGGGAATAGCGACCATACTGCCGCCGGCCACATTTCCCCGAGAATCCAGTTCAAGGGCTTCCAGATTCCGCGGTAGCCGGCCTGGAGCTGACTCGCGTGACGGGGCTCGTGAGTTGTAAGGATTGTTTCCCAGGGAGTAGGGTCCGCCCCGTACGGATCCGGAACAGTGAAGATATCCATCCTCCGCGGGGCCCAGAACATCGAAGCATTAGGATATGTGTAGTGAGTGTGGAGGACGACGGGAATCTTTTTCTTGGAAAACTCGTTCGGCATCGCGCCGATGGACCTTCCCGTCGCCTCGCGCCAGTACTCGAGCGAAGATCCATAAACCCTCGCGAGGGAATCCGTTCCTTCGGGATATATTATCTGATAGTTCGGCGTTTCAATCCTATACCAGCGAAGCCTCCCCGGATCCTCCCCCTGAGAGAAGAACTGTGCCCTGGCGCCTATTGGGGCCAGTAAGGTACTAATAATCAGGGCACATCTTAAGAACGTCGGTCTCATACTATTTGAAAAAACTTTCTATCCACGCGGAGTCCACGACGGCGAAGCCGGGGGCCGGGGCGATGGAGGGGTTGCGTGAGAGGATGGACCTGCAGTCCTCATAGACGTTGAATCCGACGGTTACTGCCTGCAGGGACCCGTCGAGGGGGAATGAGAGGATAATGTCGTTGTCCGGACCGTCAAGGCGGAAGAATTTCATCGGGACATCCTGGACAGCCGGGGTTTTCTCCGACATCTCCGTACGTGTCACCATCTTAAGCATCTCTACCGTGACATCGTCCAGCCCCGCTTCGTGGATGTTTACCTTCTCTATAAGGCTTCCGGCGTCCGCAACGCGGCGGAGGGTATAGCCTTCGAGCTGCTTTACCGCTTCCTCCACGGCACCCGGCGGCCTCGCCCCTTCCGGGAGGAGCCAGACCATCAGCTTTTCCTCCGGATCGTGATAGAGAAGTTCGCCTTTTATGAGGTTCTTCGCCCCGCAGTGGGGGCATTCCCACACGAACAGCGAGCCGTCCTTCACCCGGGCCTTAAGGTCGGGGTCTTTGGCGGTGTTTACGCTGGTGAAGGTCTCAACGTTGTGGGATTCACCGCACCGGGGGCACTGGAGGACAGACATAATAGGCTAGAAACTAAGGCTTGAGATCAATTTGACGTGGACCGGGGATTTATAGGCGGCGGAGAGGAATTTGTCATAGAGGGAGCCTCCGTTGTAGGTTACCCTCACTCCGATGCTGAAATCCTGCATAACCAGCAGTTTTCCAAACCTGAGGCTAAGGTCCGCGCCCGCACTGTAAAGGTTGTGGTCTCCCGCGAAAAGACAGTCCCCGAAAATATCCAGTTCGAGATTCTTCAGATACATTCCCGGGAAGACGGCAAAGTCCATAGCCCAAAGCGGGAATGCGTAATCCGCGCCGAGGAGTGTGACCGAGGGAAGGTACATCAGGAGATATCCTGCCGAAGCCCCGTCCGTAAAGCCGCGGGGCGTGAGATTAACCGCCTCCTCAGACCAGAAGTTCACAAGATTGCCTATCATTGGATCAAACCACTTGTAGCGGTAGGTTCCGGAGAGCTTTATGCCGTGATTGCTGAGAATTCCCGGGAGGTATCCATACAGGTTTCCATATACGGAGGCCGTCCCGTCTCCGTGCATATAACTTGCGCCCACGTTACCTCCGACCCCACGTTCCGGAAGGAGCCTCGCGCTGGGGCAGGAGCGCGCCGTCTCTGCAGCTATATTCAGAGTCGCTCTCACAGAGGGAGAGGCGTACAGACCCGTGCCGCCGTAACCGACGGGAGTCAGTTTCCTGTCTTCGCCCTTGCTGACAACGATATACCTGCTGGAGATGATATCATTGGACATATCCAGCCGGAGTGAGGGAACGATTGTCCTTGCCCATCCGCCGGAAGAAAGATTCATCGGATAGGAGACGCCGATGTATCCGCCGATGTATGGAACTTTACCTACATTCACATACCCTTCGTCCGGGGACGTGTAGCCGATGTCGATCCCTTCGGTGGCATTCGTGACCTGATTCACAATCTCCGACAGGACGGCCTCACGACGGGTCCCGACGGTGATTTTTCCGGTAAATACGGGCTTGAAGCCGGCGTAGGTCATCATAAGGCTGGCTCCGCCGGTCCACTTGCGTTCAGTCCCCGGATCACGGTTCGCCTGTACCGACGCATATCCGTAAAGGTTCCCCGTGTAGTTCTGATAGAAAGCGGTAAGTCCGAGGGCGGTCCTTTCACTCAGGCTTTTGGTCGGGTTCACGACATAGTTGTCATAATTGTATGCAAAGGGGAACCAGGAATGGATCGTGGGAAGGGCGTGATGGGCCTTGACCTTCACGATTTCGGGCTCAGGAAGGTCAGCGTTCTCAAGCAGGAACTGCTCCTGGCGGGAGAGTTCGTCCGCTATGACGTAGGTGTGGGGTTTGGTGAAATCTGCGGCGGCGGCGATTTCCTCGCTGCTGCTCACGAGCTTTCCCTTGGGAGTAAGGGCGCTGAAATAGAGTCTTCCCTCGAAAATAACGGGATCGGAGGCGCCGTAGGGGGTTGTCGTAAGGCGGAGGGTCTCGCCGCTTACGGTATCAAGGGAATAGATTTCGTTGATTCCGCTAAGGTCTGCAGTGAAAAGGAGACGGGTTCCGCTCGTGCGGAAGGTCCTGATTTTCACGGAGATGGGCTTAATGACGGGAGATAGGGCGCCGGGGGCGGAAAGGGGAGTTTTCCAGATACCGGTCCCTTCGTCACAGACCCCGCTCATATAAATACTGTCGCCGATGATGGCCGTTTCCGTTAGGCGGAGCCCGTCCGGGGCCTTTGCGCTATGGATCTGCTTTCCGCTCCGGAGGTCAAAGACAACGACGCGGGAGCTGCCGTCGGAAGGCGATTCCACGGCGGCAAGGAGGGTTCCGTCTTCGGAGACGGAAGGGTTGAAAAAACGCCCCTCAGTGGTAAGGTCCTCGATTTTTCCTCCCTCGGGGTCCACGGCGCGGATGCGCGAGGCCCCTTCCAGCGTGTAGCGGATGTCCGCGATGGACTCAGAGAAATAGAGCTTTCCGGTAAGCTGGGAGAAGGCCAGTGAGCTTTCGCCCGCGAAGGGGCGGATCGTGTTCTCATTTCCGTCCCGGTCGATGCTCACGAGCGTCGGAGCCTTATCCATCGACGAGCGCACGGCATAAATCTTCCCGTTTCCCGGGGCGACGCTGCCGCGGTAGATTCCGTAGAACCGGGGGGGCTCGACGGTGGTGAACTGCTCGGTTTCGAAGATGGGCCCGCGAAGGGAATCTTCCGCCGCCCATACATCCGCGAAGTCCTTCGCTATCGCCTTCCAGGCTTTCCTGAACTTTACCCCGCTGTCCTTTTTTACCGTACGCTGCAGGCCCAGCATACCCTTGAAGGGCTTTTGGAGGCTATGGAGGTAATGGTCCATAAACATAGGGTCGTCGTAGGTGTAGCGCATTCCCGCGACGGTCATATAGCCCACCTTGTAGTAATCCGGGGTATAGCGCTTGAATGAGCCGTAGCGCCAGCGGTACCAGTTCCGCCAGTCGCCTTCCTTGTAGCTCATCCGGATGTACTCGAGGAAGTCGCCGGTACGGCCGCGGCCGGATGTGGTGAGCCCCGTCTCCGCGACGACGGCATCTCCTTCAACGATTCCGGCATTTGCATAAAAGGCATCAACCATAAGGAGCGGGAACTCGCCTCCGAACCACCACAGATCCCCCCAGGCGCCGTCACGGGAGAACTGCATCTGGGCTACGTGGCGGTTCTCGTGGATGGAGAGGATTTTCTCCCACGGAACGGGCGGAAGATAGCCGTAAGCATCCGGAAGGGTAAAGAGGGCCATCCGTCTCGGGGCCCATACTACCGCCCCGTTCGCCTCTGCGCCATAAGGGTGCAGGATTACGGGCATCCTTCTCCGGTACATCTCGTTGGGCCGGAAGCCGGCGCTAAGCGAAACGGGAACATTGTAGTACTGGAGATACTTGGCGTAAACCGTCCCAAGCGAGTCGAGGCCCACCGGATAGATTACACGATAGTCCTTCGTAGAGGTTTCCTGCCACTTTATCCTCGCCCTCTCCTCCCCGAGTGTTGCAAATTGCGCCGACGCCACGATGGGCACCAGCGCAAGCACTATGATTAATGCTGTCTTTTTCATTTAGAGTCTCCGTGCTCCGTCGCTGATCACGACGTCATATACCTTGGGTGCGTGGCCGAACTTCGCTTCGAACTGCTCTTTCGCTGCTTTTACGAAGGGTTCATAGAGTTCCTCCTTGACGAGGTTGATCGTGCATCCTCCGAATCCACCGCCCATCACGCGGGAGCCGGTGACATCCATCTTTCGTGCGAGCTTATTCAGGAAATCGAGTTCCTCGCAGCTCACCTCATACAGGCGGGAAAGGCCGAAATGGGTCTGATACATCATTTCGCCCACGGTCTCGTAGTCTCCCCTTTCAAGGGCGTCGCAAACGTCAAGGACCCTCTGGACCTCGCCGATAACATACTCCGCGCGGAGGAAGTCCTCGCCGGGAATCTCCTCACGGACTTCGTCGAGCCATACGCGCTTTGCGTCAGAGAGGAATTCAACCTCGGGGTGATTCTTCCTGATTGCGGCGGCGGCGTTCTCGCAGGAAGCGCGGCGCTTGTTGTACGCGCTGGATGCGAGCTCGTGCTTTACGCAGGAGTCGATAAGGACGAGCCTGTAGCCCTTGGGGTCGAAGGGGAAGTATTTGTATTCCAGGGTTTTGCAGTTGAGGCGGATAAGGGAACCCTTCTTTCCGAAGATGGAAGCGAACTGGTCCATTATGCCACACTTCACGCCGCAGTAGTTGTGCTCCGTGCTCTGGCCTATCTTTGCAAGCTCGAACTTGTCAATACCATTGCCGTTAAGCTCGTTAAGGGCGAAGGCGAAGGTGCTTTCGAGCGCTGCGGAAGAGCTGAGTCCGGCGCCGAGGGGAACGTCGCCGGCAAACACGGTGTCGAATCCTGCGACCTTGCCGCCGCGCTTGATGGTCTCGCGGCATACGCCGAATATATAGCGGGCCCAGGCGGCTTCAGGAGCATCCTCTTCGCGTAGACCGAACTCTGCCGCCTCATCGTAATCGAGGGAATATGCCCTTACGCGGTCCGTGCCGTTTGGCTTGATTGCGGCGATGATTCCGCAGTCGATTGCGCCGGGGAATACGTATCCGCCGTTATAGTCCGTGTGTTCGCCGATGAGATTGATTCGTCCTGCGGACGCAAAGAGTTCGCCTTCTGCTCCGTAGAGCGACTTGAATTTTTCCTGGATTCTGGTTTTCATATCTTTGAGTTATTAGTTTTCAAATCATACAAATATAACCAACTTTCCGGGAATCCGCAAGCGACAAGCCTGCCGGAGGGATTATTTGACGTCTGCGGCGAACTGAATCTGCTGTCCGGGGACGAGATGGTCGCAGAGAATGGCGGGCGCGGACTTTGACGAAATGTCCTTTGAAGGGATTTCCACCCATTCCGACTCCCCTGGAAGGAGGTTCCGGAGATTATACTCCCCACGGACTCCGTCCACGGATACAAAGGCGTCGCGGTAAATGGGGGCGACGCCTTCGTTCGTGATTTTTACGGCGGCGCCGGTGCCTTCCTTTATACGATAATCCTCGATACGGAAACGGTAGCCCATAGACATTGCCGCCTCCGTGATGCGTTCGTCGGTCTGTTTTCCGGGCTGGTCGTTTCCTATGATAAAGGTCATATGGACCTTCCGGACCATTTCCTCGAAGGTACGGCCGTACATTCCTTCCTTGTCCAGACAGTGTTTCTGGTCGTAGTCAGAATAGTAGCTGAACTCGCCCCCAAGAGGGGATGTCTTGTAGCGCTCCTCTCCGAAGAACTGCCAGTTCTTGTAGTTGTACTCATAGTATTCCTCGCACATAAAGGAGTCGTCGAAGTTTCCGAACCTCAGGTCCAGCAGCCCCTTATCCCCGCGGAAAGGCGCATATTGTCCGTCTGCGGCGTCGACGGAGATGCACCAGGGCGTCTCTTTGAACCATTCCGGCATAGCGCGGAGGAATTCAGACTGGAATTCCTTTGACGGGAATGTCTTTCCAAGGACGAACGGGCCGTCGTAGATATGGTATTCCGCCCACAGGCCGAATCCTGTCTCAAGGAAGGCGAGGCGGGGGTCCTTGTCATATTTTTCCGCGAAGCGGCGATGGAACTCCTTATGGAAACGGCGGAGCTCTTCGCATCTCCAGTCGGGGAAATAAGTCGTTCTCCCTTCGCTCTTTCCGACGGTCTCTTCGTATTCCGGAAGCGCCTTTATGTACTCCGGCACGGCGCACTGCTTCCCAACGTAAGTGTAACGGAAGCGGATAACCGCCTGGTGGCCTCTGGATGCGGCCCCATCAAGAAGTTTTTCAACGGGAGTCCAGTCAAATACATCCTTTTCGCTGCAGATGTCGCTGTAGAGCATATAGGAAAATTCGAGCTGGACGTATGATTTGCCTCGGGCTCCGCTGTCTGACCACAGGACTATTCCTGTCATAGGCTGGACACGGGTGATTTCGCTCCGGAGCGGGACGCGGGTATAATCCTCGTAGAGAGGGTCTGTCTCCTCTTTGGGCCCATTGTCTTTGCCCTCTCTTTCACATCCGCATCCTGCGGCAACAAGGACCGCCGCCGCGGCAAAAAATATGTAGCGTCGCATATCAATACTTTTTTTTTCAAAGGTAGGAATTTCGCGAGAAAAACAACCACACAAGAAACCACATCCCTGTTTTTTTCGTTTCGCCGCCTTTCTTTTGGAGAAACTTCCTTCCTTTGTCTATGACTGTGTTTGTACTAACCTTCCTCCTTCAGGTCAGAATCGTCTTCTGGAACCTTGAAAACCTGTTTGACTATAAAACAGATTCTGTCGTCCTTGCCGGAGGGGCAGTGCCTCCGGCAAGGCAAAGAGAGTTTTCCCCGTCGGGAGAAAAGAGATGGACCGGAAGGAAGTTCTACCGGAAGTGTTCGTTGGTGGCGAAGGGGATATTCTGGATTGCAGACCGGTACGGCGGGCTTCCGGACATTGTTGCGGTGGCGGAAGTCGAAAACGGGGCCGTTCTGGGTAAACTCCTCTGGAGCACGCCCCTCGGGAAAGCCGGATACCGGTATGTCCATTATGACTCCCCCGACCCCCGCGGAGTGGACGTTGCGCTGCTGTACCGGCCGGGGACGCTCCGGCTCATCGATTCCAAGCCCTGTCACGTCGGATTCCCGACGAGGGACATCCTGCTTTGCCGCTTTCTCCGGGACACGTCGGAGTTTGCGGTCCTCGTCAACCATCACCCGTCAAAGTACGGCGGCGCCTTGTCGGAGCCGCGCCGGGCGGCCGCTGTGCGCCGGATGAAGGAGGCGGCGGATTCGCTTATGGACCTTGGCGTTTCCCTTGTCATAGCGTGCGGGGACTTCAACGACACCCCCGATTCGCCCGCGTTTTCCGTTCTTTCGCCCTCGTTCCGGCTCTTGTCTGAGGACCTGTACAATGGGCGCGAAGGGACAATCCGCTTCAACGGATCCTGGGAACTTATTGACCTTTTCTATGGAGCTCCGGCATCCGCGTTCCCGGACTCCTCGTTCCGGGTCTTCGCCGTCAGGATTCCCTTCCTGATGGTCCGCGACAGGACACATCCCGGCGAGAAGCCTCTCCGCACCTACTCCGGCCCCCGCTATCTTGGCGGAGTTTCAGACCACCTGCCGGTTTATCTGCAAATACACTAGCGCTTTCCGAAGGCCCATATGATGGCCTCCTCGAAGACCTCTCCGGGGCGGAGGACCGTCGAGGGGAACTCCGGTTTGTTAGGGGAGTCCGGGCAGTGCTGGCACTCGATGGCAACGGCATCGTAGTCGTGGTAGACCGCTCCACCCTTTCCTCGGGGACAGCCGCTGAGCCAGTTGCCGGTATATATCTGGACCGCCGGCTGGGTCGTAAGGACCTCGAGAGTCCTTCCGGAAGCAGGGGAGTATAGCTCCGCAGCCGTTGAAAGCTGGCCGGGAACAGCACCGTCGATAAGATAGCAGTTGTCATATCCCTTGCCGTAATTCAGGGCAGGAAAACCAGCCTTGATATCCTTGCCGATGGGCTTTGGTGTCGTAAAGTCCATTGGCGTCCCTGCGACGGGAGCGGCCTCTCCGGTAGGGATGAGCGTTTCGCCCGTGGGGAGGAATTCGCTGGCGTTAAGTTCAAGGATATGGTCAAGCACCCTGCGTCCTTCATTCTCGCCGGGGGCGAAGCCGTCAAGATTGAAATAGACGTGATTGGTGAGGTTAACCACCGTGGGCGCATCTGTTTCTGCCGTCATCACCAGCTTCAGGGAATTGTCCTCGCCGAAGGAGTAATGGGCAACAGCCTTGAGGTTTCCGGGGTAACCGGCCTCGCCGTCTTCCGAGAAGTACAGGAATTCGACGGCGTCACCGCCACTGCGGCTGTCCCATACCTGGTTCTGGAAGCCGTCCGGGCCGCCGTGGAGGTGGTTGGGCCCATTGTTGACAGGGAGGGAGTACTCCTTTCCGTCAAGGGTGAATTTTCCATTTGCAATCCGGTTTGCATAGCGTCCGGGAATTTTTCCGGAGCAGGGCCCGTCCGCAAAATACGAGAGGGCCTCGGGGTAGCCAAGGACGACATCGTCAAGCTTTCCGTCCCTGTCCGGAACGACGATTGACACGATGGCTGCGCCCACGCTTGAAAGTTCAACATATGCGCCGGAGGCGTTCTGAAGCCTGTAAAGGAAGATTTCTTTTCCGTCTGGGGACGTACCCCAGATTTTTTTAGTGATGGTTGTCATAGCGAAGCAAAGATACGCAAAATCTTTGCTATATTTGTATCCTATGAAGCAGTATCTCGATTTACTCAGACATATCCGCGAGAACGGAGTTATGAAGGAAGACAGGACCGGTGTGGGCACCCAGAGCGTATTCGGCTACCAGATGCGTTTCGATCTCCGGGACGGCTTCCCCCTCCTTACGACGAAGAAGGTCCACCTTAAGTCCATTATCCACGAACTCCTTTGGTTCATAGCCGGAGACACCAATATCAAGTACCTCAAAGACAACGGCGTCTCCATATGGGACGAATGGGCCGATGAGAACGGAGACCTCGGTCCCGTGTACGGCCACCAGTGGCGCAGCTGGCCGGCTCCGGACGGCCGCACGATAGACCAGCTGGCGCAGGTCGTCGATATGATAAGGCGCAATCCGGACAGCCGGAGGCTTCTCGTATCGGCCTGGAATCCCGGCGAGGTGGACAAGATGGCGCTCCCGCCCTGCCACTGCCTGTTCCAGTTCTATGTCGCGGACGGACGTCTGAGCTGTCAGCTTTACCAAAGGAGCGCGGACGTCTTCCTTGGCGTTCCGTTCAATATCGCATCCTACGCCCTCCTGACGATGATGATTGCGTGTACCAGCGGCCTTGAGCCCGGTGAATTCATCCACACGACAGGAGACACTCATATCTACAGGAACCATTTCGACCAGGTTGCGCTCCAGCTCTCCCGCGAGCCGCGCCCGCTTCCAAGGATGATAATAAACCCGGACGTCAAGTCCGTCTTTGACTTCAGGTACGAAGATTTCCGCCTGGAGGGATATGACCCCTGGCCTGCAATCAAAGCCCCCGTAGCAGTTTAAGCTTATGGAAAAGTGTATCATTGTCGCTATCGGCGAAAATAACGGAATAGGCGTCAGGAACGCCCTTCCCTGGCACCTGAGGGAGGACCTTCAGTATTTCAAGCGCGTAACTCACGGGTTCCCCGTGATTATGGGCCGGACCACATATTTCTCCATCGGAAGGCCTCTTCCCGGAAGGAAGAACATCGTGCTGAACCTCGGTGGAGAGGATATTCCTGAGGTAACCTGCGTTTACAGCTTCGAGGAGGCATACGCTGAGGCTGAGGCGACGGGTGCGGAAAAGTGCTTCGTGATCGGCGGGGCGTCCGTATATCGCGCCGCCCTTCCGGATATGGACACGCTCTATATAACCCACGTCCATAAGGTCGTGGAGGATGCCGATACGTTCTTCCCGGAGATTGACCCTGAGATTTGGGAGCCCGTCTGGAAATCCCCCCTTCAGGCCGATGAACAGTCCGGCCTCGAATTCGAATTCGTCGTTTACAATCGCAGATGAGCGGCGAAAGGGAGACATTCAGCAGCCGGTTTGCCGTGATTATGGCGATGGCGGGTTCCGCCATCGGCCTCGGGAATATCTGGCGCTTTCCTTATATCGTGGGAAAGTACGGCGGCGCTGCCTTCATTATCGTCTATATCCTCGCAAGCCTTATCCTTGCGATGCCCATCTTCCTCAGCGAATCCGTAATCGGCCGCCGGGGTGGCGCCGGAGCCTTCGGGTCTATGCGGAGGCTGGCCCCCGGGACCCCCTGGAAGTGGTTTTCCCTGCTTACCGTCATAACTCCGATCCTCATTCTCGGATACTACTGTGTCGTGGGAGGATGGTCCGTCCAGTATCTTTTCAAGGCTCTCTCGCTGGATTTTTCCGGGAGCGGGGCTGATGTGACAAAGTATTTCTCCGCTTTTACAGGTTCCCTCTGGAAGCCGCTGATCTCGCATACGATATTCGTCCTCGTGATGGCGGGAATCGTCCTTGCGGGCGTCAAGAAAGGAATCGAGGCGTTTACAAAGCTTACGATGCCCGTCCTTTTTGTAATGATCGTTATCATTGCCGTTTTCTCCGTCAGCCTTCCCGGCGGCGGAAAGGGCGTCGAATACCTTCTCCGGCCGGATTTCTCGAAGATTAACGCTGAGGCGATAGCCGCAGCGACGGGGCAGGCGTTTTATTCGCTGTCTCTTGGTGTGGGCACAATCCTGATTTATTCCTCCTATATGAAGAAGGAGGAAAACATCATTTCGTCGGGCATCGGAACGGCAGTTTCGGATATGCTGTTCGCCTTCCTTGCCGGTCTTGCGATACTTCCTGCGGTATTTTCCGCGGGGATTGCGCCTTCGGAGGGTCCCGGTCTCGTGTTCGAGACTCTGCCGTTCATTTTCCAGAGAATGGGCCAGGAAGGGGCGGTGTGGATCAGTTCGATTGCGGCAATCCTGTTTTTCTTCACTATCCTGACGGCTGCGGTAACATCGGCAATCTCTATGCTGGAGGCGGGCGTCGCTTTCCTTGTGGAGGAGGCGGGGATGAGACGTCCGGTTGCGACGATAGCGCTGTCGCTGGCGGTATGGGCTATCGGGATTCTCTGTATCCTTCCCTTTGGCGTCTTTGACGCGCTGGATTCCGTCTGCACTACCTGGCTGATGCCTCTTGGGGGCCTTTTGTTCGTTATTTTTGCCGGATGGGTCATTCCTTCTGATGTCCTTCGCGAGGAACTTACCCAGGGCGGGACGGCTCCTTTCAACATAAAAATTTATCCCGTCGTCAGGTTTGCGATCCGCTATATCGCCCCGCTGGGCCTGATTGCAATACTTCTTTCCCAACTCATATGAAAAAGATCCTTCTATCCCTTTCCGTCGTCCTATCCCACGTCGTCCTATCCCTTGCCGTCGTCCTTGCCGCGGTTTCCTGCGGCCCCCGCTTCGAGCCCTTTACCTTTGTCCATATGGCTGACACCCAGGTGGGCTTTTTCGACTATGAACCTGGCCACGCCGTATCAGACACGCTTATGGCCCGCGCCGTCAGAAGCGTGAACGAACTGAATCCGGACCTTGTCGTAATCTGCGGCGACCTTGTAGACCATCCGGACACCCTCGAGCACGAAGAAATCTTCTCCCGGAACCTTGCGAAGTTCATTCCCGAGACCTGGCTTGTTCCCGGAAATCACGATTATATGAGCTACAACCGCCCCCTTCGCGACCGTTATCTTGCCCAAAGGGGCTATGAGCGCTTCTATTTTGTCCATAAGGGCTGTGCCTTCATCGGTATGGACTCCAACTGCATAAAGGAAGGCGTCGAGGATGCGGAGGCAGAGCAGCTGGAATGGCTCAAGGCCCGCCTTGCGGAGGCATCGAAATGCAAGCACGTGTTTATATTTATGCATTGCCCCATCATCCGCCAGAGCATTGACGAGCCGGAGGACTACTTCAACTTCCCCGTCTCGAAGCGTCAGCAGTATATAGACCTTTTCAAAGCATCCGGCGTAACAGCCTGCTTCTTCGGACACTGTCACCAGGAGTGGAGGACCGAGTATGAGGGAATCAAGTTCCTCACAGCCGGTTCCGTATGCCGCGCCCTCGGGCACGGATATCCCGGCTACGGCATTATAAAGGTAACGGAAGACGGCATCGAGGAATCCTACTTCGCAACACCCGTCGACGACGTTCCTATGCCCACAGTGAAGTAGATTTTTCCGGCTTAACCCGTTTGCCGTGGGCAAAACAGGGGGTTTTTGCACAAGGTCAGATTTCATCCAGGGGACCTTGTGCATAAATCGGCCACAGGAGACAAAAACCGCACAAGGTCCGGCACCCAAAATCAGACCTTGTGCACCCGAGGGTGACGGGCATACGTATACGGTCCGCAGACCGCTTGCTCACGGCTCCGCCTGGGATGACCTTCACCGCCGTCACTTCGGCGGAAAGGAGGAGGTCGGCGACGGCGTTGGAGACTGTTTTCAGTTCGTAACTGAACTTAACAAGCTAAATAACAGTGCGTAATTCGGTTACTTTCCGGTTTTATCTAGAAAAATCCGCAAAAATGTCACCCCGGAGTTTGGAAAAAACAAGTCTCCGGGGTAACTTTATCTTTGGCTATATGTTTGTTTAGAAGTAGACCACGGTCTCTTCCTTGACGGCGGAGAGGATCTGGTTTGCAAGGCGGCTCACACCGAAGCGGAAAAGGTCTTTGTTAAGCCACTGCTCACCGAGGACGGTTCCTACGATGGACCAGTAACAAACTGCGTCCATTGCGGAAGAGATGCCGCCGGCGGCCTTGAAACCGACCTTTCTCCCTGTCCTGTCGTAGTATTTCCGGATGCATTCGCACATTACGTATGCGGCCATAGGCGTTGCGTTGACCTCGACCTTTCCGGTGGATGTCTTTATGAAGTCAGCGCCATTTTCCATAGCGAGGAACGAAGCGTCAGCGATGAGTTCCGGAGTGACAAGAAGGCCTGTCTCGAGGATGACCTTCAGGCAAAGCGGGCGTCCGAGTTCCTTTGAGAGACGGTCCATAAGATCCTTCGTATCCCTTATTTCCTTTCCGGCGGCGTCGTAATGGCCGGCGAGGAAGGTATTCAGCGCGAGGACGATGTCAATTTCATCGGCACCGGCGAGGACTGCCATCTCGACTTCCTTGAGTTTGAGCTCGGGGAAGCTCTGTGAGGAGGGAAAGCATCCCGCGACATTGGTCACGTGGAGTTCGGGGCAGGGGCGGCCTTCCTTCACTGTAGCTGCGAAGTTCGGATATACGCAGATGGACGCGGGGAGGGGGAAATCCGGATAGTCCTTCCGGAAGGAAACGGTCTTTGCGACCAGCTTGGCGACGGACTCATACGTGTCCTTGGGACTAAGTGTCGTAAGGTCCATAATGGAGAAACACTTCTTGAGGATGTCCTCGGAAACAACATTCTCGAGGGATGAGGCAATAAGGTCAAGCTGCCTTCCGATGGCTTCCTTGTCAGGAGTGTAGCCGTACTTTTTAGAAATATCAGACATAATCTATAGTGTTTTGTTTTATCCTTTTATCTGTATCGAAAATCCTTCCGAAAGAAGCGGTGCCGTAATAGCCTCCATCTCCTCCACAGTATATTTCTCAAGGTCCTCCTCCGGAGTTTCGCGGTCGATCGTATAGACCATAATCTCCCGTGGACGGAGCCGTCTTACGATGTCCATCCACCCGTCGGCCCAATCCCCGCTCGAAAACCCAGGCGCCTTCAGGAACATTGTCTGAAGGATGAAATCCCCGTTGAAGCGCTCCAGCGAACTGATAACTTTTTCAAGGTCGTAATGCCCTACGGGGCGGTTTATCAGTGCCGCCAGTTCGGAGGAAGGAGCGTCGATTTTCATAATGGGATTGTCCACCTTCCGCAGAGCCTCGAAAACACTGTCTTTCCAGGCAAGGGTAGCATTGGACAGGACGGATATCTTAGCCGTCGGGTAATGCTTGTCCCTGAGCGCCACGGTAATGTCAATGATCTCGGCGAACTGCGGGTTGAGGGTGGGCTCTCCGTCCCCGCTGAAAGTGATGGAATCGATGGGCGTTCCGTCAGCCTTGCAGCGTTCAAGCGCCGCGGAAAGCTCCCGCCGGACATCTTCCGCCGTGGGCAGAAGCCTGTCCCCGGTACCGTCCTTGTTCCACCCGCATTCGCAGTAGATACAGTCGAAATTGCACAGCTTTCCATTCCTCGGCAGGAGGTTTATCCCCAGCGAGGAACCCAGCCTCCGCGAACGGATGGGCCCGAAAACTGTTTCTTCTCTCATCATAGGTACTCAGGGGGTGTATAGGTTGAGAGTATGTCAAGGTATGTTGAATCCGTCACATAGGAATTCAGCAGCGAGTCCATATCGTAATCCGGCAGGTACTTGTCCCATTTCTTCTTCCAGTCGCGGAACTCAATCTCGCCCTGGACCCGTTTGGCTTCCTCGGTGAGTCTGGCGGCGACGCGGCCAAGCAGCTTCGAGAAGCGGTCTGCGTCACGGAGGTACTGTTCCATACTGTAAAGATAGTCATCAGTAGTGTATCCGTACTTTTCAAGTATACCCTCATAGACAAGAGATGTGTCCGTCTGGCGTCTAAACTCGGATTTTCCAACGAGGTACTGGTCCAGTACGAACATATCGTAGTAGATTTTCTCGAGGTCGTCCTTCGGGATCTTGCGGGGACCGCAGGCGGAAAGCGCCGCAAGAAGCGCTGTGAAAACCGCTATATGGGAAAGCGTCCTTCTCATCTCCTTTATCTCAGGGCTGCGCCGAACTGGGCCTGAAGGGCGGAAAGGACCCGGTCCATCGTACCTTCGACTTCCTGGTCAGTGAGGGTTCTCGAAGGATCCTGAAGGACAAAGCCCATCGCATACTGTTTCTTTCCCGAAGGAATCTTGTCCCCACGGTAGACGTCGAACAGGGTAACGCTCCGGATAAGCTTCTTGCCGGCTTTGAGAGCGGCTTTCCTGAGTTCGGAATAAGGGACGGACTCATCCAGAAGGAGAGCAAGGTCACGGCGGACCTCAGGGAAGCGGGGGAGTTCGGTGAAGGAGAACTTGTCACGCTTTACAAGGGTGAAGAGCTCTTTCCAGCGTATCTCCGCGACATAGACAGCCTGGCGGATACCGAACCGCTTCGAAAGGGCGGGATTCACAGTTCCTATTACGGCGAAGGGCTGGGGTTCACGGCTGGGGAGGCTGTAGGTGATGCCTTCGGCGAAGATATCCTCCGGCGCAGGTCCGGTTATAAGGGAATCAAGATCTACGCGGTAACGCTTCAGCAGGAGCTCCAGATAGCCCTTGAGCTGGAAGAAATTGCTGCCGGCAGCGCCGTTGCGCCATGCTTTCTCGGGCGTTCCGCTAAGGAAAAGGGCGAAGTTCTGATGCTCCTCATAGCCTTCGAGCTTCGTGCCGTCCTTTTCCGGGAGACGCTGATAGACGGAGCCGTACTCGAAGGTACGGATGGCGTTTATCTGGCGGTTCAGGTTGTATGCGATCACCTCCAGACCGCTCAGGAGGAGCGTCTGGCGGAGAACGTTCAGATCAGAGCTCAGCGGATTGACGATATGGACACATTTCTCCGCGGGATATGTCGAGAGGCCCTTGTAGTAGTCTTCCTTGGTGAGGGAGTTGTTCATAGTCTCGACAAAGCCGTTAGCGGCGAGGAAGTTCGAGACTGCGTTACGGACAACTTCCGGCTCGGGCCCTGCGACGGGGTTGACGGATATCCTGATGGACGAAGGGAGTTCGATGTTGTTGTATCCGTAGATGCGGAGGATTTCCTCCACGACATCGCACTCACGGTAGACATCGACCATATAGGTAGGGGCCGCAACGAGCGCTCCGCCTTTCCTTTTCTCGACAAAGATGTAATTCAGCGCCTCGAGAATCTTCTCTATCGTGTCGTGGCCTATTTTCTTGCCGATGAAATTCTCGATCCTGTCATAATCAAGGTCTATCTGCTTCCTCTCGATTTTCTCCGGATAGTTCTCGACAACCTTTCCCACAACCTTTCCGCCGGCAATCTCCTGGATAAGGAGCGCGGCGCGTTTTGCGCCATAGAGGGCGGCCTCAGGGTCTGCGCCCCTTTCGTATCGGAAGGAGGCATCGGTGGAAAGCTGCTGGCTCTTGGCGGTACGGCGGATGGATGCGGGATCGAAGTATGCTCCTTCGATGAAGACATCCTTGGTGGATTCGGTAACGCCGGAATCCTCGCCGCCGAATACACCGGCAATACACATAGGGCCCACGGTGTCGGCAATCACGACATCCTTCGAAGAGAGCTTCCTTTCCACTGCGTCGAGGGTGCGGATCAATTCTCCTTCGGTAGCGCGGCGGACGATAACCTTGCCTCCACGAATCTTGTCCGCATCGAAGGTATGGAGGGGCTGCCCGGTCTCAAAGAGGATGAAATTGGAGATGTCGACGATGTTGTTGATGGGCCTTGAGCCTATTGAGAGGAGTTTATTCTGCAGCCACTGCGGGGAAGGCCCGACTTTGACGCCCTTGACGGTGATTCCGGTATAGCGCGGTGCGCCGGAGGGATCTGTGACCTCGACGGGAATCTCCTTGCCCTCGCCTTCGCGGAATGCATCCACGGAGGGAATCGAAAGCGAGCAGGGGAGGTCTCTGCTCCTCAGGTATGCGTAAAGGTCACGGGCGACGCCGATGTGGGATGCGGCGTCAATGCGGTTTGCGGTAATCTCATACTCGATAACCGCATCTTCTTTGAGATGGAGGAATTCCTTTGCCGGGGTGCCGGGAACGGAATCGGCCGGAAGGACCATTATCCCGTCGTGGGAGGTCCCTATTCCAAGTTCATCCTCCGCGCAAATCATTCCGAAGCTCTCCACTCCGCGGATTTTTGATTTCTTTATCTTGAAGTCTCCGGGAAGCACCGTGCCGATGCGGGCAAACAGGACCTTCTGCCCCGCCGCAACGTTAGGCGCTCCGCATACTACGGTGACAGGCTCCGGTGTGCCGTCATTTACGGTAGTGATATGCAGATGGTCCGAATCCGGATGCTCCACACAGGTCAGCACCTCAGCCACCACAACGCCCTCAAGCCCGCCGGGAATCTCTTCTTCGACGGACAGCGAGTCCACTTCAATTCCAATGGAAGTCATTGCTTCCGCGACCTCTTCCGCTGTCAGTTCGCATCCGAGGTAATCTTTCAGCCAATTGTACGAAAGTTTCATACGTCAATATCTTCTTTTCTGAAAAGGGAGCTTACGAACTCCTTCCTGTCAAACAGTTTCAAATCATCAATTCCTTCGCCTATTCCGACGAACTTCACGGGGACTTTCATCTGGTCCACGATGCCAATCACGACTCCGCCTTTAGCCGTTCCGTCCAGCTTTGTAATTGCGAGAGAGTCCACGCTGGTCGCCCTTGCGAATTCTTTCGCCTGGACAAAAGCATTCTGCCCGGTGGAGGCGTCGAGAACGAGCATAACCTCGTGGGGACCGTCGGGAACAACCTTACGGATGACGTTTCTGATTTTGGTCAGTTCATTCATCAGGTCCACCCGGTTGTGGAGCCGCCCGGCCGTATCTATCAAGACGACATCCGCGCCCCTTGCAACAGCCGCGCTCACGCTGTCGTATGCGACGGAAGCGGGGTCCGCGCCCATAGGCTGTTTCACGATATCGACGCCGGTCCTTTCGGCCCATATCGTGAGCTGTTCCACGGCGGCCGCGCGGAACGTGTCCGCGGCGCCAAGGATCACCTTCTTGCCCCGGGCCTTGAGCATCGCCGCAAGTTTGCCGATGGTCGTCGTCTTCCCTACACCGTTAACTCCCACAACCAGAATCACATAAGGCTTTTTCGAAAAATCGAAGGGCTCTTGCGTAGTTGCTTGTTCGTCAACCTCAAGCAGCTGTCCAATCTCATCGCGGATAACGTCGACGAGTTCATCCATCCCCACATACTTGTCCCTTTCAACCCTGTCCTGAATGTTGTCAAGAATCTTAAGGGTTGTCTCTACGCCCATATCGGAAGAGAGCAGCGCCTCCTCCAGGGCGTCCAGCACATCGTCGTCGATGCGGGATTTCCCTGTGATGGCTCTCCCGATCCTCTGGAAGAAGTTGAGGTTTGTTTTCTGTACACCTTTATCGAAAATTCCCATATCCTACAAATATACTCAACTTTCCGGATTCCAGCAAATGCGCCTATTTTGACAGGCCCACGAGATACGGCCGGAGCGATTCCCACTTGTAATATGGGCCTTTGAAGGGCTCCAACCCGCGGATTGTCGTTTCCCTCTCGTTATATAGGAACTTAACGAGCGTATTTCCCCGCCTGTTCCGGTAGAACACAATCTGAAGGTTCGAGCCCATAGGGATATACCTCCAGGTCGCAAAATCCAGATGCGAATCCATAGGATATCTGTCTCCAGGACCTTTCAGGCCGATGAGGCCCACCAGCGGCAGAAGGCCGCTGTCGTGGCCGAAGCGAAGGTCCGCCACCACACGGCTCCCCGGGGCAAGCGCGGCATCGGCCTTTTCGACTATATCGGCAACGAGGGGTCGGTAGGCGATGATGTTGCATTCACCCCATTCTTCGGGATTGCCTATGCTGCCGTAAATCCAGCTGTTCAGGAACGCATAGGCGCGAAGAAGTTCTTCATCAGTGAGGTAACGGAAAAGGTCCACCCCGCCGGTCTCCGAGGAGAGATCCTGGGAGACGGCGGCGATGCGGACGAACTGATTCATAAAATCCACCCGGTTCCCGATTATGGACTTTGCCTCCGGGGCATCCTTCACGTAACGGCTGATAAAGCCGTCGGGTTCGAGATACTTCGCTTTTGCTTCCTTCCGCTTCGCTTCCTTGTCCCTGAGGAGGGTGCCGGTAAGGTCCACGGGGTCGTGGAGTAAGACTTTCTTGTATTTTTCGCCGGTATTCCAGGAAATCTTGAGATCCGGATCTTCCCTGAGGAGTTCTCCGGTGAAATTCGTCATACTTATTATGCAGCGCTGGATATTGGAAGAGATACAGTCAACCTCCTTGCGCTTACGGAAGGCCTTCCTGTACTTTGAATACATCCTGGAAGCGATTCCGCGGTGCTCGAGAGCGCCTCTTTCGCTGAGTTCCCCCTCCATGTCAATATGTTCGCGGGCGACTTTCTCAAGGTCTTTGAGGAGCTCTTCTCCCTCGTCCGTGAGAAGTTTCATCTCGTGAAGCTTACAGAACATATTGTAGGAGTCGAGCGCCCCTTCGTGCAGCTGCCGCCTTGATCCGTGACGGCCGTAGTGGCTTATATATATGGGCTTATATCCCAGCGGAGCGGGGGTCTCCACAGCGGAGGCGGGAACTTCGTAACTGTGAAAGATTCCGGCGGCGCGGTCGCGGCTGTCCAGGATGGGCTTTGCGAAGTCTTCTTCGGTTATGGGCCTTTGTGCAAAGAGCGGAAAAACCACCGCCATTGCAAACAAAATTGACAAAAATGATTTTTTCATGTCGGAACTCATCGTTTTCGTCAGCAAATATAGCAACAGAAGGCCTTAAAAGCAAGTATGAAAATAAACGTAACCTAAACGTTTAAAAAACGTTTAGCTCAATTATCTTTTTAAACTTTGCCGTGATAAAAATTGATTTGGTTATGAAAAAGATTCATTTCGCTATTGCTTGTTTTGCAGCAGTTTTGCCCTCCTGTGAGAGGGATGCCGCAACGGATACCCCCGAGCCCGGCGATCCGGAGGTTCTCCACGATGAAATCATTCTTGGAGAGAAGTTGGAGGACCCTTATTCAGTTAAGAACATCACTAAAGCCCTGGAGGCCCTCTACCCGACAAAAGCGGGGGCGGTGAGTGTCTCGCCCACCAATCTCTATGTCCGCTTCCTGCCCCGGGACGACAACGAGATGGACACGCTCCTTTCCCTTGGAATCGATGTCCTGGACCATCCGGTCGAGTATCGGGTTGTCCGAGAGGGGGACTGGTATCACGATCCCGGAATTGACGAGGAGTCAATCACGTGGCAGTACGCGGTTGTCCCCACGGATTTCGAATTCCCTTCAGGGATTGCTTATGAGGTGCTCGATGAGTGCTACCTTGCAGAAAATGACCCGGTTACGCGGGCGGATGACGGGATAGACTGGAGTGCGGTGGAGAGGATGTCTTATGTGCTTACCGGGAACGGCGAAATGCTTTCTCCCACGACGAAGGGAGGGAGTGACAATGTGCCTTCCGGAAGGATTACGGTGACGGATGCGGAATACGCGGGAGGGAAACCGGTGGGCCTTTCGGAGGTGAAGGTCTGCTGTAATTCCTTCGTCAAGTTCAGCGTGGCGTACACGGACCGGGACGGGAACTACCATATGGACCGGAGTTTCTCCACTCAGCCACGATACCGGATCGTGTTCCAGAACCGGGCCGGTTTCTCGCAGGGACTCAATCTGATTCTTGTGAGCGCGTCGGTCGCAACGCTGGGGAAAGGCCCCGTGTCCGGGCTTGATGTCAATGTGACTGATAAGGATGACGAGAGGCTGTGGAGACGGTGTGTGGTGAACAATGCTGCGTGGGAATATGTGTCCCGGTGCAAGGAGGCGGACCTTGACCTTACGGCGCCTCCGACGGACCTTCGCCTTTGGGTTTTCAAGAACCTGAAGGACAGTTCGACTCCTATGCTCCACCATGGCGCGATCGTGGATATCGACCTTGTGAAGAAG
This sequence comes from uncultured Bacteroidales bacterium, assembly GCA_937900465.1. Classification (GTDB taxonomy): domain Bacteria; phylum Bacteroidota; class Bacteroidia; order Bacteroidales; family UBA932; genus Cryptobacteroides. The sequence continues at coordinate 229 of CALCEJ010000144.1, read as the reverse complement.
TATCTCGGTGATTATTCTTCTATCCTGAAGCGTTTCCTCCCGGATGTCACCATAGGCACAAAGGGAGGGAAAGACTATCCCTCCATCTATGCCTCCGTCATCCACGAGCTGGCCCATACGAGCCATTATATGCAGGTCGGGAATACCTACTGGAACAAGTACATTACATATATTCTCAAAACCTTCCTGACCGAGGGCGGTGAAGGTTACGGAAGCGGCTTCGGGGTTA
>CALCEJ010000143.1 GCA_937900465.1 uncultured Bacteroidales bacterium | reverse complement strand
TACAGCGAGGATCGGGACGGCTGGCGCGACTTGCTGAATATGCTGGACACGGTGCTGCGAAAGCCCGGATTTTCTGGATTGCCGCGGCTTTCAGCCCGAAGGATTCAAGGTCTGTTTCATATGCCGCCTTCATCAGGGGCATTCCCTTTGCCGCAGCGGCGGCGGAGAGAGCGGCCAGGGACGTTCCGCCGATTCCCCTTGCCGGCGTATTCACGATACGGCGGAAAGATTCGTCATCGGAGGGGTTTACCGCAAGTTTCAGATACGCCATCATATCCTTTACCTCCGCCCTTTCAAAGAAAGAATTGCCGGAATAAATAATATAAGGGATATTCCGCTTCCGGAGTTGCTCTTCCAGGGCACGGGATTGGGCGTTAGTCCGGTAAAGGACAGCAAAGTCGCTGTACTCGGCGTGGTCTGTCCTCATCCTCGAGATGATTCCGGATACGACAAGGACCGCCTCCTCCGACTCCGTGTAAGCGCGCACAAGCACAATCTTTTCCCCTTCCTCCCCTACTGAGACGCAGGTTTTCGGGATTCTGCCGACGTTACGGGCGATAAGTGAGTTTGCCGCCTCGACGATAGTCCGGGTTGACCTGTAGTTCTGCTCAAGGCGGACGATTTCCGATTCCGGGAAGTCCTTCCGGAAATTCAGGATATTCTCAATGCGGGCGCCGCGGAAGGCATATATGGACTGGGAGTCATCACCGACAACGCAGATGTTATGATGGGACTGGCAGAGCTTCCGAAGGATGACGTACTGGGCATAGTTCGTGTCCTGATACTCGTCCACGAGGATGTGACTGAAGCGTCCGGAAATGGAAGACACCGCCTCAGGATGATCCCTCAGGAGGATATTCATCCAAAGGAGTATATCGTCAAAGTCCATCACCCCGGAGCGGCGGCAGGCCTCCGCATAAGTCTTGTAGATCCTGCATATCTCCGGCTTTTTGCGCCGCTTGTCCTCCTCCAGCAGGCCTCCCGCGTTGTTCGAGTACGGAGTAGGGGTTATGAGGTTATTCTTTGCGTTAGATATCCTGGACTGGACCTCCCGGGGCTTGTAGATTTTGTCATCGAGACCGAGCTGCTTGACGACGGTCTTCACCGCGCTCGGCGACCGCACGCAGCTGACGCTCTGGGGCTCGCGCCGCCCCTGACCGCCGCACACCACTGTCAAAACTAAA
>CALCEJ010000142.1 GCA_937900465.1 uncultured Bacteroidales bacterium | reverse complement strand
TTGCGAGTTCCTCCTCGCTGACGCGATAGTTCTGCATCTCGCCGGAGAAGTACTGGTCGTATGCGCTCATATCCACGAATCCGTGGCCCGAAAGGTTGAAAAGGAGCGTCTCTGCCTTGCCCTCACGCTTGCAGCGCTCAGCCTCGCGGATAGTCGCAGCAATTGCGTGGCAGGACTCCGGAGCGGGGATAATACCCTCTGAACGCGCGAACAAGACGCCTGCCTGGAATGAGTCCAGCTGGTCAATGTCCATAGCCTCCATATATCCGTCCTTCATCAGCTGGGACATAATGACGCCCGCGCCGTGATAGCGGAGTCCGCCGGCGTGGATGGACGCGGGCTTGAAGTTGTGGCCGATGGTAAACATCGGCAGAAGAGGAGTAAGACCGGCTTCGTCACCGAAGTCGTATTCGAATTTTCCGCGGGTGAGCTTAGGGCAGGAAGAGGGTTCTGCGGCAATGAAGCGCGTCTTGAATCCATCCTGGATGTTGTGCCTCATAAACGGATAGGAGATTCCGGAGAAGTTGGAACCGCCGCCGAAGCAGGCGATCACCACATCCGGGTACTCTCCCGCCATTTCCATCTGCTTTTCCGCTTCAAGGCCTATCACCGTCTGATGCAGGCATACGTGATTCAACACTGAGCCCAGGGTATATTTACAGTTCGGGGTAGTTACTGCAAGTTCGATTGCCTCGGAGATGGCGCATCCGAGCGAGCCGTGGTCGTTGGGGTTTACCGTGAGGATATCCTTCCCGGCGCGGGTGGACATAGACGGAGAAGGGGTGATTGCGGCGCCGAAGGTCTGCATTATGGACCTCCGGTAAGGCTTCTGCTCATAGCTGAGCTTTACCATATAGACCGCGAGCTCGAGTCCGAACTTCTTTGCGGCATAAGAAAGGGCACCTCCCCACTGGCCTGCTCCGGTTTCGGTTGTAATGTTAGTGATTCCCTGCTGCTTGGCATAGTATGCCTGGGCAAGGGCGGAGTTGAGCTTGTGCGAACCGGCGGGGCTGACGCTTTCGTTCTTGAAATAGATATGGGCCGGGGTGTCCAACGCCTTTTCGAGTTCATAGGCTCGGACAAGCGGGGTGCTGCGGTAGAAAGCGTATTGTTCCCTTACCGGCTCCGGGATATCTATCCACTCGTGGACCTGGTCCAATTCCTGACGGCAGCACTCTTCGCAGAAAACGGGGAAGAGGTCTTCAGGTTTCAGGGGAGTTTTCGTTGCGGGATTCAGTATTGGCTGCGGCTTGTTGGGCATAATAGCCTGGATGTTGAACCACTGGGAGGGAATCTCGCTCTCCGGGAGAATGTACTTTTTCTGTTTCATATTATATTTAGGTTTATAGATTGGACATAAAAAAGGGCGGCCCGCTGTAAGTCCAACGGGCCACCTTATCAGTATATACGGTACGGGGCGATGACTTACAGCTTGGGACTGCAAGGGCACCACCAGAAGAAAATGTTCATCATTGTTGCCATACCGGATACAAAAGTGAATATTTTCAATTTTATTTGCAAGAGTTGTCCCTATTTTTTTTGATATTTGTAAAAAACAATCAAGGCCCATGGAAAATATTCACGCCGCAAGGATAGCCTCGCTGCGCTCGCTGATGGACGAGCGGGGGTGGGATGCCGTTGTAATCACCGGAAGCGACCCCCACGCAAGCGAGTATCCCGCCTACCGCTGGAAGTGCGTCGAGTGGCTGACCGGATTCACCGGCGAAGCCGGCGATATCGTCATCACAGAGGCCCACGCCGGCCTGTGGACAGACTCCCGCTACTTCATCCAGGCAGACCGTCAGCTCAGCGGAACCGGAGTAGTCCTCCACAAGACCCGTCTTCCAGAGTCCATACCTATCCCCATCTGGCTCTCAGGCCAGTTCCCGTTCGGGGGCGTTGTAGCCATCGACGGGCTGTGCCAAAGCCGTGATGCCGTGACGGAAATCCGGACGGAAAACCCGGACCTCAGGATTATCTCCGTCCCGGACCTGATTTCCCTTCTGTGGACTGACCGTCCTGTGGTCCCCCAGACACCTGTCATAACCCTTGGCGAGGATATCACCGGGGAATCGAGGGCTGAAAAGCTGGAGTGGTTCCGGAGGGAAGCGTTCTCCACGGATGAATGTGAGGCTGCCGTAATATGCGCCCTCGACGATATTGCGTGGCTCCTTAACGTCCGCGGGCAGGATGTGGAGTACAACCCGGTAGTAATCTCATATCTTGTGGTTACGGAGGATTCCGCGGAGTGGTTCGTGATAAAGAATCCCGGGGAGGATGTGGACGAGGATACCCTCGCCGCGTGGGATGAAGTCGCGGCGGACGGGGTCCAGGTCCGTGAATATTCTGCCATCGACTCCTACCTTGGGAATCTTGCGAAAGAGTGTAGCTGCGTCCTTGCAGACGGCAGTTCCCTCAACTATCATCTCTCCGAGGTCATTGAAAACTCAGGAGCTCAGCTGCGTCTGTCAGGCCTCCCGGTCTCCCTCCGGAAGGCGGAGAAGAATCCCGTCGAAATCGAAGGGTTCCGCCACGCCCACAAGGAAGACGGCGCCGCTATGGAAATGTTCCTGTTCTGGCTTGAAAGGAACGCAGGCTTGGTAGATGAATGGGTTCTCTTATTTCATTAGAAGAAGATGCCAAAGTAATAAACATAAAATGTTTATTTTCTCAAAATTACAACTTTTATTCTCTTCAATCCTTACAAGATAAAGATAAAGATTATGAGCAAAAATCCGGCAATTATACATATATCTTCAACTTTTGTCAAAATACAAAGACAAAATCAGATTCAACTTTCTTAAGAAAAGACTCTGAAGGAAATATAGTGAAACTCGCAGGAAATATCAATGGTGAAGGAGATGATAAAAACCAATGGTTAGAATTAGGAGATGGTGATAAAAAAGAAGGAATATCAGTTGCCTTAACTAGAGGAGAACAATGTAAAGACGGAGTACAATATGCTGCTAATATAATTGTACATTGTGATAATGAAAGAGATGAAATTAATGATTTCACAATAAAACAAGGGGATTATGATTGTGTATATACTTTGGAATTTACTTCGAGATATGGATGTCCGTTAGGAAGTACTTATTTATTAATGAAACTTATGGAAGATTATAATTATGCCTTTATGGTAGTAATGATTTTAGTTGGAATATATTTATGCTTTTTCGGTAGGAAATATTTATCTTATACAATAGTAGGTGTATGCGGAATTGTAGGTTGTTATGTTCTCACTGCTTTATTAATTAGTATTTTCCCTAATTTTATTACTACTGAATTATATCTTTTTATTTGTCTATTAGTCTGCTTTATATTAGGACTCGTTATAGGTTACTTTACCAAAGACTCAGAACAATTTTTTGTAGTCCTTGCTGGAGCTGCTTTAGGTTATTCATTAGTGACTTTCTTATATCAAATAATACAAACATACGTCAGTTGGGATCCTCAGATTTTATATTATGTTTGCATTGGAGTTTGTGTGGTGACAGGTGGGGTTATAGGTTACTGCTTTTCTGAACCGATATTAATTTTAGGGTTATCTGTTTTTGGAGGTTATCTTGTCATGAGAGGAGTTTCATTAGTTGCCGGAAATTACTTAGATGAAACGATGACTATTGACTTGATTAAAAATCAAGAATGGGATCAATTAGAAGAATTAAGAACACCATGGATTTATGCCTACCTTGGTTCATGGTTAGCCCTTGCTTTCGCTGGTACTATTGTTCAATGCAGATATCATAGACAAGAAAAAGTACAAAAACAAGACGCTCTATTAAATAATAAACATCACGCTAAAAATGTTAAACATAAATAAGTGATTTTATTTCTTTGTTTCTTTAATTATTATTATGTGGAAAGCATAATTTTATTATATATTTATGAGAATAGATTATTTTTAATAATAATATTATAGGATAAATAAAGTTTAGTTTTTATTTGTTTTATTATTTTATTAAGTAATATTTTTATTTTCAATATTATTTTAAAATTTTATTATTTTT
>CALCEJ010000141.1 GCA_937900465.1 uncultured Bacteroidales bacterium | reverse complement strand
AGCAGCCCGGCTATACGGAGGAAGTAAAAAAACACGGCGTCGAGATTGTCGGGTCCATCGCTGAACTCTGCGAGAAGGTGGACTTTGTCCTCCTTGAGACTAACGACGGTCATCCCCACCTGGAGCAGGCCCTCGAGGTCTTCAAGGCCGGGAAAGTCTGTTATATAGACAAGCCCATAGGCGCAACCCTCGGCGAAGCCCTTGCAATCTATAAGCTCGCAGATTCCTACGGGATTCCCATTTTCTCCTCCTCAGCCCTCCGTTTCTCCCCGGAGAACGTGAAACTCCGAGAGGGCGCTTACGGGGAAATCCTCGCCGCAGACTGCTATTCTCCCCATAAAAGCGAGCCCACTCACCCCGATTTCGGCTTCTACGGCATCCACGGCGTAGAAACTCTTTATACCCTGATGGGCACCGGCTGCGAGTCCGTCACGAGGACCCATACGGATTCCGGCGACGTCGTCACCGGGAAATGGGCCGACGGACGTACCGGGACTTTCCGCGCAATCGTCGAGGGCCCCGCTATCTACGGCGGAACGGCATTCACCCCTTCCGGGGCTGTCCCCGCTGGCGGATATGCAGGCTACAAAGTGCTTCTGGACCAGATTCTTGAGTTCTTCCTCAGCGGAAGGCCTCCGGTTTCCCGTGAGGAAACAATCGAAATATACGCCTTTATGAAGGCTTCAAATATGAGTCTTGAAAAGGGCGGAAAGCCTGTCTCGATCAAAAAGGCTCTCCGGGAGGGCGAAAAGCAGGCGAAAAAGCTCCTGAAGAAAGTAAAATGAGAAGGTATTCACTCATACTGTTGTTATGCATCCTTCCGGGATGCAGGCAGGAGATCCGTATCAACGTCGTCGAGCCAGGGCATTTCCACGCCGGGTTGGTCCTCAGGGAAAGGCTCGAAGGGCTGTCGGATACGGTGGATGTATATGGCCCCGAGGGGAAGGAGACGGAAGCGTTCCTCGAGGGAGTCCGTAGATTCAATTCAAGGGCGGAGAATGCTACGTCCTGGATTACTGAGGTCCATACCGGAGTTGACCTTCCCATTGCACGAAGGGCGTTCCGGGAGGTTGTCGTCCTTGCCGGAAAGAATTCCCGAAAGACGGAAAACATTCTCGATGCCGTCTCAAAGGGATACAACGTCCTTTCTGACAAGCCTATGGCGATAGAACCCGGTGATTTCCCCATCCTTGAAAAGGCCTGTGAAGAGGCTGCGGAGAAAGGGCTTGCCGTAATGGACCTGATGACGGAAAGGCACGACGAACTGAACATTGCGACAAAACGGCTCCTGGAGGGAAGGATCCTCACCGGCGGAACGGGCGAGTCTCCGGGAATTGAGATGGAGAGCATACATCATTTCTACAAGGAAGTCGACGGAGTGCCGCTGACCCGCCCTGTCTGGTACTATGACGTCAAGGAACAGGGAGAGGGGATTGCTGATGTCACGACCCATCTGATCGACCTCGTCTTGTGGCAGTGCTTCCCCGGTGAAGCGATTCGTCCGGATGAAGTGGAAGTTCTCGAGGCCTGTCATTATCCGACCGTCGTTACTCCGGAACAGTTCCTCCGCTCCACCGGAGAGGTAATCGCGGAGCCCCTGGAGGTGCTTTCCAACGGACAGGTCCTTTTCAAAGTCCGGGATCTGTATGTACGGATATCCGTAAGGTGGGACTACGAAGGCGGTCCGGATACGTTCCAGGCCGTTTACAGGTGCGAAGGAGGCAATATCTATGTCCGTCAGGATTCCACGACGGGCTATGCGAAAAAACTCTTTGACGGCGAAACTGACGTTACTCCACGCAGGGTACTTACCCACGAGGATCATTTCTCGCTTGTTGCGGCGGATTTCCTCCGCTATGTCCGTCGTGGGAGAATGCCCGCATCCGAGATCCAGAATACCCTTTCGAAGTATTATATAACGACTACAGCTGTTCAAATGGCATCCGAGTGAAGACTGAATTCTCATATGAGAAGGACCTGAGGATTGCATCAGGTAATGTGGAGAGGGTGATGGGAACCCGCTTCGGGATGATTGTGACAGATATCGAGGAGCGTGCCGCACGTTCGCTCTGGGATGCCGCCTGCGCCTATCTGGAAGAGTCTGACACGCTCCTTGACAGGTTTAATCCGGAAAGCGAAGTTGCGCGTTTTAACGCCGGACTCGTGAAGGAACCTTCGGCCCGGCTTCGGGCGTGGATGGGCCTCGGGGATTCGTACGCGGAGCGGACGGATGGGCTCTTCAGTGTGAGATATGGAGGCGGGTTGGACTTCGGAGGGCTTGCAAAAGGGGCGGCGCTGAGTTTTATCGCGGACCTTTTCCGAAGGCGCGGAGTCCACGACGCCTTCGTTGATTTCGGCGGCAGTTCGATTTTCGGTGCGGGGCATCATCCGTATGGGCCTTCGTGGACCGTAGGGGTGACGGATCCGTATACGGGAGCGCAGCTCACGGAGATTTCGCTTCGGGACGAGGCGATGTCAACATCCGGCAACACTCCCCGTTATGGGGGGCATATCGTCGACCCCAGGACCGGCGAGAGGGTGCTCTCGAGGCGTCTTGTGATTGTTAAGGCTCCGGATGCAACAGATGCTGAGGTGCTGTCGACGGCAGCGATGGTTGCGGACGAAAAGGAAAGAAAAGAATTGGAAAAACGGTTTTCCTCAGCGGAAATCCTTATATTTGAAGTATGAAAGAGACGGTTGACCTGTCGAAGAGGCAGTTTATCAAGCAACTGGGCTGTATTGGCGGGGGAGCGGCGCTCCTTGCTTCAATGCCCTGGCTCCGCTCGTGCACGCCCGAAAAGCTTTCGGAAGTGGGCTCCTTGAAGGCGCGTGTGGCTCTTATCGGCTGCGGTTCGCGGGGACAGTATCATCTTACGATGCTCCGCGGTATAGCTCACGCGGAGGTTGTTGCGCTCTGCGACCCTTATGATGTAAATCTCAAGGCAGCATCGGCAATGGTCCCCGGGGCTAAGCTTTTTACTGATTACAGGGAGGTTCTGGAAAGTGATGAGGTTGACGGTGTGATTATCGCGACTCCGCTGGGGTCCCACGCTGAGATTACTCTCGCTGCCCTCGATGCCGGGAAACACGTCTTCTGCGAGAAGGCGATGGCGCGTACGCTTGATCAGTGCAAGAGGGTTTACGACGCATATCTCAGAACTGACAAGGCACTGTATTTCTGTATGCAAAGGATGTATGATCCCAAGTATATAGAAGGCGTAAGGCTTATCCGTGAGGGACTTGTCGGGGATGTTGTCGGGATGAGGTGTCACTGGTTCCGTAACGCGGACTGGCGCCGTCCGGTTCCGGATCCTTCCCTTGAGAGAAACATCAACTGGAGGCTATACAAGGAGCATTCTGCCGGCCTTATGACGGAACTTGCCTGCCATCAGCTGGAGGTTTGCAACTGGACTGTGGATAAGATGCCTTCTGAGATTGTGGGCCTTGGAGATATCGTTTATTGGAAGGACGGACGCGAGGTTTATGACAGCGTGAATGTAACGTACCGTTATTCCGACGGCCGGAAAATCGCCTACGAATCGTTGATTTCGAATAAGTATAACGGGATGGAGGACCAGATACTCGGGAAAAAAGGTACCGTGGACCTGACACGCGGGGTTTATTATCTGGAGGAAGACAATGAGATTTCCGGTCTCAGACAGCTTCTTGGCCAACTTCGCGACAAGACCTTCGGAGCCATACCGGCAGCCGGCCCGAGTTGGCGTCCGGAACTTCGAAGTTCTTACGTGCCCCATACCCTGGTGGACGGGCCTGTAAGCGTCAATGCCGGGCAGAGTATGATTGCTGCTGACAATGACGGCTCTGACCTTATCCTTTCCGCCTTCTGCCAGTCCTGCATTACCGGGGAGAAGGCTGAGAGAGTAGTTGAAGAGGCATACTGCGCAACTGTGCTGTGCCTTCTCGGGAATATGGCTATGGACGAAAAACGGCTTGTCGTATTCCCAGAGGAGTATAAGATACCTTATATGAAGTTCTGATGAAAGATATAGTTATAACAGGGAAGGATTGGAAGAGGGAACTGTTTGTTTTCCTGGGATGCCTCGCGGTGGCGGTGCTTGTCAACGCGGGTGCGATAATTGCATATACGAGGCCCTGGTATGAGCTGTTTACCCAGGTGGGATTCACTCTTTCGATAGCTCTCGGGCTCTATCTTTTCATCGGCCTTTTCCGTTTTATTGCACTGATAATCAAAAAACTCAGATAGATTATGACTTCAAGAAGAGATTTCATCCGCCAGGCGGCCGTTGGGACAGCGGCGCTCTCGCTCGGATTCCCAGTATTCTCTGACGGAAAGACCCGTAAGGTGATAGGGGCGAACGATATTATCCGTATAGGAGTCGTTGGCGTGAATTCAAGGGGGCTCGCCCTGGCGTCATCCTTTGCCAAGATGCCTCTTTGCGAGGTTACCTGCCTTTGCGACTGCGACGCCGTCGCGCTGGAGCGTTGCTGCGAGCAGGTCTTTTCCCAGACCGGAAAGCGCCCTAAGATCTTCCGTGATATACGGAAGATGCTGGAATGGAAGGATTTTGACGCTGCGGTGATCGCGATGCCTGACCACTGGCACGCAAAGGCCGGAATTATGGCTCTCGAGGCCGGAAAGCACGTCTATCTTGAGAAGCCTACCAGCTACTGCCCCTCGGAAAACGAAGCCCTTTTGAAAGCGGTTTCCCGTAACCCCAAGCTTGTTATCACGGCAGGCAACCAGCGTCGCTCCTGGCCCAATATTATCGCTGCAATCGACGAAGTCCGAAACGGTAGCATCGGCCGGGTACGCTACGCGAAGTCCTGGTACTCCGCAAACCGTCCTTCCATCGGGAGGGGGAAAGCAGTCCCTGTGCCTTCCACTCTGGATTGGGACCTCTGGCAGGGCCCGGCTCCGCGTGTCTCTGAATTCCACGACAATTACATCCACTACAACTGGCACTGGTTCTATCGCTGGGGTACAGGTGAGGCTCTCAATAACGGGACTCACTTTGTGGATATACTGCGATGGGGGCTCGGTGTATCGTATCCTACTTCCGTCAATTCCGTTGGCGGCAGGTTCCGCTATGTGGACGATTGGGAATTCCCTGATACCCAGCTCATTACTTATCAGTTCGGAGATTCTGCGGCCGGCTCCTGGGAGGGACGTAGCTGCAACAGCACTCCTACTGACGGATTCGGCGTCGGTGTCGCATTCTACGGCGAGAACGGAACGCTGGTCCTCGGCGGTGGAAATGAGTACAAGATTCTGGATATGGCAGGAGAAGAGATCAAGCACGAGAGCTCGGATCTCACCTTCGAGCCCGGAAACCTTGTCAATCCTTCGGAGAAGCTGGATATGATCCACTTCAAGAACTGGTTCGATGCAATCCGCTCGGGCTCGCCTCTTAACTCCACCATCCGCGACGCCTGCATCAGCACTCAACTTGTCCAGCTTGGCAACATCGCCCAGCGAACGGGGGAATCCCTCGCGGTAGACCCTTCGAGCGGCAGGATTATCGGCGCCTCGGAGGCAGCATCGGCCCTCTGGGGACGCGAGTATGAACCGGGGTGGGAAATTTGACTGACCTGACAGATTATGGGCTATATAGAGATTCTTGCTATAGTTGCAGCGGCGGTTGCCGTGATTGTTCTAATCCTTTGGATAGTCACATCCTCGAGGACAAAGTCCAGGTACGATCGCCTGCTTTCTGAAAAGGATGCTGAAATAATCCGGGCGGAGGCGGCTGCAAAAGCTGCTGAGACCGTTCTTGAGAACGAGAAGGCGCGGAATGAAAAGGCCCTTGCAGAGCTTAAGGAGGGGCAGGAGAAGGCAATCGAGGCGGCGAAAACCGCACTTGCCCTCGAGAATGAAAAGCTTCTGAAGGCCCGCGAGGAGGCGCTGAAAAAGGAGGCCGAACAGACTATGAAAAACATTACCGGCGGTCTTGACAAGGACATCCGCGAGATGAAAGAATCTTTCGAGGCCCACAAGAAGACCCAGGCAGAGGAAAGTTCCTCCATCAAAACCCAGTTCGCTGAAACCGTACGGCACCTCCGTGAGCAGACAGAATCCATCGGCTCCCGCGCCGAAACCCTCGCTGCGGCTCTCAAGGGCAAGAACAAGATGCAGGGAATATTCGGGGAAACAATCCTCGAGAATATCCTGAAGGCAGAGGGACTTCGCGAGGGGCACGACTACGACGCTGAGTTCTACCTTCGCGACCGTCAGGGAAACATCATCGTGAATGAGGAGACGGGAAAGAAGATGCGTCCGGACTTTGCTCTCCATTTTCCTGATTCAACAGATATCCTTATTGACTCGAAGGTGTCGCTTAGCGCCCTCTCGGACTGGTATGAGGCAGAAACGGACGAGGCCCGCTCTGATGCGTCCCGCCGGAATCTCGAATCCGTCCTTAACCACATCAAGGAACTCACCGGCAAGGAATACCAGAAATATGTCCAGGGTCGTAAAACCCTTGATTACGTCATTATGTTCATCCCGAACTATGGCGCTTACCAGCTCGCAAAGCAGGAGGACAATGAGATATTCGCCAAGGCGTTCAGGCAGAATGTGCTTATCACCACGGAGGAAACGCTGATTCCGTTCCTTCGTCTGATCAAGAGCGCGTGGGTCCAGAAGGAACAGCTTGAAAATATCCAGGAAATAATCGATGCCGCTCAGTCGATGGTAGACCGCGTCGCTCTCTACTGCGAAAAGAACGCTGAGGTGGAGAGGGGACTGGATTCGGTGGTCAAGAAGTTCAAGGAGAATACCGCGAGGCTTATGGATAGTCCCCAGAGCATCGTGGGAGCGGCCCGAAAAGCCGTCGACCACGGCGTAAAGCTCCCTTCATCCCACATTCTCCCTCCCGTTTCCGACGGACAATAAAAAATGAAGGCTGGCTCAATTGAGTCAGCCTCATTTTTCCTATTAGGAAGCGTCAACTTACTTCACGCTAATCTTACGATACTCCTTTCCGAGTTTCTCGAGAGCGAGGGTAGCCTTGCGAACGCGAGCCTTTGCAGCCTTGTTCTCAACCTTGTCGATGTCAGCGGTGATAGCAGCGAGCTGCTCCTTGATCTGGGCAATAATCTTTTCCATAATAAAATTGGTTTGGTTAGTTATAAAAAAATTGATGTTCAAACTATTTTTCCGTGGCTAAGTTACTGTATTTTCAGCATTTTCCAAAAAAAAATGAAAAAAACTGTCGAAAACACCCCTTTTTTATCCCGTCTTGAGCGATTTTTCCATTTTACTGGTGCAAAACCCGGCTCTGTCGTCGAAATAAAGGCACAAATGGGGACGATTTTGCATCTTAATGGATAATTATGTATATTTGGACCGTAATAGTGCCTTTATGAATCGACTGTTTAAAAAAGTTATTGCAGCGGTGATGGGCCTTCTTGGTTTTGCCGCCTGCGATCCGCTGACGATTTTCGAGGAGCCGGACGTATACGGTCCCGGCCCTACGCCGTATGGTGATGATCTCCTTTGCGAGTACGGTACTCCTATGGCAACTTTCAAATTCATCGGTCAGGCAACGGACGAGGCAGGGAATCCTGTCGAAGGAATCCGCATTATAGTCGATCCCGGGGCGGAATACTCTCCCAAAGATACTCTTTTCACGGGAGAAGACGGCAAGGCTGGAATGACGCTAAGATACGATTGGCCTGATACGAAGAGTATGACTGTCAGTTTCGATGACGTAGACGGCGAGGACAACGGCGGCGAATTCGAGAGCCAGGTCCTCTCCGGAAAGGATTTGACTCAGGAGCAGACAGGTGAGCCCAGCGGCAACTGGTACGAAGGTGAATTCACCATCACGGCAAATGCCGTTCTTTCGAAAAAGTCTGATCCTAAGTAGGGGGAACCTACCGGTATTCACGTCTCCAAAGCTCCTTATGGACCTTCGACACACTATAGCCCTGGAACTTAACCGGAGCATCCGGAAGGATGCCGTGCGTCAGCACCCGCTGAGACAGATTTTCTGGGAGAGTACCCTCAGGTGCAATCTCCGCTGCCGCCATTGCGGGAGCGATTGCAGGGTTGTAGCCGGGACTAAGGATATGCCTCTTGAGGACTTTATGAAGGTCCTCCGTTCCGTAAAAGATGCAGGGCTTAATTCCCATAATATTATGATTGTGGTCTCCGGAGGCGAACCCCTTATGGGGCCGGATCTTGAGAAATGCGGAAGGGCTTTCTACGAAATGGAGTTCCCCTGGGGAATGGTTACGAACGGGTATGCGCTTACTCCGGAGCGGTTCGGCCGTCTTCTCCGCGCCGGGCTCCGGTCTATGACAATATCCCTCGACGGACTCAAGGAAAACCACGACTGGATGCGGGGCGTTCCCGGCAGTTTCAGCCGTGCGGAAAAAGCGATCAGGATGGCCTGTATGTGCCCGGACCTGGTTTTTGATGTCGTAACCTGCGTAAATGCGAGGAACTTTGACCAGCTCCCCTCTATCCGGGAATTTCTGATTGGCTGCGGCCTCAAGGCCTGGCGCCTTTTCACCGTTTTTCCCGTCGGACGCGCCGCGGCGGATCCGGAGCTTCAGCTCACGGGCGGACAGTTCCGCGGTCTTATGGATTTTATAAAATCGACACGTAAAGAAGGCCGTATCAAGGCCAGCTATGGTTGTGAAGGCTTCCTGGGCAATTATGAAGGTGACGTCCGGGACCATTTCTTCCTATGCAACGCCGGTGTCTCCGTCGCCGGTGTCCTAAGCGACGGGTCCATCTCCGCCTGTACCAGCATCCGTGCTGACTACCACCAGGGAAATATCTACAAGGACGATTTTATGGAGGTCTGGAACACCCGTTTCCAGCCCTATCGGGACCATTCGTGGATGAAAACCGGTGACTGCGCCTCCTGCAAGTGGTGGAAGTACTGTGAGGGGAACGGAATGCATCTTCGCGACGGCTCCGGCAAGCTCATCGTCTGCCATCTCAAACGCCTCGAACAGGCCTAGGCGCATTCACTTCCTTCGTCACCCCGCGCTCCTTCTGCCGGCATCCCAATAAATTGGTATTGCCCTAAAGGCAATCCGGGAGTAATTTTGCAAAGCAAAACGAAAGAATTTGCAAGTCAAAACAAAGGAGCGGAACTGAATGAAAAAGGCTATTATAGCGGCAGCGGCTATTGTTGGAGCGGCGTATGCTCTTGATGCTCAGGAGCTTACCATCGGAGGCTATGGAGAAGTAGCGCTAAGCCGCAATTTTTACAGCGATAACGTTTACAGGTATTCTTCTCCCACGGAGTATGCGAACGACCCCTCCCACGGACGCTTTGACATACCTCACGCAGTAATATATATAGGATATGACTTCGGACACGGCTGGTCGATGCAGACTGAAATCGAGTTCGAGCATACAGGAACCGGCGTTGCCGTGGAGAAGGAATTCACTGAGGCAGGCGAGTGGGAGACTGAAATCGAAAAGGGAGGCGAGGTGGAACTCGAGCAGTTCTGGCTCCAGAAATCCTTCAATCCCGCGCTGAATCTCCGAATAGGCCATATCGTAGTCCCCGTCGGCGGACTTAACAATGCCCACGAACCCCTCAACTTCTTTACCGTTTACCGTCCGGAAGGGGAGTACACGATACTTCCCTCGACCTGGCACGATACCGGAGTGAGCCTGTGGGGCCGTGCGGGAAACTGGCGCTATGAGGCCCAGCTCATCGCCGGACTCGACGGCTTTATGTTCGACCGCGACAACTTCGTCCACTACGGCGCGAAATCCCCCTACGAGTTCAAGGTAGCGAACAATATGGGCTATGTCGCAAGAGTCGACAACTACTCTCTGAGGGGCCTTCGCGTGGGCCTCAGCGGTTACTACGGCAGGTCGATGCACAACGCATACCCCAACGATATGCACAACACCCGTTATGCTGATATCAAGGGACGGACGTACATCGCTGCGGCCGATTTCACGTATACCGGAAAGCGTTTCATCGCAAGGGGAAACGCGGACTTCGGCTATGTTGAGGATGCTGTTACGCTTTCGACGGTAAAGCGTAATCTCTCCTCCAACAATTCCCCTTACAAGAAGCTCCCCGTTGCAAGCAATGCGGTAGCCGCGGGAGTGGAGATGGGCTATGACATAATGCCCTGGATTGCCAGCGATGCGGATTCAAGACTCTTTGTCTTTGGAAGGTACGAGTATTATGACTCATATATTCCTTCCCCGGACCAGCAGGATTACCCCTTCACGGACCGTCACAGGATTGCCGCCGGCCTCAACTGGTTCCCTATCCCGGAAATCGCCCTCAAGGCGGAGTATTCCCACCGTTTCCTCAAGGCTCCTTATAAAGACGAGCCTTCGATCAATGTGGGCATAGCCTATATGGCATTCTTCAAGAAATAGTCAAATAAAGCAATTATAAGATGAAAAGGTTATTTAGCGTACTAAGCATTATTGCCGCAGGAGCACTTCTTCTGGGTTCCTGCGAAAAGGGCGGTTCGGATGAAGGACTTTCATCCAACCAGAAAAAGATGAAGGAAGCTGTCCATCAGTATGTACCTAACGTAGTCTACGCCACCTATAAGGCGCTTGCAGACGAGACCAACGACCTCTATGAGGCGCTCGCTGCAGCTCACGAGAAGGGCGTCAACGCTCTTACCCAGGCAGACATCGACGGAATCTGCACCAAGTTCCTCGAGGCAAGAAAGTATTGGGAGCAGTCTGAGGCATTCCTCTACGGCCCCGCAACAACATTCGGCATCGACCCTCACATCGATACCTGGCCGCTCGATGTAGACGGCCTTGCTGTAGCCCTTTCCAATGCTGAGCAGGTGAAGATGCTGGAAGGGGAGGACGGAATCGCATATGCAGGAGCAAAACTCGGTCAGGAGCTACTTGGCTTCCACGGCATCGAGTTCGTCATCTTCCGTGACGGAAAGAACCGTAGCGTAGCGGCCCTGAAGGCAAACGAGAACCATCCTGAGTTTGCCGGTAAGAGTGTTACCGGTGCCCAGGAACTCGTCTATGCCGTCGCAGTCGCCGGCGATCTCCGCGATAACTGCTACCGCCTCTATGCTTCCTGGAATCCCGATGCAGAATCCGAGTACGTTGACCGTATGGAGGAAATCGAGGCGGAGATTGAAATCAATGACAGGATCTACGGCGACAATATTCTAGGTGCCACTGAGCCCGGAAGCTCCTTCGGAACCTGGGAAGAGGCTATCTCGAAGATCCTCGTAGGCGGATGCTCCAACATCTGTGCAGAGGTCGCTGACGTGAAGATGGGCAATGCCCATAGCGGTGAGGATGTCAACTATATCGAATCTCCATACAGCGAGCAGTCCTTCCAGGATTTCATCGACAACATCCTTTCCATAAAGTTCTCCTTATATGGAGCGAGGGATGCTGAGAAGGCAGGTGAAAAGTCCATCCTGAAACTTCTTGAAGACCTTGGCTACAAGGATGCTTCCAAGATAGACAGCGCAATGTCCGACGCCATCGCAGCCCTCAAGGCCTGCCAGGCAAAGGGATCTTTCGTAAAGATTTATGCAGACTCTTCCGTCCAGGATGCAATGGACGCAGTATCCGCTCTTGATGACGAGATCAACAAGGCGGCAAGTTGGGTTGTAAGACAGTAATTTATCCGCGATGAAACGAGTATTGTTTTTAGCAGCCATCGCCGTTCTCGCGTTCTCCTGCGATCGCAGCCGGAATGAAGAGTTCAAGGAAGCGGACGGCAAATACGTCGGGCAGGCGGTTGGCAACTTCCTTGCAGAGGAATGGTATCCTGGCGGAGAACTTGGAACTACCGACAACGTTGCTCCCGGTTCCTACGAGGATCCTACCCTTGCAGTTGAGCTGCAGGGACTTGAGGTAGCGTTCAATCACGGAGAAGCATTCTTCGAGCGTAATGTAACAGTCAGCCAGGCTCCTTTCAAGGGACGCGGCCCCGCTGCTGTCCGTAAGTCCTGCCTCGACTGCCATCCCGGCTACGGCCACGGCCAGTGGCAGAGCAGTTACCGGGCGAACGGCTCATCGGCCTTCGGCAACGGCTACCTCCTCGTGATCTATCACGAGAATGCGGAGAATCCGAACGACGGCCCATATGTGGCCGAAGTCACCGGTATGCCCCAGACAATGGCAGAATCCCCGTTCCTTCCTCCTATCGACGAGGAAAAGATCCAGCTCAGCTGGATTCCCGTTACCGCGATGGAGAGCGGCCTGCCCATGAAATTCTCTGACGGCGAGACCTACAGTCTCATCTATCCTGAACTCTACATCCCCGAGGATGCGTTCAATACGGATCCTACTCCTTATGAAACCGCACGTGCAAACGGAAACAAAGTGGGTTTCCGTCTCGAGAGCACCATCGGTATCCCCGGAAGCGGACTTATCGACGCCATCCCCCAGGAGGCGATCAAGGAACAGTATGCCAGGGAGGCCCAGTATGTTGAGCTCAATCCCGCGTTCTGGGATGCGGCTGCCGGCGACTTCGCCGCATCGGCATATTATCACAACTGGCAGAAGGGAAGCCTTGGCGACGGCTATGACGCCAACGGCAAGTTCTACGAGAGGGACACCTACATGGACGGAAAACTCCTGAAGAAGTTCACCTATGCTATGACAAGGGGTACCCTTCAGGACGGAGCAGGTGCAAACGCAATCTGGAACATTACGAACGTTTCCCGTCCGGACCGTCCTTATCTCTATACGACGAATGCGTGGGCCAAGGCAATGTCTAACAATGCAGGGGTTATCGCCGCGATAAGGGCCCAGGGTGCCGCCTCCCCGTATTTCGTGGATGTGGACAAGAACGGAATCGTCACTGACGAGGAAATTTCCGAGGCGGTGCTTGCGCTCCTTTCCCCCGGAACGAATCAGTTCGACAATGACTATCACAACTTCGAGCCCGAGATGTCGGCCGATGAGTTCTACGACTTTATGGTATGGCACCGCGGTGTGGCAATTCCCCGCGCCCGTAACCTCAATGATCCGGAGGTCCAGAAGGGCAAGGACCTGTTCACAAAGCTAGGATGTGCATCCTGCCACAGGCCTTCCTGGAAGACCGGCGATGACAATTACTGGTCACCTGCGATGAACGGCACGAAACCTCTTCCCCGTTATGCTAACCAGACCATCTATCCCTACTCAGACTTTATCCAGCACCGGCTTTGGATGGTCAATGACATCCACGGGACGTGGTGCAGGACAACACCTCTGTGGGGTCGCGGACTCTCCGAGCAGAATACCGGTCGCGGAGACCGTCTGCACGACTGCCGCGCCAGCAATACCCTTGAGGCTATAATGTGGCACGGCTACAGTCGGAAGAGCGACGCCTACAAGAGCGCAGAGGATTTCTCCAAACTATCCAAAGAAGAACGCGACGCAGTTGTAAAATTCGTCGATTCTATATAGTAAATACAGTTAAGGTTATAAGTTTTGTTGCGAAACAGCCACCGTCGTGATGACGATGGCTGTTTTATTTGTCCTTCGGGAAAAGTCGGCTTCCACCAATTGCAGAGGTAATATGATCATATCCTGGTGCAACATCGGTTACTAATGGTCCTAGAACATAAAATGGTGCATAGTTACATATTGTTTTTTGTATTTGCATATTTGCTTTTACTTGTTTTAGTGGTACATGTCCTGGTCCTTCTACCATTACTTGTACATTATTTTCTCTTGATTTTTTAACTAATTGTCCTAGTGTTGTTAATTCTCTTATTTGCGCAATGTCAGTTGCATCATGTATACATCCCGG
>CALCEJ010000140.1 GCA_937900465.1 uncultured Bacteroidales bacterium | reverse complement strand
TCCAGATAGGGGGGACACCTACCGCGATTGTTTTAGGTAATGCGTTGATAATAAGGTGATTGGTAATTTCGGTTGCAGTGGGTGTACCCTCTAAAATGACACCTACCGCACAACGTCCGTAGGGGGACGGAATGGGGCGTACACGAAAATGCAGAAAAACGGCCAAAAATTGTAAATTGGTGTACGGGGCGTACACGAAAGTGCAGGAAAATGGGGAAAAGTTTCAGCGATTTTCTTTTTCTACATACAGGATTGTGTTGTACAAAGCTGGCAAAAACTTTTTTTTCCTTTCAGATGATTGTACCTTTGTAGAAAAACAGTTCTTATCCTTATCTTCACACCTATGAAGAAATTTTTTTCAGCCGTATCCCTATGCCTGTGCGTTGGCTTTTGTGCAAGGGCGCAGGTATTCATTATCAATGATAATGTATTCCAGGGCAGGTTGAGCGAAATCAAGACCACCGTCCTGGACTCCCTTACCAATGAGCCTGTAAGCTTTGCATCAGTATATGTAATCCCCTCCAAGGATACAACCATCACCAATTTTACCCTGACCGGGGCGGAAGGTGAGGCCAAACTGGAAGAAGTACCATACGGAAGCTATGTCTTCCACGTGGAGATGATGGGATACAAGCCCTTCGTGAAGGAGCGTTATTTCCGGGAACGCGAGGTGGATATGGGGACTATCCGGCTCAAGCTGGACGAGCAGTACCTGGAGGCGGCTGTCGTAAGCGACGTGGGTAACCCAATCGTGGTGAAGAAAGATACGGTTGAGTTCAACGCTTCATCCTTCCGGGTGGGCGCGAATGCAATGCTCAAGGACCTTTTGCAGCGTATGCCCGGTATGGAGATTACCGAGGACGGCAAGGTCAAGTTCAACGGCGAGGAAATCGACAAACTCACCGTCGGGGGCCGTACCTTTTTCTTTAATGACCAGAGCACGGCGCTCAACAACCTCCCGGCATCGGTCGTGGACAAGATCCGCGTAATCGACCGGGAAAGCGAGCAGACGCGCGCAACCGGACTTCAGGACGGCAACCGGGAGAAGGTGCTGGATGTTGCGTTGAAAAAGGAATACGAGAAGGGCTGGTTCGGTAACGCAGGGTTAAAGGGCGGTACCACTCTGGGTGAAAAAGAGGACGATGATCTGCTCCGTGACAATCGGGGCCTGCTGTGGAACGGCAATGCCCTTGTATCAGCCTACTCCGAGAAAGATCAGGTGACGGTGATTGCCAATGGGCAGAATATCAACGACTCTAATGCGGTCGTCGTTGTCATCAGCGATGCAGGTGAGCGCTCCACGGCGAACCAGGGCCTTTCTTCTGCCGCCCAGCTGGGAGTAAATGCCAACACCTCCCGGATCAAGGATGTGGCAACAAGCCTGAGTGTCAACTATAAGTACGCTGATACGGACACGGGTACCCGTGTGGAAAGGACAACCTATCAAAGTGACGGGAATCTCTCTTCCTCTTCCAGCGAGGGTGGAAAATCCTATGGTCACGGACTTTCCGCAAATCTGGAACTTGAGAAAGAAACCGGAAAGGTAAACTTCCACTTCCGTCCGGATTTCAGTTACGATAAATCTGATTCATATGAAAGCAGCCGGGCTGAGACATCCCGTGAAGGCAGCTTTGTCAACAGTTCCGTCAGCACTACCGACAATCATACGGAACGAAAATATGTCAATTTTGATGCGGATATATCTTTCCGCGAGATAGGGGGAAAACAAAACCGGACGCTCAGTTTTGTCGTTTATCCGTTCTATTCCGTAAGCGACGGCAGTAGCGGGGAATCCTCGGTCCTGACAACCTCTCAAGGAGATGATACCAGGGCTATGACTTACTCTTCCAACGGCGTATCTTATGGGGCGGAAGGCAGTATACGGTATACGGAACCTGTCGGGCAGAAATGGTCTTTTTCCGCTATGGCAGACCTTGACTGGTCGCACTCAGACAGGGTGCGGGATGCGTTTGATGCCGGCGGCAGGAACGACTACTACAGTTCCGTGAACAGGTCAGACTATCTGGAGCAGCAATATGATCTGACCGCCCAATACAAGTTTAAGGAGGGGAGCTGGATCACTTTGGGAGGCCGGGCCTTCGGGATTCAGAACGAAACCTTTTCTAAAAGCTATGGAATTGAGGAGACGACGGGAAAAGACCAGTGGGACTGGTATTTTTCACCTACACTGCGTTTCCAGCATACAAAAGGGAATGACCGGATAAGTTTATCGCTTTCCGGATATGGCCGTCAGCCCTACTATTCCGATAAGCTTCCGGTTCTGGACATAAGCAATCCGTCGCGACTTAGTCTCGGTAATGTTTACTTGAGACCATATTCGACGACATTTTTCAGTTCGAACTGGACTCGTAACAACCGGGAAAAGTTCTCCACAGTGATGGCATACCTCTATGGGCAGCTGACAGATAATTCGGTCGTGTACGCGCTTTGGTATGATCCGGATGGTGTCTTGTATTCAATTCCGGTGAATACGGCAAAGCAGGGTGTGTCGGCTAGTTTCGTGTTGAATTATACGACTCCGCTGGATGCGAAGAAAAACTGGTCTTTGACGCTCAGCGGAGGTGCCGGCTTTTATTCCTCAATAAGCTACCAGGCTACGTCAACTCGCCCTGCCCTGGATAAGGATACATTTGATTATTCGGCATTTATGGCCGATTTTTGGGGAAATTCCGATGGAGACCGCTTCTACAGCGGACTTAGCGGTTTTGCGGAGAGCCGTACGAATTCCCTTAGCCCGACTGCCGGGTTCTCCGTAAAGTACAATCAGGATCATTATTCCTTCAGTGCCGGTGCCAGGACAGATGGGCGCATCGCCCGTTATTCTCTGGATCCCAATGCTAATCTGAACACTCTTGACACACACTTGACAGGACGGGCATCCTACACCACCAAACACGAGTTCGAGTTCAATTCTGATATTTCCTACGTGTTCTACAAAGGCTACTCGGCTGGCTATGGACAGCCCGAATGGCAGTGGAATGCGGAGATTTCCAAGAACATCGGCGCGTTCAACCTGAGCGTGCAGGCCCACGATATATTGAACCAGACGCGTAACCTTACTCACACTGTAACGGCAAACTACGAAGAAGACAGTTATCGCCTCATTATGGGCCGGTACATCCTCTTCGGCGTGAAATGGAATTTTGGTAAGATGAATGCCGCCCACAGCGCAAGGGCGCAGCAGGCGGCGTGGAATATGTTGTTCTAAGGAGAATCACATAATCAGATCTTGACAAAGGCTTTCCGGTAAGTCTTTCCGCGGTAGGTGACATTGACGTAGTATACGCCGGGGGCCCTGCCGGTCATCGGGATGGAGATAGGCGTAAATGCGCTGGCGAAGTTTTCCGTCTCGTAGACGGTGCTGCCGCTGGAGCCCACCAGGACAACCTTCGTCTTCGCGAGCGAAGGAGAGTCGTTGGTGATATTGGCCGATGTCGTTACGGAGGTGGGATATATGTCGATGGGCGCGTCAGCGTCCTTGGCGACAACCGTGACGTTCATCGAAGCGGAAGCGCCTACCCCGTCTGTGGCTGTAACCGTAATCACACCGCGTCCGGTGGCGCGGCGGGATACCGTGAGCGTGTTTCCGCTGACGGAGACGGAAGCGGGGGAACCGTCATCCGTAGTGGCAGCAAAGGAAAGCTCCTCGCCGTCCTCATCATCGAAGTATCCGGAGAGGTTGAATGTCAGGGGACTGTCGCCAAGAAGGGTGTCGTCAATCCCCTTGAGAATGAATGGAGAATGGTTTGGAAGAATGGTAAAAGTGAAAGTTCCCTTGCCTTGCTCGGTGCCGTACTTTGCAGTGACTGTTGCGCTGTGAAGCCCTTCACCTGCCTCTTTTCCTGCGATCGACAGAAAATAGCCATCCTGAAGGTTCCCTCCAAGAGTGACACCCTGGACGGAGGACTCAAGGCTTAGGGTATAGCTGTCTCCGGGACACAGGACGTTGATGTAAACGGTTGCGGTCTCGTGTTCGTGGATTGTGGACGCGCCGGAGAACGTGACCCTTACGCTGCTGCTGTGGGCTGCGCCGTATTCGAAGGCTCCAAGGGCATCGAGTTTCTTCCCTATGGGCCTTGTCGATGAGAAATAGTTTTCCACCGCGCCCTCGAGGATATACTCGCGGCAGTTTTCCGCGGTGAAACCCTCTCCTCCGAAGTAGGATACGATAAGGGCGGCGACCCCGGAAGCGTGGGGACAGGCCATCGAGGTCCCCATCCAACCGGACCCTCCGTATTTATTGTTGGGCAGGGTGCTGTAGATCGGATATGAACCGTCTCCGCCGGGGGCTCCAAGGTCTACCCAGTCACCGTAGTTGGAGTATGACGCCTTGGAACCGGAACGGCCGAAGGCTCCTACTGCGATGACGGGCTCATAGTCGCAGATAGGGTCGTAATCTATGTTTTCGTTGCCGGCGGCGAAAAAGACGATACCTCCTTTCATAGGCGAATCAGGGAGCTGATTGCCATCGTCATCACATCCGGCATATTCCAGGAAATAGTCGATAGCGGCCTTCTCCGCAGGGTCTATGGTAATACTTTTGAAGTCTCGGAGTTCTGAGGAGGATACGGTCCCGTCTTCATTTGCGTCAGCATAATAGCCCCAGCTGCACTGGAGTATTACTGCACCTGCGTCAGCGCTGTATTTCATAGCCTGGGCGCCGGCTTCGTCGGTGGAGTAGCCCCGCTTGTCGAAGATCTGGGTTGAGAGGATCCTTGCCCCGGCGATTCCGGCCGCGTAGTTCCCGCCGGCGATTCCGGCAACGCCCTTTCCGTTGTTGGAGATTGCAGCAACGGTACCGGCAACGTGGGTCCCGTGTCCATCGCTGGTCTCGATGGAATAGTCATTGTCTACGAAATCCTTGCTGCCGCCTTCCCCTGCGGGGATGACTGAGAGGTCTTCGTGGGCCATATAAACGCCTTCGTCGCAGACGGAAACGATGACATTGCTGCTTCCGACGGTGTAATTGTCCCATACCTCCTGGACGTTGATGTCAGCACCGGATTTGTAGGTGTTGACATAGTGCCACTGATTGGAGAACTGGGGGTCGTTCCAGCCGCGGAGCTTTATCTTGCGGACAGGGGTTACGCTGAGGACTCCGGGAACGGCGGCAAGGTCCGCGTCCGCCTTCGTATGGGGGATGTCTTCGCGGTATTTGACTTTGTAGAAGCGGTGGAGTCCGGCTCTGCGGGTCCTTCCTTCGAACTTTCCGGCATAGGGGAAAATCCTCTCCATGGATTCGATGCCAAGGTCGCCGAGCACCTGGTTCAGGGAAGGGGATTTGGTCTTTGCGGCCTCATCCCTGAACAGTCCGTTTTCCAGCGCTTCTTCAATCATCGCGGCCATCCCGTCGCTAAACTGGACCTTCGCCTCGCCGGGAACCAGGATCGACGGCTTAACTTGCCCGGGCTCCGGGGCCTCCGTGGGCCTTACGCTTTCTTCCTTGACGCACGCGAAGGCGGCGACAATCATTGCCGATGCGGCCAGAATCCTTGGGGCCGCTGCAAAATTCATCTTTCTCATAAGCTTATCGCTACTGCGGCCGTCGCCGTAATTCCGTTACCTTTTCCGGTCCATCCCGCCGCGGCGTCGAACCTTACCTTTCCGGCCTTGTATCCTATTCCGCCACCCGCGAGGGAGGGAAGGGCCTCTGCCGAGCAGAAGCGGTAGCCGGCCCTGACGAAAATCCTGTCTTCATAA
Organism: uncultured Bacteroidales bacterium; assembly: GCA_937900465.1. Lineage (GTDB taxonomy): Bacteria > Bacteroidota > Bacteroidia > Bacteroidales > UBA932 > Cryptobacteroides. The sequence continues at coordinate 7,984 of CALCEJ010000140.1, read as the reverse complement.
CCCATCTCCCCGCCCACAGCGGCGCTGATTCCTCCTGAAAGGAAATAGCCAAAGTCCATATCCGCCCGTGCAACGACATCTCCTATAGGGAAAACAGCGCTGGCGCCGGCGACTGCGGCAGCGGGCTGAGGGTATGGATTCCCGTTGGAATCCGTAACCGTCGTGCCGATGCCCGTAAGTCCGCCTGCAAGTGAAAAGACCTCGCTTGCGCGGAATGTTGCCATAAGGTCTGCGCTTACGCCGCTGATACTGACTTCCGGGGTCAGGATCTCCCGCGCGAACTTTACGGTCGCGCCTACGGAGAACCTTTCTGTAAATGCATATCCTGCACCGAGAGCAAGGGTAAAGTCGTTGTGGAGATATTCTCCCGTGCGGGTTCCTTCGCTGTCAAGGATGTCAAGCCTCGGGCCTGCGTCAAAAGCGGCGCCGGCGGTTATCGCGAACCGGTCCATAACGTAGGATCCGCCGGCGGCGAATCCTGGGACTCCCGTCCCGCTCCACAGGAAACTTGCTCCGGCTTCGCCGTTACCTTCCACGAGGGGCAGCTTCGACGGGTTCTTGAATGAGGCCCAAGCAGTATTGACTCCACTTGCAAGGCCGGTTCCGGCCATTGAAACCGATACGGGATCCCTGTCCGCCCGCGTGAAGTTCAGGACGGTCTGGGCGCCGGTGGGGAAGTATATGGTCGCGGCCAAAACTGTTATCACGGCCGCTTTCAGAGTATTGTTCATCGTCTCCAGTTTTGGGACTGCAAGTTAGCAATAATAGATGAGGAAAAAAAATTTGGAGGAAACCGTGAAAATTGTTTATCTTTGCGGTCCCAAAAGTTCAGGAGAGATGCTCGAGTGGCTTAAGAGGCACGCCTGGAAAGCGTGTATACTCCAAAAGGGTATCCCGAGTTCGAATCTCGGTCTCTCCGCAAAAAGCCTTGTGATCAATCGATTACAAGGCTTTTTTTATTCCACCGGCCAAGGGCTGACCTCTTCTTGGCGTGGTGTTCCATCTCCGGAGTCAAAACCACTCCACACCGCTTAGGTCCAGCTCATTTCCCGGCGTCCCGGGGAAAGGGGTGTAGAAGAACCTGTATCCGCGGAGTTCGGAGGGAATACGGTTCAAAAATGCGAGACGCGGCTCGCCGTAGTCGCCGGAACTGCCGTATAAAGTCATCGTCATAGCAGCGTCATCGCGGAGGTACCATCCGCCGCCGTGGACCTTGACATATCCCTCGACAAGGTCTTTGTGCTGATATACCATCCCGTAGACGAACGTCCCCACAAGCGGAGCGTCCTGGCTCGAAACCAATATGAATTTCGGATGCATAGTACCGGCAAAGTTAGCGAATAATTGCTACATTTGCATCCGTGAAACGCTTTAGAAAGATATGGCCCATACTTGCCGCTGCGGCAATACTTTTCTCCTGCTCCAAGGATGACATCACCGTCATTCCGGATCCGGGAAAAGAGCAGGAGCAGCCGGGAAAGCCCGGGGAGCAGCCGGAAACGCCCCCAGAACCGGAAAAGTCCCTTTCCGGAACTGTGATTTACGGCGGGGCCGGTCTCGATTTCGGCAAGGCCCATATCATTACCAAAATAAGCTTCACGGTGAATCCTGGAAGCGGGGGCAGGGAAGTCCTTGCCGTCTTCCAGGGAGCAAACAGCGCGGATTGGAGCGATGCAATGCCCCTTCTTATGATCAAGCAGCCGGCCTCTCCGGGAGCAATGGTCCAGATGGAAGTGAACTGTTCCAAGGGCTTCCGCTACGTGCGTTATGTCACCGCTGACAACTCCGGCTCCAACCTCTCCTCGATGGCGTTCTTCGGTAGGGAAGGCGAAGGGGACGACAGCAATTACTATCAGATTACAAACCTCCCGACGGTAATAATCAATACCGAAGGCGGCCGCGACGTAACGACACGCTCCGCCTACATCCAGTCTTCCGTATACATTGCCTCGGAGTAGGGAAAGTCCTTTTTCCAGGCCCCCGGAACGGGAATCAAGGGCCGCGGCAACGCCAGCTGGGACTTTCCCAAAAAGCCGTACAAGCTCAAATTCGCGGAGAAAAGGCGGGTCCTCGGATCCCCTTCCATAGACAGGAAATGGACCCTTATCAATAATTACGGCGACAAGACGCTGATGCGGAATATCCTCGCTTTTGAAGTCAGCCGTCGCGTTGGGATGGCCTACACTCCGTTCAGCACTCCGGTGGATGTGCTGTTCAACGGACGATATATGGGCTGTTATCAGCTCTGCGACCAGGTCGAGGTGGGCGAGAACAGGGTTCCTGCCAAGAACGGATATCTCATCGAGATTGACGCCTACGCCAGGGGCGAGCCCCGGAATTTCTATTCAGACAAAGGCACCCCGGTCACGGTGAAATATCCTCAGGATGACGTGATAACGGATGCCCAGATGACTTTCATTCAGGATTATTTCCGTAAACTTGAAACCGCAGTCTTTGCACTGAACTACACGGATGGGGCGGAAGGATACAGGAAATATATGGACCTTGACAGCTTCCTCAGGAATTTCATCGCCGGCGAATTCTGCGGCAATACAGATACGTATTGGAGCGTGAATATGTACAAGGACGCCTCGAACGGGGTGTTCTACACGGGACCGGCGTGGGATTATGACCTCGCTTTCGACAACGACAACCGTACCTTCCCCATCAACAACATCAATGATTACATCTTCGTCAGCAGGGGTTCAGTCGCGTCAGATGCCGTCCGTTCCATGGTAAAACGCATCGTAAAGGGAGACAGCTCCGCGAAGGCCCGTCTCGTGGAGATTTGGGATGGGGTCAAGCCTGCGCTGATGGACCTTGACGACTATGTCGATGAGACCGCGGCGCTGCTGGATCAGTCGCAGGAACTGAATTTTATCCGTTGGCCCATCCTTAACGAATATGTCCATCAAAATCCCCGCATCTACGGATCATACTCCGGCGAGGTCAACAACGTCAAGGCATACGTCACCCGCCGCCTTACAAAGTTCGACGAACTTGTAAGAAAGTAATCTGTCAAATAAGGCTGGCGATAAGTTCAAGCCAGGCGGCGTCTGTAGAGTCGAAAGTGCCCTTTTCCGTGCTGTCGATATCCAGTACGCCGGTCCCGTCCGGAAGCGGGACGACGATCTCGCTCCGGGAGAGGCTGCTGCAGGCGATATGCCCCGGAAACTGCTCCACGTCGGGAACGACCAGCGTCTCGCCTTTAGCCCAGGCCGTCCCGCATACACCCTTCCCGTGTGAAATACGGAAGCACGCCTCCGGGCCCTGGAACGGCCCCAGCACCAGTGTGTCGCCTTCCGCCCTGTAGAATCCGGTCCAGAAAAAGCCCATCCTCCCGTGAATCATCGCCGCAGCGTTCCCCATCCTTGCTATCCTGTCCGGTTCATCCCCGAGGACGAGTTCGATATCCTGGAACAGGCGGAGATACTTGAAGGTCTTCAAAGACAGGTGGCAGTATCCGGAAGGGTTCTTCTGGAGATAGTCGACGTGGTAATCCTCCGCGGGATAGAAGTTTCGGAGGGGTTCCAGCTCCGTCACGGGACGGCGGCCGAGTCGCCGTGAGATATGGGCAAAGACAGTCTCTATGACGGGGAGGTCTTCTTCCGAGGAAAAATAAACTCCGGTGCGGTAGCGCGTTCCCTCGTCGTGGCCCTGGCGGTTGAGAGAAAGCGGGTCGATGATTGCGAAAAACAGCGTTACAAGCCTGTCAAGGCTGACTCTTGAAGGGTTATAGCGGACGCGGACGGCCTCTGCAAAACCGGTAGTATCCGAATATACTTCCCGGTATGTCGGATTCGAGGTGTTGCCGTTTGCGTATCCCGGAGTTACCTCCCTTACGCCGTCAACGCCCTTGAAGAAGTGCTCCACGCCCCAGAAACAGCCCCCCGCAAAATAAATCTCGCTTGTCATAAGGTATCCTTCCGGAGGTTTTCAATGTAATTGTCAATGCGACGCAGTTCACGCGGGATGCGGATAGACTGGGGGCAGTGTTGGACACAGACGTGACATCCGATGCAGTGATTCGCCTGACGGAGAGTCTCGACGGCCCGGTCGTAGCTGATAAGGTATGCCCTTTTGAGCTTATGGTAGTTCTTCTGCCCTGTACTCTGTGCGTATGTGCCTTCCGTTATGCATTTGTTGTAGTGCTGGAATATGCCCGGGATGTCGACGCCCCAGGGGCAGGGCATACAGTATTTGCAGTTTGTGCACTTGATCAGGGGAAAGTCCGCGATCTGCGTCCCCATCATTTCCATAAAGTCCATCTCCTCCTCCGTCAGAGACTTGAATCCTGTGAATGTCCTGACATTCTCCCGGAGCGGGTCCATCGAGGTCATCCCGCTGAGAATGCATTGAATCCCAGGATGCGACCCCACGAACCTGAAGGCCCAGGATGCCGCGGAAGCGTCAGGATCCCTTTCCTTCATCATCCGGAGAACCCCGGCCGGGACCTTCGCCAGCGAACCTCCAAGCAGAGGCTCCATTACCATAATGGGAATGCCCCTTCGCTCAAGTTCCCCGTAGAGATAGTCCGCATTGACATTCCTTACGCCGTCAGCGTGCTTCCAGTCAACATAGTTCATCTCTATCATCACGAAGTCCCAGCGGATTTCCCCGCTGTCGTGGAGGTCCATAAACAGATCGAATGTCTCCTTTTCGCCGTGGAAGGAGAATCCGAGGTTACGGATGCGTCCCTCCTCCTTTTCCTTCAGCAGGAAGTCAATCATTCCGTTTTCGACGTAACGCCTTCTGAATACGGGAAGTCCACCGCGTCCGATAGAGTGGAGAAGGTAGTAATCGAAGTAATCCGTATTCAGTTCCTTGAAGGAGTCTTTGTACATCTGGATCGAAGCTTCGGGAGAAACGTCTCCAAAGTTCGAGAGTTTGGTTGCGAGATAGTAACTGCTCCTTGGGTGGCGGCTCAACGCCTTTCCTGCGGCTCTTTCGGACTGTCCCTGCAGATATGCCGGGGATGTGTCGAAATAGTTGATGCCGTGTTCGATTGCGTAGTCTACCATTTCGTTCACGGCCTCCTGGTCAATGACATCTTTCCCTTCAGAATCCTTAACCATAGGCCATCTCATACATCCGAAGCCGATGAGAGAGGTCCTGTCGCCGTTGACAGGGTTTGTACGGTATTCCATCGTGCCATCTTCAGAAGATGCAGGGGCTGATTTCGTGGATTTTCCGCAGGCGGATACAAGGGCTGCGGCAGCGGCGGCCGCACCGCCCGCTTTCAGAAATTCTCTTCTTTTCATACGTGGACCTCCTTTCCTTCGACAGTTATTGCACTTATGGGCCTTGAGGGGCACAGGTTTTCGCAGGCGCCGCAGCCGATGCAAAGCTCTTCCGCGACGACCGGGTGAAGGTTGGAACCCTCGTCGTCAGGGTCGATGGGAACCATCATAATGGCGCCAACGGGGCAGTGCCTTGCGCAATTGCCACAGCGGGTTCCGTCTTCCGCGACGCAGAGGTCACGTTTTACGCGGGCTGTGCCTATGTGATACTCCGTCTTTTCTTCGCGGGTGATTTTCGTAATCGCCCCTGCGGGACAGAGCTCAGAGCATCGGGTGCACTCGGGACGGCAGTAGCCGTTTTCGTAGGACATCTCCGGCTGCATAAGGCGGGAAAGGTCGCTGCTGGGGCGGAGGACGCCGTTAGGGCACTCAGCGATACATAGCTGGCAGGCGGTGCAGCGGCTGTAGAAGTCTTTGACGCTCCGGGACCCTGGAGGAGTAAGGGGAGTTTCCCTTTCCGGGGGAATTTTGGGTGTAAGACTTGCGAATCCTCCGTCGACTTTCTTCCGCCCCTGAGCATTGAGGACAGTGCTTCCCACAACGAGGGCGCTTCCGGTAAGGAATGCGCGGCGGCCGGCGTCTGTGCCTTCTGAGGCGGCTTTCTTACGGGGCTTCCAGGCGAAACGGTAGTGGATGGCGTCGAACTTGCACTGCCCGATGCAGTCGAAGCAGTCCACGCAGCGGGAGTAGTCTATCTTCTTGTTCGTTATGTCGATGCAGGAGGATTTGCAGTTATGCTCGCACATCCTGCAGCTCTTGCACTTTTCCCCGTCGATGACCGGGCGGAACATCGAAGCCCTCGATACAAGGCTCAGAAGGGATCCTACAGGGCAAACAGAATTGCAGTAAGCCCTTCCGCGGGCGGCGGAAAGGAAGGTGACAAGGATAAGGGTTAAAACTGCGACAATCAGCGAAACCGCACTGACGGCAAGGATTTCCTTCGGATAGAAAGCGTAGCTTCCCGCCCTTTCCGCCCATCCGGCAAAGATGTTGTTAAGCAGAATATAAACCGGCTGGAAAAGATTACGGACAATCCTTCCCCAGGCGCTGTAAGGCGCGAGGATTGCGACAACGTACTGAAGGCCTGCGATGAAGGCTGCAATCGTCAGAACCAGTACCGTATAACGGAGGATCTTCTTCTCCTTCTTGAAGGCGAAGGGCTTGCGGTTCCCGCGCCGGCGCCTGGCGGAGACGGCGATGTGGGATACGCCGTCCTGATATGCTCCAAGAGGGCAAACCGTCGAGCAGTAAATGCGACCGAACAAAAGCGTAATCACAAACAGTCCTGCAAGGACGGCCACGTTTACGGCCATAATTGCGGGAAGCAGCTGGAGCTTCACCATCCAGCCCAGCCAAGCGTGGAGGGCTCCGGTGAAATCCAGGAGCATAATGGTGATTCCGGTGAAAAAGACAATCTCAAGAATGATTCTAATTTTTTTCAGCATCGGGTAAGAGGGGTTTATCTATGGTTTGAGTTTGACACATTATTCGGAAGTTTTTGATAAATAGTTCATCACTTTTATTAGAATAGGCTTTGGTATCTTTTGCTCTTTGAGTGATATACTCTAATGCTCTATCAAGATTTCCTTCGAGGTAATAGATAATGGGTAATATATAGTTACGGCCTGAACGATCAATCTTGTAATCCTTTACCGCAAAGGAGTACTTCTCCCAAGAATTAAACTGGTTAAAGAATGGATTAATATAGTTTGTGTAATAATAAACAATCTCTCCGATAGCCTCATTGATATCTTCCTCTTCTTTAACTTTCCAAGTCAAGTCATTGTAGCTTTTCCCTTCCACAAGACAGTCAAGGTTCTCCATCGGATTGTTTATATATCCATCATAGTCCTTTAGTCCAAATAAAGATAAAAATAACTTCTGGACATTTTTATTTACCACACAAAAACTCACATTAATATACAGGACTCCTTTTATCCCAAAATTTGATAAGCCGAATCCCAAAAAGCCAAGGACTCCGTCATCCATTTCACGATAATACATAAAGCTAGCATTGCTGGCTCTGGTTAATCCCAACTGTGAAAAAGTATTATCTGCCCTCCTTTTCAGAATAGCACGAAGTTCTCTTGCAGATAGCATATTAAAACTTTACAATAATAAATGTGTAATTTACTGTTCCCATCATTTCTGGTTGATAGAAAACGGATTGGGCGTTATGCCCAAAAGGAGTAATTGGAACCTTATTTTCAAGTATCATAGGGTATACTATTCTTTGATTTTTTGTGAAGCTAGCTGTTGGGCTACTTTTTACCTCAACTAAAACAGGGGAATCTTCAACTCTGGCAGCGATATCCATCTTTATCCATTTCCCATCAACCTCTATGCTAACTTCTTTTTCAATATTGCTTGCGCCCTCCTGTTGCATTTGTTGAATATATTTCTCAACGGCATTTCTATGTGCAGCTTGATTCTCTCTGAGAATCTGTGCTTTTGTTTTATGATTGCTATAACCACCCTTCGGCAGACGACCATCCCAGAAGGACTTCCCTTGAAGTGCAGATGCGGTTCCTTGAACTAGACCACCAATAACAGCACCAGAAAGGGAGGATACAGTCCCTTGGTATAGACCTTGATTGATTGCGTCAAAAATACTGCCACCACCTAACAGGTATCTTTGGCTCCGCCGAAGATACTTCGTCATGACAATAAGAAGAAAAAAGAAC
>CALCEJ010000139.1 GCA_937900465.1 uncultured Bacteroidales bacterium | reverse complement strand
CTTGAATCCGAACCCCCAGGCATCGAAAAGTGCTCCGGCGGCAAAATCCAGCGCACCGCCGCTACGGACAAACCATCCGTAGGCGAGCTCGTAAGTATCCAGGAACAGCCGGTTGGGGACCACAAGCTCACCCGCATTGAAACGGGAAAGGATGGACCCTTTGTTATATCCGGAAAGGGTCGTGTCCACAAGAGTCAGGATAGAGTCGATTGCAGCCCTTACCTCAGGTACGGTTTTCGAAGTACCGGAGAGGTTCACGGTAACGCTGTAAACGCCGCCCTGGGCATAACCCCGGAAGCGGACATAGCCCGGATCCTTCCGGCAGGAAACCAAAACGGAAGCCAAAAACAAGGCCGGCAGCAGTATTACCCGGAACCACTTCATAAACACTTTGCGAAAATACAAATTTTTTAGCGATATTTGCAGTCCAATGAATCAAATGATGAAACTTCATAAACTGGCATATATGCTCCTTGGGGCGGCCGCCATCCTTACAGCTGCGGTTTCCTGCAAGAAGGACGATGAGGATACAACCGTCAAACCAAGCCTGTACGGCGTATGGTTCGACGTTCCTGAATTTGCAAGGATAGGCGATGAGGTGACTGTCAGTCCCTCCGGAGCCTATGCTGCCGCACAGTACGCTGACAAGCTCGGAGAAGTGGGCTACTTCATCAAAATCAACAGCCGCGGACGCGACACCCTGACAACCGTGAACGCGAAGGGGAATTACACCTACACCTTCAAGCTCGACACCCTCAAGACGTACACAATCCAGTGCGGAGCCTTCGCTGACGGTTTTTATGAGACCTCCACAACCGCGTACATCCAGGTTCTGGATCCCGGTTTCCAGAAATCCCTCAGGCGCAACGGAATATTCCTCGGAGATGACAGCATCATCGACCCCCGCGGCTCATCCGTTGAAGAAAACACCTATTTCTACACAACCGCAGGCGGACTGGAGTGGTTCCGCAACAACCTCGCTTACACCGGCTCCGGCATTTGCTATAAGGATTGTGAAGTCACCTCCTACATCTTCGGACGCTATTACACCTACGATGAGGCGCTTGCCGCCTGCCCCGCAGGATGGAGGCTCCCCACCGATGCCGAGTGGGAAGCGCTGGGGAACAAAGCGGGAGACTTTATTTCCGACGCATACCTTGGCGACATCAAGATGTGGGAGTACTGGCCGGAGATGGATATGAACAATTCCCTTAACCTGTGTGTAATCCCTGCGGGTTATGCAACCATCACTGGCATCAACAACTTCAAGGGCCTGTATGACTACGCCGCTTTCTGGACGGCGACCGAGGATCCCGACAACGCTTCCAACGCCCTCTACAGGGCCATATACAAGCAGAACCCCTCTGTCCAGAAGGGTTCCGCGTCCAAAACATCATTCGCTGCGTCTGTCCGCTGCGTGAGATAATCAGCGGAGATCCGTAATCACATACGAAGAAGGCAGGGCTGAGACGTCGAAGAGCATATCTTCCGTCCCGGCCTTTTCCGTCATACGGATATCCTTGACGATGAACCGCATAGTGCAGTCATCATCCACCGTGAGGGTAACATCCAGGGAGCTGTCAGTAGCGGAATTCACCTTGAGACGGTCCCCGAGGGATTTGTAGCCGGTGATGATAAGGACCGGATTGGACTGGAAATCCTCCGGGTCCACATCCTGGATTACGACCTCCTCCACCTGCTCGTCGACCATCCACAGAGTCTTTCCGTCAGAATAGACCTTGATCCCGAATCCGGAAACCTTGAATGAATTGTCCTCCACGACAGCCATCCCGGACGTTACGTCAGACTTCTCGCCGCCCCGGAGGGTCTCCATCGAGTATGAGAATGTAACCCTGTGACCGGGGATCCGGTCAAGGACCGGAATATCCACGGCTCCATAGAGAAGAACCGCAAAGAAAAGGGCAGCAGCTACTGTCAGTATCTTTTTCATCATTCCTTGGGAGATGTGAACCGCCGTATTATATCATCCAGCTCAGCGAAGTCCTTCACATAGACTTCGCGGGGTTTGGACCCGACCTGGGGCCCGACGATTCCTGCGGCCTCGAGCTGGTCCATCACCCTTCCGGCTTTTGCATAACCCATGCCAAGCCGACGCTGGAGGTCTGAAGTAGAGCCTTTCTGGTTCTGGACAATAAGGCGGGCAGCCTCTTCGAAACGCTCGTCAAGAACCTTCATATCTACCATTCCACCCTCCGAGGAGCCCTCCTCTGCGGGAGGTTCAGGCAGATGGAAGGCTGTGGAATAATGGGCCTGATAACCGTCCTGGTCTCCGACTGCGTCCGTTATAAGGGATATTTCCTTGTTGGAGACAAAGGCGCACTGGACGCGCTCCATATCGACTCCGCTGTAAAGGAGCATATCGCCCCGGCCGATGAGCTTTTCCGCGCCGTTCTGGTCCAGGATCGTAGCAGAATCCGTTCTGGAAGTCACACGGAAGGCTATTCTCATAGGGAAGTTCGCCTTGATAAGGCCGGTGATGACATCAACGGTAGGACGCTGGGTAGCGAGGATTACGTGGAGACCCGCGGCACGGCCCTTCTGGGCAAGACGGATTACGGAAGTGGTGATGCTCCTTGCAATGGCCTTGGCCTCCGGGCCTGCTCCGACGGACATCGTAAGGTCCGCATATTCATCAATGACCGTAACGAGATAAGGCAGAAAGGAATGGCCTTCCGAAGGAAGGAGATGGCGGTCACAGAACTTCTCGTTGTAGAGTTTGATATTGTTCACGCCGGCCTTCGAGAGCATCTCGTAGCGGCGGTCCATCTCGATGCACAGGGACTGCAGCACATCCGCAGCGGCCTTGGGCTTTTTTATGATCGCGTTTTCCTTCTCCTGCGTTTCGTCGGATGCTCCGGGTAGAACCGCGAGGTAGTGGTACAGCAGCTTTGCATAAGCGGAGAACTCTACCATCTTCGGGTCAATGAAGACAAACTTCAACTCCGATGGGTGTTTCGAATACAGGAGCGAAGAGACTATCACATTGAGCCCCACCGACTTACCCTGTTTTGTCGCACCGGCGACCAGAAGGTGAGGCGCATCAGCGAGGTCGAAGACCTTGACTTTCTGGGAGATGGTATAGCCTATGGCCACCGGCAGCTCTGCCTTTGAAGTGGTGAACGCTTCGGAAGAAAGGAGCGTCTTGAGGGGGACTATGGACGGGATGTCGTTCGCGACCTCGATTCCGACGGAATCCTCCAGGACGACGATACGCACCCCCTTTGCCTTAAGGGCGACGCCGATATCGTCAGAGAGCTGCTTGATCGAAGAAATCTTGACTCCGGGCGCAGGGAAAACCTTGTAAAGGGTAACCGTAGGGCCCACTATCGCTACGACATCCTGGACCTGGATCTTGTAGCTGGCAAGGGTCGCGCGGATTTTCTGGTTGTTGCGGCTGAGCTCCTCCTGGGAGACTTCGAAACGCCCTTCAGCGTGATCTCCAAGGATATCCAGAGGGGGGAACTTGTAACGGGGAAGACCGCCGTTGCCATAGTCCAGACGGTTGTCGATACGCGGAAGAGGCTGGGCCGCCTCCGCGGAGAATGTCTCGTCGTCAGTTACGACGGTAAGGCCTTCATCGGCCTGGACAAGCTCGGATACGGCCTCCTCCTTAGCCTCGCGCTTTTTCTGTTTTTTGATGAGCGGCTTCGCCGCCGGTTTTTCCTCAGGGGCGTCGACCGGTTCCGCAGCGGAGGGAGTCAGCACCCTCTCCGTATGGAAGAACTCATCGTCAGGATCATCCTCCGTCTCATCGCGCTTACTTGAGAAAGCGGGGATGCGGTTTTTCACATAAAGGCACCACAAGGCTGCGACGACAATGACGCAGAGACCCGTTATAATGGGCCCTATAAGCCCGTTCAGCCAGGATATCGCATATGTTCCCGCAGCGCCGCCGGCCCCGCTTCCGAAAAGGTATTTCCCTCCGGCGAGAAGGTCAACATAAGCCACGGCCCACGATACAACGAAGGAGCCGCCAAACAGTATCAGGAACCATTTCCCGAGGGAAAACCTGCGGGGAAGGAAAAACCAGACGGCGAGGACGCAGAAAAAGGCGGCCAGCAAAAGCGCTCCGAATCCAAGGCTCCGCCCGACGAGGAAATCAGCCCACAGATACCCCAGTTTCGCGGAAGAATTGCTTGCAACCGCAGACCGGTCGCCGATAAGGCCGTCCACCGTCGAAAGCGACGCGTCCTTCCACCAGGTAAAGAAGTAAGATATCACCGCCACAAGAGTAAAAGCGGCAAAAATGGCCGCGACAATTCCTGCCGCGGTCCTTATCCCCTGCCGGACCTGGGGTTTCAGCCTGAGTCTTCCTGCCATTACTTTTTCTTCCCCCTGTTGTTCCTGTTGCGGTTCCTGCCTCCGCGTCCGTGTCCCTGAATCATTCCGGGACGGGAGTATGAGGCGGACTGGTCGATCTTGGAAAGCTCCAGTCCCTCCGGGACGCGGACCCTCCCGCCGGAGAGGCGCTCGATATCCTGGAAGATGGTCTCGTCAGCGACGGTATCCTTATTCCAGATAAGGTACTGCTGCCTCATATAGATAGCGAGGGAACGGATCATCGCGGTCTTTATGTCGCCGTCTTCTTCCGATGCGATAAGATCGATTATGCTTTCGATGTTACGGCCGTAGTGACGGGCCTTGATGGGCCTTGTATTGAGGGGAATCTTTTCCGGACGGCTCGTGATAAACTCCACGACGGGAGCGGGATAGGGAGAGTCGATGTCAAGGTCATAGCCTGCGATCATATAAAGGTGGTCCCAGAGCTTCTGCTCATAGTTTTCCTGCTGATGGACCTGGGGATTCAGACGCTCCATTACCTTCACGATCGCAAGCGCCTGTTCCGAACGCTTCTTCCTGTCCGGGATGTCCCTGAGCCGCTCGACCATACCCAGCACAATCCTTCCGTACTCGGGCATCTTCAGCGGTTCGACTTCTGTGTTGTAGTATAATTTGATAGAATTCTCCGTTGCTTCCATAATGCTGCAAATATAGTGAATTCAACTGACTTTCTCAAAGGAATCTTCAGCGCCTTCGCGGATATACCAGAGATAGCCTTCGACCGATTCATAGCCCATCCGGCGGAAAAGGGAGACGTACCTTCTGACCTGGGCCCTGTATGAACTTTGCATCCTTTCGCTGACCGTTTCCTCGAGGGGGAACTTGTAGTCTATGACGGTTACGCGGCCGTCCGGGCCCATTACGACCCTGTCGGGCCGATGGACCCTGCCAGCAGAGTCCATAACGGACACTTCGTTCAGTATCCGGGATCCCGGGCCGGGATACCAAAGCGGGCACGAGGCGGTCTCATCCCTGAGGAAAGCCGCCGCGGATTCTGCATCCGCCTCCGGTATTTCTCCGGCACCGACTGCGGCGATAACCGCAGGAGCGATGTCAGACTTCTTTTAAGTAATTCATTCAAAGTTTGGTTATGACATATTTCGATTAATAAAT
>CALCEJ010000138.1 GCA_937900465.1 uncultured Bacteroidales bacterium | reverse complement strand
TAACACCAACCCTGCTACTATCATTCTCGACCACGAGAGTGCCCTCGCATGGCTCCAGAAGGGTGCCCAGCCTACTCTTACCGCCCGCCGTATCCTCTCCTATGAGGGAGTTCTCCTCCGCAAGCACCTCCAGGAAGGTGTAGCAAAGGGCGCCCTCACTCAGGCCGATGCAGACGCAAAGTTCGCATCCTGGAAGGCCCAGCAGGACGAGAAGATCGCTTCGAAGAAGACAGGTCTCCGTAATGACGCCATCGCTGCCGCAAAGGCTGCAAAGGCCGCAGAGACAAAGGTTAACGAAGCCCGCGCTGCTGCAATCGCAGCTAAGAAGGCAGAGGCTGAGGCCGCCGAGAAGGCAGCTGAAGCAGAGGCAGAAGCTGAGGCCGCCGAGAAGGCCGCTGAAGCAGAGGCCGAGGCTGCCGCCGAGCAGGCACCTGCAGCAGAGGCAGAGGCTCCCGCAGAGGAGGCATAATGCTCCGTATTGCGAGAGTAGTCAAGTCCAACGGGACAGAAGGAGAGCTCCTCGTGAGCTTTTCCGGAATCAATCCGGAGGAAATAGACGAAAAGGAACCGGTGTTCATCGAATTCGATGGGCTTCCGGTTCCCTTTTTTATCGAGTCCATCAGCCGGCGCGGCAATACCAAAGCCCTCATCCGTCTCACCGGAGTCAGAACCTTGAAAGATGCTGACGAGCTTGCCGGACGCGACATTTTTTCCGACGCTTTCGAAGAGGAAGACGGGGAGGATTTCACGGGATGGGCCCTGAAGGATCAGGACGGCTCCGGAGTCGGGACTGTCACCGGGTATGAAGACATTCCGGGCAACCTTTGCCTTGTCGTCGACACAGAAAAAGGACAGGTGCTTGTCCCCCTTGCGGAAGAACTTGTCCTGTCCATAGATGAGCCGGCCCGCACCCTTACGATGCATATTCCTGCCGGACTTTTGGATATCTAGCTTTTCTTGTACAGCTTCCTCAGCCGCGAACGGATTGCCGCAATGTCGGGAAGGTGAAGGTGACGTTTGACCTTGTCCTCGTGAAGCTCGTCGAACTTGATGAGGATTCCGGCCTCGATTACGTCCCCGAACTCGTCGTTGATACCGGCCCCGAACGATTTCATAGTGGGGGAGAGGTTCATATAGGTATTGACGAGTGGCGGAATGTTTACCCCGAACTTCTGGATTTCCGCCTTGAGGATCTTGTAATCCTCCTTGAAGTCATCCTCCGTAAACACCGTGTTCCACTTCCTGGAGGAAGTGATCTTGATCGGATTCTTCGGAACGACCAGCTTCTCGTTTCCGGAGTCGAAATGCTTCCGGAGGAAGTACAGCAGCATATCCAGAGCCTCCTCCGGGAAAGTCCTGTAGATGGTCATCTTTCCGAAGAAGTATTCCATCCTGCCCTTGTACAGTACGATAAGTCCGCCAAGCCCGTCGAACAGGTTGTCCAGGGCGTAGAGGCTCTTGGAGGCGTTTTTCGTGCTCTGGTAGTCGGGTGAGACGAAGGAGCGGCTGAGCTCGATAGTCTTAAGGATATTGCTTTTGAGGAATTTCTTGGAGAAGTTGAAAAGATGGGACGAAGGCATAATCGGTTGCCCATTGTGCTCGTACATAACGTCATCCCCCAGCACATAGCGGTATCCTCCGATTATCCTTTCTGCATCCGGATCCCACAGCACAAGCTGTTTGTACTTGAATGCCGGATCCGTATCAAACTTATCCAGGTCCAAAGCCTTTCCGGTACCGCCGCCTCCGTCGCGGAAGGCGATTTCGCGGAGGCGTCCCACCTCACGGAGCACGTTGGGGGCGCACTGGCTGTCAACTATAAATATCTTGTTTCCGGCCCTGTTCGTATCACGGAGGAGCCTGTCCGGGGTAAGTTCAGCTTTCAGAAGCTCTACATCCACCGGGTCAATGATCTTCTGCATAGCCATTACTCTTTTGCAAGTGAATACGTGACATCCCTCATATAAGCGGCCCATTCGATATCCTTCTTTTCAGGGGTGAAGGTCTCCCACGGAACGGGTTTTCCGATAACAATCCTGAAAGTTTTTCCGCGAGTTTTGAACAGTTCGTCCGGAAGGAGGAACATTGCGAGGTTGGTCTTGAGTTTCAGGGCCTTGCAGAGCCTGTCGATGCGGTAGAAGCGCTTGGAGTTCTGTCCGGAGCACCACATAGGGATAATGTCGCGGTGATGCTGGCGGCTTTTCGTGATGAAAGTTTTCTTCCAGGGAAGGTCCTGGACTTTGCCGTCAATCTTGCGGGAGCACAGTCCGGCGGGGAAGAAGAAAATCTGCTTGTCGGAGGCAAAGATTTCTTCGAGCTGTCCTGAGAGTTCACGGGCCTGGGCTCCGAGCTTGTTTACGGGGACGAGGTACTGCTGGACCTGCTTGACGTTCATCAGGAAGTCGTTGGCAGGTGAAGCGATTTGCTCGTTGTAACGGCGTCCGAGGAATGCTACCATCTCGAGGGCTTCGATTCCTCCGAGGGGATGGTTACAAGCGAATGTAAAGCGGCCTTCCGCCGGGATATTCTCGATGCCTTCGAGCTCGAAAGTCACACCAAGGTGCTTGATTGCTCCCTCGGCGAATTCGACGCCAAGGGTGCCTTGGTCGAAGTATTCATTGAGTTCGTCCTGATGGATGAGCTTCTTTATCCAGTTTATCAGGAACTTCGGGAATTTTTTTCCTTTGGCCCTTGTTGCAACGACTTTGTCAATGTCGATGTGAATGCTTTCGTTAGGTGCCATGGTATAGTTAAGGTTTTAGTTCCGAAAGATAACAATTTTTTAACAAAAAGTATTAATTTTGTTTTTCGTACAAACACGCCACAAGATGAATGCACTTCTAAGGATTAACTACAATACGGCCTGGGGCGAGAACATCGTCCTCGTCGCCGGGAAGAACATATATCCCGCCAGCTATGCCGGTGCCGGCAACTGGGAACTCCGCCTTACGGGAAGGCAGCTCCACTACGGGAGCGAATACCGCTATGCGGTTGAGCGGGACGGAGTCATCGTCCGGGAGGAGTGGCTTCCCCACGTATTCACCCCCGCCGGCAGGCCTGAGTCTGTCATCGTCCAAGACGCCTGGCTGGAGCGTCCGGTAAACTCCGCCTTCTTCTCGCAGGCGTTTTCAGAAGTCATATTCCGTCGTGAAGGCGGCGTATCCTTCCGTCATCCCAGGGTTCCGAAAGCGCCGGGAAAAGGCAACGTTACAATCCGTATCGCCGCCCCGGAGATCCGCTCCAGGGAGAAGGTCGTCGTCCTTGGAAGCTGGGACGGGTGGAAAAAGCCCATCCCCCTCGATGACGGCAGATTCCCCTTCTGGGAAGTCACGATGGACCTTGCAAAGTGCGAAGAATTCAAGTTCGCGGTGGAGGAAAACGGAGCTCTTGTGATGTGGGAGAACGGCGGGAATCACCGTATGGACCCGCCGGCAAAGGGAGAATCGCTGATTGTCGCGGATATGAACGTATCGTTCCCGACCCGGCCCTGGAGAGGCGCCGGCGTCGCCGTTCCCGTGTTCTCTCTCCGTACGGAAGACAGCTTCGGAATAGGCGAATTCAATGATATCCGGCGCCTTGCAGAATGGGCCGTCGAGGCCGGTCAGAGCTTTATCCAGCTCCTTCCCATCAACGACTGCACAATGACCCGCACCTGGACGGATTCCTACCCCTACAACGCCGTCAGTTCCTTCGCGCTGAATCCTATTTTTGTCCATCTTCCCGCCGCGGGAGTCCCCGTCGATGCGGCTTACAAGAAGCTTAAGAACGCTCTTGAAAGCCTTTCAGCCGTGGACTACGACAGGGTTGTGGCGGAGAAGGAGCGTATGATGCGAGCGGCTTTTGCCGCTGTGGATATGGACTCTGCTGAAATCAAGGAATTTGTAAAGGCGAACGAGTCCTGGATACTCCCTTACGCCGTTTTCTCCGCCGTCCGCGACGAAAAGGGCACCTCTGATTTCTCCACCTGGGGCGACTTCTCCGTGTACAGCGCCTCCGCCGTGTCGAAATATGCCGTGGCCCATAAAGATAAGGTAAACTACTACATCTGGGTCCAGTATCAGCTGGACCGTCAGCTCCGCGATGCGGTCGCTTATGCCCATTCGCTCGGCGTCGCAATCAAGGGCGACCTCCCTATCGGCGTCAGCCGCCAGAGCGTCGATGCGTGGCAGAATCCCCGCCTGTTCCATATGGACTCGCAGGCCGGCGCTCCGCCGGATGCATTCTCCGCAGACGGCCAGAACTGGGGCTTCCCTACCTACAACTGGGAAGAGATGGCAAAGGACGGCTACGCGTGGTGGAAGGCGAGGATGCGTAAGATGAGCGAATACTTCGATGCATACCGCATCGACCATATCCTTGGATTCTTCCGTATCTGGGAGATTCCTTCGAAGTACAAATCCGGTCTGATGGGCCATTTCTCGCCGGCGCTTCCCTATACGAGGGAGGAGCTCCGGGACTTCCCCGTCCCCGGAGGCGAGGGCCAGGACGTTCTCTTCGTGGAGGATCCCGTCCGCCCTGGAATGTGGCATCCCCGTATTTCCGCCCATAATACGGACGCATACAACCGTCTCCCCGATCACCTTAAAGACGCCTTCAACAACCTCTATAATGACTTCTTCTATCGCCGTCACAACGAATTCTGGAAGAATGAGGCCCTGAAGAAGCTGCCTTCCCTTGTGGAATCCACCGGAATGCTTACCTGCGGAGAGGACCTTGGAATGATACCTGACTGCGTACCTTCCGTAATGAGCGCGCTCGGAATACTCTCTCTCGAAATCCAGAGGATGCCAAAGGACCCGAAGGATGAGTTCGCCCGTCCGGAGAATTATCCCTACTGGTGCGTCTGCGCTACCGGAACCCACGATACATCCCCGCTCAGGGCCTGGTGGGAGGAAGACCGCGGCGCCTCCGCCCGCTTCTACCACGACATTCTCCACGAAGGCGGCGAGGCTCCCTACTTTATGGAACCCTGGCTCGCTGAGAAGATTCTCCGCCAGCACTCCGCCTCTCCGGCTATGCTCGCAATCCTGCCCCTTCAGGACTGGCTCGCCGTTGACGGAGAAGTCCGCTACGGCGGCAACCCTGCGGACGAACGCATCAACATCCCCGCCATCCCCCGACACTACTGGCGCTACCGCATGCACCTGAAGATAGAAGACCTCCTCGCGAACAAGTCCCTCTCGGCCCATCTGAGAGGAATCGTCGAAGACGGCGGCAGAAATATATAGGCCCATGGCAAAAGGCGACAACGATTGGAAATCCCGTCTCGGGGTAGTTTATTCCACAAATCCGGATTTTCACTATGAGGAAGAGGCCGGAGCGGGGGAGGAGGAAACCGTCGAACCCTCAAAGCAGAAACTTATTGTGGGCATAGACCGCCGTAACCGTGGAGGAAAGCAGGTTACGCTGGTGAGCGGGTTCGTGGGCCGGGAAGATGACCTGAAGGAACTTTCACGGACGCTGAAGACGAGGATTGGCGTTGGGGGAAGCGCCTCGGACGGCGAGATTCTGATTCAGGGCGATTTCCGCGACAGGGTGGTCGACCTTCTGAGGGGGATGGGCTATATAAAAGCAAAGCGTGGCAACTGAGATATTCAAAAGCGGTGAGCTTTTGCTCCGGGAGACTCCTTCCGGGGCGGAATCCCTGTCCGGAAGCCTTCCTGTTCTGGAGGTGGTTACGGTCGGGGTCTTCATCCTTCTTGCCATCGTGGTGATGAAGAATTTCCTGTCCATCATCCCGTCCCTGTGGGACAGCGTCTTCCGCGCACGTGGCAGCGCCGCCCTTGAGAACAGCGTCCGGATAAGCCGCGACAGGAATACCGTCGCTTCCGTACTTATTTTCGCTGCCGTGCTCCTTATGTATAAATACAGGCTTTGGGCTCCGGACTTTACGGAAGGGATGGAGGGGAACACGTGGCTTCTGCTTTGCTGGGGGGTATTTCTCGGGTATCTTCTCCTGAGATATATAATGTACCTTATATTCCTACCCGCGAGAAAGGACTACTATGCCATAGCGCGGCGGGCTGGATTTACCTTCTTCATATTCGCCCTTATAATCATCCTTCCGGTCGTGGGTGTTTTGGAAATTTTTTCTGTTAACATATTCACCATCAGGACGGTAATTCTGACGATACTATCGGTGGTTTTCCTTGTTTTCCTGGTGAGAAAATGTCAAATTTTGGGCTCGTCTTTTTATCCTTTGAGAGTTTTTTTGTACCTTTGCGCGCTCGAACTGATGCCGGCCGCCGCGTTGGTGGTAACAGGAACGGTTCTATAGGTAAGAAGGCTAAAAGATGGCTATAAAGAAAATACTGATATCCCAGCATTCCCCAAGGGTGCTTACCCAGTATAATGAAGTCACGGAAAAGTTCGGGGTAACTTTTGACTTCAAACCCTTTTTCCGTGTCGAGCCCCTTCCCTCGAGGGATTTCCGGGCCCAGAGGATCAATCTTCTGGATTATACGGCGGTAGTATTCTCCTCCCGTCACGCAATCGACGCATATTTCCACCTCGCAGAGGAACTCAGGATCAAGATTCCCGAGACGATGAAGTACTTCTGCACGACGGAGATTGTCGCTATGTATCTCCAGAAGCATATCGTCTACCGTAAGCGCAAGATCTTTTTCGGTGACGGTACTCCGGAAGGTCTCGTCGGCCTTATCGGCCCTAAGCACAAGGCAGACCATTTCCTCGTGACTACTTCTGACTCTTCCGCAGTCCAGGCTCTTATCAGGCACTTCGAAAGCCATAATCTGAGCTATACTTCGGGTGTATTCATCCGTTCGGTCAGTGAAGATCTCGCAGGTTTGGATATCAATGACTACGACATGATAGTCTTCTACAATCCCGCTGACGTCAAGTCCCTTAAAGAGAATTTCCCCGGATTTGTCCAGGGAGACAGGGTTATGGTGGCATACGGAAAGGCAATCGTGGGCGCTATGGAAGAGGCCGGCCTGAGGGTTGACGTCAAGGCTCCTACTCCGGAAGCTCCGTCCGCGGCAAAGGCTATCGAGCTCTATCTCGAATCTCTTAAGTAATGGGTCCTCTCCGTCATACTCTCACTAAGGCGGAAAGGCTCAGCGGCAAAACATCCATCGACAATCTCATCAGCCGCGGAAAGTACTTTTCCGCCGGCTGCGTGCGTTGCTGTTATCTCTTTCGGGACCTCGCCTCCCCGGGCCCGCTTCCGGGCGACCCCCTGTCCGTCCCCTGTCACTCCCCACACCCGGGCGAGGCTGCCGTGACGAGGATTCTCGTCTCGGTTCCTAAGAGGCACTTCAAGAGGGCGGTCAAGCGGAATTTTCTCAAACGCCGTATCCGTGAGGCGTACCGGCTCCAGAAGGAGATTCTTGGGGATCGCGTCCTGGACCTGATGTTTGTCTATACGTCCCACGAAGTTCTTCCTTACGAGGAAATCCGTTCATCCGTGGAGGCCGTTCTACGTCATCTTGCCTCAAAGTGATATGGCCTCTTTCAAGGAGATATTGAAGAAGATCCTTATCTTCCCGGCAGTGGTTCTGATTAAGTTCTATCAGATATGCATATCACCCCTTAAGCCCCCGACCTGCCGCTTTACTCCTACTTGCTCGCAGTACGCCCTCGAAGCCTTCCGTAAGCACGGCCCCATCAAAGGCCTCTACCTCACGGTGCGCCGGCTGCTTCGCTGCCATCCGTGGGGCGGCTCCGGCTACGATCCCGTGCCGTAGTCCCCCGTACCGCCGACGAGGTCGAGGATTTCTGCGGTGATTTTCTGTTGACGGGTCTTGTTGTATAGGAGGCGGAGTTCGTCGAGGAGCTTTTCGCCATTGTCTGTTGCTGTTTGCATTGCGACGACACGGGCGGCGTGCTCAGCGGTGGCGCTGTCGAGAAGCATTGTGTAGAGTCGGAAACGAAGCGTCTTAGGGGTGAGGTCCTCAAGGAGCGCCTCCAGTCCAGGCTCGAAGATATACTTTGTTTCAGGCAAATCCTCTCCGCCAGAGGGGCCCATAATCGCGGGAAGAAGCTGCTCCTCCGTCGGAATGTACTTTCCAATGCCTTTGGAACGGTTGCAGGCGATGACGACCTTTGAATAAACGCCGTCAGCAAATGCCCTTATGAGCTCGTCCGCAAGGGCGGCAGCCCCGTCGTACGACGGCTTGTCGGAGAGGGCGTTCAGATCCGCGGAGCCCATAGGCCTGTGCCCCTCCGCCGTGCCCGGCAGGGGTTCCTCCGCGGCGCCCATTAAACCTTGCCTTTCGATGCTGTCAGTCTTTTTAAAAGCATCGTACATTTTCCGGCCCACGGGAATTACTTTCGCGCCGGGGTACTTCTCCGTCAGGCTTTTGACAAATCCGGTTATCGCGGAGTTGAATCCTCCGCACAGGGACGTATTCGATGCGACCGCTACGATCGCAACAGGCCCATCCTGCGGCTGGGAAGTCTCAAGATTTGCAGATGCCTCCTCCGTCTCCACAGAGGAGTTCCCAATAAGCGCGTCAAGGATGCTTCGGAGCGCCTCCTCGTAGGGGCGGGCGGCGGCGAGGGCGTCCTGGGCCTTACGGAGCTTCGACGAGGAAACGAACTTCATCGCCGAAGTAATCTTCAGCGTGCTCTCAACGGAACTTATCCGGCCCTTTATTTCCTTCGACGACGGCATAACGGATAATTAAATCATTCCGTGAACCACATCAGCGGCCTCACGGCGGATTATATCGAAGATTTCATCAGAAACCTTTCCATCCGCAAGGGGGTCGAGGACGTCCTCGCGGTGTGAGGCGCGGAGGCGGACAAGCAGAAGTTCCTGGAACTCCGCCACACGATCGACCGATATGTCCTTCATCAGTCCGGACGTTCCGCAGTAAAGTACTGCCACCTGCTCCCCGACCGGCATAGGGCTGTATTGGGGCTGGATCAGCAGCTGCGCGTTCTTACGCCCCTTGTCAAGAGCCATCTCCGTCACCTTGTCCATATCCGAAGAGAACTTCGTGAAAGACTCGAGCTCAGCGTACTGGGCCTGGTCTATCTTGAGCGTTCCGGCAACTTTTTTCATGGACTTCCGCTGGGCGCTTCCGCCTACCCTGGAAACGGAAATGCCAACATTGACAGCCGGCCTTACGCCCCTGTTGAACAGGGAGGATTCGAGATAAATCTGACCGTCAGTGATGGAAATCACATTCGTTGGAATATATGCCGATACATCCCCGGCCTGAGTTTCGATAATGGGGAGTGCCGTGAGCGATCCTCCGCCCCGGACCTTGTCCCGGAGTGATTCCGGAAGGTCGTTCATCTGACGGGCCACGGACTCTTCGGAAATAATCTTAGCGGCCCTTTCGAGAAGCCGGGAATGGAGGTAGAAGATATCGCCCGGATATGCCTCGCGGCCGGAAGGACGGCGGAGGATGAGGGAGACCTCGCGGTAGGCGACAGCCTGTTTGGAGAGGTCGTCAAACACAACCAGGGCGTGCCGGCCCGTATCGCGGAAATATTCGCCTATGGCAGCCCCTGCAAAGGGCGCGTAGTACTGCATTGCCGCAGGCTCTGCAGCCGATGCGGCGACCACAACCGTATAGTCCATGGCACCGTGGTCCCGGAGCGTTTTTACCGTGCTTGCGACGGTGGAACCCTTCTGGCCTATGGCGACGTAGATGCAATAGACCGGGTCGCCGGCGAGGAAATTGGACCTTTGGTTGATGATAGTATCAATCGCAATGGCTGTCTTTCCGGTCTGGCGGTCGCCGATGACAAGTTCCCTCTGGCCCCGGCCGATGGGAATCATTGCATCGATCGCCTTGATACCCGTCTGGAGCGGTTCGCAGACCGGCTGGCGGAAGATAACCCCGGGCGCTTTCCGCTCGAGCGGCATCTGAACTATCTCTCCGCCTATTTCGCCGAGCCCGTCAAGAGGATTTCCCAGCGAATCCACGACACGCCCCAGGATCGAATCACTGACTCCTATCGAAGCGATCCTTCCGGTTCGCCGGACCGTCATCCCCTCCTTGATTTTTTCCGTCGGGCCCATCAGCACCGCACCGACGTTGTCAGTCTCCAGGTTCATCACGACACCTGTCACGCCGTCGCCGAAGTCCAGCATCTCGCCGGCCTCCGCGTTGTCGAGCCCATAGATTCTGACGACGCCGTCGCTGACTTGCAGCGCCTTTCCTATTTCTTCGAACCGGAGGTCGTGGCCCATATCCCTGAGTTGGGACAGGAGCACCTCCGATATCTCGCTGGGTTTAATTGAAGACATATCAAATTATTCTTCTGTTGTCATTATGGAAATCCTGACGGATTTTCTCGAGCTGGCCTTTTACGCTCGCGTCCATCAGATAATCATCCATATCAAATACGAATCCTCCTATTATGTCGTGGTCTATCCGGACCCTTATGACGACATCGTCCCCGGTATAGGCTTTTACAAGCGCCTTGATCCTCTGGAGGAGCATCGGGGAGGGCTCCGTGGCACAGGTGAGTACGGCGTTACGGACACCCTCGCTGCGAAGGAGCAGCGCCTGGAAATGCTTCAGGATGAACCTGATTTCCGTCAGCCTTCCATTTTTGGCGAGCAGACGGATGAAACTTTCCATCTCGTGGGACATGGGCTGGCCAAGCGCGGTATGAAGCAGCGTAACTTTTTCGTGGTCCGAAATAACATCCCTCGACTGAATCATCCTCTCAAGCCCAGGAACTTCTTCAAGGGCCTTTACGAGTATCCCTGCCTCAGAAAACACAGCCTTCCCATGCCCGGTCTCCCTGACGTATTTCACCAGGGCGCGGGCATAGCGGGATACTATGAGAGATGAATTCACGAGATGTCTTTAGTCTTAGCTGCCACTTCGTCGACAAGTTTGTCCATATAAGCCTTCTGCTGCGCGCTGTCCTGGAGATTATGGCGGAGTATTTTCTCCGCTACCGCGACGCTCACGAGAGCGACCTCCTCCCGGATGCTGCCCAAAACTTCGTCCTTTTTCCGGGCGAGTTCCTTTTCAGCATCGCTGAGGATGGCTTCAGCTTCGTGCGTTGCCTGGACTTTTGCGTCTTCTACGATCTTATGGGCGGTCTCGGCTGCTTCCGCAAGCATTGCAGCCTGCTGCTTCCTTGCATCGTCGAGGATGGCCTCGTGCTCGGAAGCGGCCTCCTTCATCCGCTTCTCGATAGCCTCGGCATTACGGAGCGACTCCTCGATTGCGCGGGAGCGCTTGTCAACCATCGATGTGATCACCGGAAAGCCCCATTTTGCAAGGATAAACAGTACGATCCCGAAAATGACGACCATCCAGAAGACCAGTCCGAAATCCGGTGTCAGAAGGGACATAGGGCTATTTTGCAGTTACGGCGAGAAGACATACAAGAACGCCGAACAGGCAGACGCCTTCGATAAGGGCGCCCACGATGATGGCGGTCGTACGGAGTTTTCCTGCCGCTTCGGGCTGGCGTGCGGTGGCCTCCTGGGTGGAGGTACCGAGTTTCCCGATTCCAAGGGCGGCGGCGAGGGCGACGACTGCTGCGCCAATGGCTCCACCTACTTTTCCGATGGCACCGGCTGCTGCCTGTAAGATAATGATTGAAGGTAACATATCAGTATTGTTTTTTAATGGTTTTCAGGTTCTTGATGGGCCATTCCGATGAAAAGGGCGGATAGCATCGTGAAAACGTAAGCCTGGATGCAGGCGACGAACACCTCGAGTACATCAAGGAATACGCCGAACAGTACGGAAATCACGGACAGCGATCCGTTCATCACGGGCGCCATATTCTTGGTGAGGAAAATGACGGCGATTACGCTCAGGAGCATTATGTGGCCCGCGAGCATATTCGCAAAGAGCCTTATCATCAGGGAGAAAGGCTTGGTGATTGTGCCCAGCACTTCGATGGCGGGCATTATGGGGATGGCCTTTAGGAAGAGGGGGACATCCGGCCAGAAAATGTCCTTGTAATAGTGTCTGTTTCCGAAGAGATTGACAGCGAGGAAGGTGAAAAGAGCCAGGACTCCCGTCACGGCGATATTGCCGGTAATATTAGCCCCTCCGGGGAAGATGGGGAATATCCCCATCAGATTGTTTATCAGTATAAAGAAGAATGCCGTGAGAAGATATGGCGAGAACTTCGCGTGCTGCGGCCCGACGGCCTCTTTAATGACGTCGTCGTTTATCATCACTATTACGGGCTCCACAAGGGCGGCAAGTCCTGAAGGCTTTTCCTTAAGCACGTCGTGCTTCTTGTACCATCTGGCGCAAAGCAGGATAAGGATAACGAGCAGGGCGGAATCGAACATAAGTCCAAGCACATTCTTCGTTATGGATATGTCGATGGGCCTCCGTCCCGTCTCCGCGTTCACGTTTTTATTTTTCCTTTTATTAAACATATTATATTCGTTCTTAAAAGCCTCGTTACTTAAATGAAGAGCTTTTCCTGTTTTATTATTTCTTTGCTCTTGTTCATCATGTATTTTTATCATCAAATTTTTTAAAGTATTTGTACTTTTGGTTAATGATGTAGTATTATGTCTTACTTCTTTTGTTTGGGACATTACTTGCATTAATTTGTAATCATCTTCATATTGTTTTTCCAAATCTATAATTAATTTCTTCTTATTAATTTCCTTTTTTTTCATTTTTATTAACTAAAACATTTTTATTTCAATAATAATTTTATAATAGAAGAAAGTGAAAATGAAATTGATAATGAGAAGGATGGAAAAAGTCACAAATCAAGCTTTAATAATAAAATCAAAAAAATAAAAGAAAAAGAATCCTAATTCAAAAAGAGATGAGAAAAAAATATTAACAAGAGAATTTCTAAGGAAATATATCCATTATGCCAAAAGTAAAATAAATCCTGTATTAACAAAAGAAGCTACTGAATTTATATCAAAGATTTGGAGTAGGTTAAGAGAAGAATCAATCCAAGAAGAATGGAAAGGAAAAGTAATTCCTATTACTGTAAGGACATTAGAATCTTTAATAAGATTAGCCACTGCTTTTGCTAAGGCGAGATTAAGTCAAAAAGTTGAAAAAGAAGATGCAAAAAATGCTGTTGATTTATTATCTAATACAATATTCCCCGGTGAACAAAGAGAAAAAGGAGAAAATGAGGAAGAAGATAATGGAATGGATTTAGTAGAAGAGGAAGAGGAAGAGATAAGGAAAAAGAAAACTAAAAAGAAAGAAAGAAAAGAAGTGATTATTCCCTTAGAAGAAGAAGAGGAAGAAATTGACGACAGAAAAAGTAAAAGAAAGAAGGACAAAAAATCAAAAGAAAGAAAAGAAATACAAGAATTAATTGAGGCCCAAATAGATGAAGGAGAAGAAAAAGAAGAGGAGGATATTGAAATTACTGAAAGCATGGCAAATACAATGTTTAAATTCATATATGAAAATGCAAGAAATAAACCAAATCAAACTATTGGAATGGACCAATTGTGGAATACAATAAAAGGAAAGAAAGAATGTAAAGAAAAGAAAATAAATAATTCAACTATATTCAAAAATGTGTGTTTAAGACTGGAAGATGAAGGAAAGATATTTGTTTCGGAAAATGAGGAAATAACTCTAGTATGAAATAATAATTGTTATGTTTTTGTTTCATTTTTTAATGAAAGAGATTATTATAAGATTTTAAAAAGAAAAGATTTTATCTATTTGGAAAAAAACTTACTGTCATTTATTCATTTATTAAAATGCAATGGATGTACCTTATTGGATTTTAAATTGTTTTTTAAGAAA
>CALCEJ010000137.1 GCA_937900465.1 uncultured Bacteroidales bacterium | reverse complement strand
CATCGACGAATCAAATGAGGAGTGGGAACCGGTTCTGGACGCCGGTGTCCAGATAATGATGGCGAACGGAGTAAAGAGAGGGAAAGTTGACGGAAGCTACACAGTGCAGGCCTCCGACTATATCAATACCTCTTACAGGGCTGTAGACTCTCTGGCCGCTGAATACAGGATTGCGGGAATGGAAGATTATAAATTCACCCACGTCCCGTTCTACTCTTATCCTTCCACCTGGACGGACCTCAGTGACTATGCGGCAAACTACGTTTTCCGGATTCCCTGGCGAATCAAAGGCTCAACCGGTTATATCTGGAAGAGTTACCAGCTAAGCCCTAACCTTGTCGGACTGAAATTCGAGCCAAACCACTATTACCGCACCTTCGTAACCATCAGTTCCCTTGGCGGGGCTGACAAGGAGGAAACGGTTATCATAACCTCGGCTGACTATGTAGTGCTCGACTGGATGAATGAGACGGCGGAAGGCGGCGGACAGGGAATCGTTCCCGGAGAGCTTGTTACCTACAAATATCTCGTTGTCGATAATCCCAATATTACCCTGAACAACGTGGAGACCGCCTACTACACCTATGTTTCATCTTCTCCCCTGACCTCTGTCAGGATCACCAAGCTGGAATACTACGACAACTCACAGGCTTCTCCCAAACAGACCATAACGACTTCAACGACAATCACTGCGGATACTCAGACTATCAGCAACGCCGCCGGCTCGTTCACAATCAGTAAGAGCACCCCTGGTCTGATTACGATGTATCATTCCCTTTCCGGCCAGTATTCTTCCGTAAAGGTTTATGCGACCATTACCAATGAAGACGGAGCCACTCAAGATATTACCTTTGAGCAGATTCCGTCCATCAACCTGGTCCGGCAGGCGGTTTATGGAGATGTATTTGTAAACGGATACTTTGCAAAAGTTGCAGGTTCGTCTTTCGGAGGATCTTATACCAGTAGCGGAACAACGTATTACTACTCCCGGTCTGCGACACTGTATAGCAATCACAGTTCTGCGAATGGTTGCATCATATTGCCCCCGGATTCCGGCTACGGCTCTGTCATCGAGGGTACCGGCTCCTTCTCCGGAGGTATTTCTACTACGTTCTATACCAGTATAATAAATATTACATCGTTCAACGACAGCAACAATACCTATAAAGTGACCGGAGAATCTCCGTATACCTACAGAATCGGTGATCCCAGAGTTCCGTCCTCCACACATTATAACGGAGCAAATTCCTGGAATGATACCGACAATTTCAGGCAGTATCTGTACAACGAAAGCGGAACGACCGGTTATACAAGGGCCTGGACGGATCCGGAAAACATTCTCATTACGTCACAGAATGAGGACGACCGAAATATAATTGCACCAAGGTTTATCGTTTGCTCCGCCTTGAATGCAATGTTGACTACTTACAGCGTGACTTTTGATTACGCCGTCAAACGAGGAGCGACCTATCAGGAAGCCGGGTATCCAGCCGGAAGATGGAGACTGCCTTCCGAAGCGGAAGTTGCATTTATCGTCGCCCGTCAGAGAGACGGCGCTATTCCTAACCTGTTCGCTGAAGGATCCACATATTGGGTGGGAAGCGGAAGACAGGTTT
The DNA here is from genome assembly GCA_937900465.1 of uncultured Bacteroidales bacterium. Lineage (GTDB taxonomy): Bacteria > Bacteroidota > Bacteroidia > Bacteroidales > UBA932 > Cryptobacteroides. The sequence goes on along the minus strand of CALCEJ010000137.1, from coordinate 8,625 downwards.
ACATTCCTACCAGCGGCGACTCTATCGAGTTCCGTGAGGTGTCAAAAACCGACAAACAATCCTGCCGATTCGTTTACGACTTATGGTATTGGGGCGATGAACCCGCATCTACCGGCGTTTATCATCCTAACGGACATAATACAGATTATTGATGATGAAGACTGCGAAATACATATTCTTATGGGCATTTGCAGCCCTTCTGGCAATTGCCTGCGTCCGCGAAGAAGAATTCTCCGGGGATACGCCGGATATTGAGGCGAAATCCGGAGATACAGTAGTAATTGACGGCTCTCTCTGCCTTCCTGCCATAAATGATATGAATTGGGGGACAAAGGCTTTCACCGAAACCCCTGAGGTCAAGCGTCTTTATCTTGCCGTATTCAACGCCGGCGATATTCTGTACGAAATAGCCCAGGCAAAGCCGGGAACCCAGAGCCATCCGTCCAATCCTGACGCCGGTTTCCCCTGCGGAAGCAAGGCGACTAACTACCTTACCCAGTTCCACGTTGAACTTGGGACTGTTTCCCAGGGCGACCGATATATCCATTTCATTGCAACGAGCGAACCTATCGCCTCACTTGAATCCGGGACTGTCAATATGATGGACGAAGCCACGTTCGTTCACGATCTCGTAACCACAAATGAGGTTGTTGCCTATTGGGGCCGAATTCACGTTACGGCCATTATGGAGAGTTCCGCCGATGATCCGAATTTCCACAATATCAAGATGATCCGGAACTTTGCCAAGGTAAAGGTAAAGACAGCCGATGACGTTGATAATTTCGAGATTCTTGGCTTCAAGGTTTTCGATACCCCTGTTTACGGAACAATCGCACCGTTCAACAACAATACGGTTGACTACATCCCCGTAGACGGAAATATCCAGATTAATTTCAACCGTTTTGCGGATTTCGTAACCGCCTCCACTCAAGACAGCCCTTACTCCTTCCTGACAACGAGTCTGAACTACTACGGCTTTATGCCTCCTACCATCGCCTATGATGACAATAGTTCATACTATGACGCTTCCGGGACCGACAATGTGCCGTGGATCGATCCGGCAGATCCTGATTACCTCTACGAATGTTCCTACAGGCCTGACCGCAACCCCTTCATTATCCTGAAGGCAAATTATACGGAGGGAGGCTCGACGAACTTGTACTACTATAAGGCTGACTTTGTCTATAATACAGCCGACGGCAACGAATACTACAACCTTCTCCGTAATTTCCAGTATACCCTTAACATCACGGGTGTATCCGGAAAGGGCAGTTCTACGGTATACGACGCCATCAACAGCATCGCGCTCAACAACTTCGAGGCCTCAACACTTGCCCAGGAACTCACCAATATCGCCAACGACGACAGCCGTCTCTATATCAGTCAAACCGACATCCTGATTACCTACGGGACAACCCTTACAATGTATGTGAAGAGCCGTAAGGGAGACGGTTTTACCCAGGATGACAACGGAACAATTACGGCTGAAATCCGGGAGGCGACAAGCGGTAACAATATCGTTGCGGACGACAGCGACATCACTATCTCCGGCTCAGATGAGACCTCCGGCGATTACTCCGGATGGAGAAAGGTAACGATGAACATCCAGGATGCGGCCAGTCTCCAGCCCGGTGAGGTATGGAAACAGCCCATCGTCTTTAAGAACGCGGCCGGACTAACCCGCACGGTCAACATTACGCTCCGCCGTCCTATGTCACTCACTGTGGATATGCAGGATGTCGTAGCCGGAACAAAGAACACGGAGTGTGAACTCAAGTTCTCAATTCCCTCCGGCCTTACAGAGTACAGGTTCCCGATGTACTTCTACATCGAACAGGAGTCGAACAACCTTTACCCCAAGGCCCTTGCTGACGGTGCAAACGAGGCCCTGACCGTTATTACCGGAAAGTCCAAGATTCCCGGAAACGAAACCAAAAATACTTACTACTACCGCCGCGCTATCTCCTGGTCCGAATATATGGCCGCTGATGCCGATATTGCAGGTATCAAGACCTTTTCCTGCTACTTCAAGACCCTGCAGGATGCGAGTGCGACAACGGTATGGGTATTCCCCGCCGACGAAAACAACTACTACTACCCCTACGACGACGTAGAGAACGAGTACACAAACAGGGACTCGTTCCTCAACGACAAACTAACAGGTGAAGTTGAATTCCCTTATTACGGACTCCAGCTCGCTGCAGGTGAAAGCCAGACCGTCGCCGCTACCGGAAACTCCGGAGGCGATATAACCTACGTGTCTTCGAATACATCCGTCGCAACGGTGAACTCTTCCGGTAAAGTTACGGCCGTCGCTGCCGGAACAGCGACAATTACCGCAATCCTTGCTGAGACCGGAAGTTATACCGGAGATTCGGACTCGTATACCGTGAACGTAACAAGCGGAACGCCTTGCGGTCTGACCGTGAACTGGTATAATGAGCCCACATATATCGTCAAGGTTGGAAGCACCATCAAGGCTCCAATCGCGGTGGGCACTTGTGCCGACGGCTATTCCGGGACGATTTCCATCTCTTATACCACAAGCCCTTCCGGCCTTGTCTCAATTGATGAAACTGATGCTGAGACAAACAAGTATGTGACTGTCAGGGGCCTGTCTGCCGGCATCGTTACTGTCACCGCAACAGCGACGGCCTCCGACAACGGCAGTTTTGCCGGGACTTCCAGGTCCATCAATTACGATATCCAGATCGTTTCCGCATCTGCAGAATCAGGTACGATTTATCACGAGGAGAGTTTCCTTGGACCGACCATAGGAGATTACACCCTCTACTATGAAAAGGTTACTGACGGAGCCACATACACCGCTGGTACTGACAAGACGGCGCTGTTCAATACCTGGACGACATACAACGCCGGCACCGACTATCGGAGCCGTCACGTATGGTACCCGTACTACAACTTCCAAACACAGGCAGGCTTCGGTCTTGCGGCATCCGGATACGGTTCCACGGAAGAACCCACCACCACCTGGGATGATGAACAGGGAAGATATGTCACCGATTATCACGAGCAATGCTATGCATCCCACGCCCAGCTTGCTTCCAAGTCAATAGACCTTTCCTGCTCCAACGGTGCAACTCTGTACTTCTATCACTGCGGAAACTATTTCTACAACACCGCCACAGAAGAAGACATCGCGGATGCGAAGACGCTTATGGCCGGCGACGTAGGAGTCAGATTCTCCGCTGACGGAGGATCCAGCTGGTCCGAGAAACAGACAATCAAGTTCTATCCCGCCGGTTCTAACTGGATTTACATCAAGACCTCCGTAGATATTCCAGCCGCTTATCTCACCACTGATTTCCGGCTGATGTTCGACTACACATCAACGGACTCCCGTGCAGGAACCTGGGAAATCAAGAACGTCCAGATCAGGGAGAACTAAGCTCTTTGCCGACACAGGCGCACAAGGTCTGATTTGATTATTCCCCAAAAATTTCTATATTTGGGCTTATGAGACTCCGGAGGGGCATATGGGCTGTAAGCAGGGCGCTCAAGGCTGGCGTATGGGCAATCGTGACAGTGGTCGGCATGATGCTGGCAGTCCCGTCGTGGGCCCAGGACAACGCTTACGGGATCGATGACGAATGCTACGGGCTTTTCCGCGAGGTTGAGTCGCTGTTATCCCTCCGGGACCTCGACAAAGCTGAGGAAGTAAACCAGAGGCTCCTCTCCACCGCGCTTGAGAAAAAAGACACAAAAGCGGAAACGCTCCATTACGTTGAAAGGCTGAAATCCAGCACGCGGGCCGTAGCGGGCCGCAAGGCAACTGAAGAAGAGGAAAAACAGGTTCTCCAGAGGATGGAGGAGCTCAAGCAAATCTCCAGGAAGCACGGCTATATCCAGTACTACTACTACGCCTACGACATAGTAGAGAACTTCTATTACAATCAGGACAAGGTAATCAGAACCCTTGAGCTCGTGAATGAGATGCAGGAGACTGCAATCAGGAACAACGAGCCGTACGGAGTGTGGATGGGCTACAGGTACCTGATTCAGATGTACGTAGCCCAGGCGGATTACGTATCCTCCAAGCCGTACATCAAGATGGCCCTCAAGATATATGAAGAAACCGACGACCCTACAATCAAGCGGCAGTCCATCTGCCGCCTGTACTGCGACCTCGCTGACACATATCCTATCGGCAATGATTCCGTCGTTATCAACATAGACCTTGCTGAGAAATACGCAAAACAGCATCTGGACACCCTGAGGGTCCAGTACCACAGGGCGAAGATGGCGGCGTACGACATGGACATCGAGGGGTATGAGAAAGCCAAGGCTTACTGTCTTTCGGACAGGCTCATAACTCAGATCAGTGCCACTGCGCCCACGGTGTTCCAGGACCTTGACAATATAATATATAATGAAGACAAGGATAAGATCCCTGAGATCAACACCGAGGGTATGGGCGTAAGGCTCCGCGAACTAAGGTTCATAGCAAACATCGCGGAAAAGTACGGTGAAACGGAGGCTGCATTCCTTTTGGAACGTCAGATTGTGTATATTCTGGAGTCAAAACTTGCGAGCGCAAACGGAGTTCGCATTACGGAGATGGACGCACGGTTCGGAAACAATATCCTTTCCGCCCGGGTGGATGAGCAGTCCAAGCGTATCCGTAGCGTCACTATCCTGGTCATGGCGCTGATACTCGTAATTCTCGTGAGCGCCCTCGTATTCTCAAGTCTCTATATAATAAACCTCCGGAAAACCAACGAAAAGGTACGTATGGCGGATGAAGCGAAGACGCGTTTTGTCCAGAATATGAGCCACGAGGTCCGTACCCCGCTGAATGCAATTGTAGGCTTCTCACAGCTGCTGTCGCTTCCGGACGGCTCATTCTCCCCGGAGGAAAAGGATGAATTCGCCGGCCATATCATCAACAATACAAAGATGCTGACGATGCTGCTGGATGATATCCTGAATGCATCTGCAATGGACTCCGGAATGTACAGGATTACCTATGAGGACGGCGAGGTTGGATTTATGGCAGAAGCGGCAATCTCCTCTTCCGAGCACAGACTCCAACCGGGCGTCCGTATGTACTACTCCCCTGAATCTACGAAACCATTCACCTTCCGTACGGATCCCCGCCGCGTCCAGCAGATTCTTATCAACCTCCTTACCAACTCCTGCAAGCATACCCCTTCGGGCGAAATATGCCTGTCAAGTTCGCTTTCAGAAACCCCCGGTTATGTGACCTACACCGTCACTGACACCGGATCCGGCATCCCGGCGGACCAGGCGGAAAAGATCTTCGACCGCTTTGCAAAGCTCAACGAATTCGTCCAGGGCACCGGCCTCGGGCTTTCCATATGCCGGGATATCGCGCAAAGAATGGGCGCGAAAGTGTGGCTGGACACGACATATAATGCCGGAGGCGCACGTTTCAAGTTTGCCGTTCCGGTAGTTCCCCCCGAGAATTCTGACAACCAATAATAGAATATATGACTCCCCTCTACGCACAGGACCACGACTATTCGATGTTCAATGTACTGGCAGTTGACGACATTCCGCTTAATCTCCTGCTTGTCCAGAAAATGCTCTCCCGCTTCAATTTTAAAATGCGTACCGCGGCGAACGGACAACTCGCCCTGGATGCTGTCGCGGAGCTGAAACCGGATCTTATCCTTTTGGATCTGATGATGCCCGGAATCGACGGCTTCGAGGTTATCCAGAGACTTCGCGAAAATCCCGAGACGGCTGACATCCAGATAGTTATTCTATCTGCCCTCAACTCTAATGAAGATGTCATAAAGGGCTTCAGCGTGGGCGCGAACGACTTCATCATGAAGCCCATCATTATGGAGAAACTCCTCTCCACCGTCGTCACCCAGCTGCAGATTGTCGAGGCTAAGAAGAAATAGGCCTATGCTGCTTTCCAGATTCGGTTCTGCCTTCCGGCGGCTGATTGCCGCTGCGTTGCTGCTTTATGTGTGCGTCTTCGCACGGGGGCAGATTGTGAACCGCCTCGGGGTGGACCCGGACACGTTCCAGCGCTACGCGTATGGGCGTATGCAGCAGTTCGCCCCGTCCAACCTCCACCTTGCGGACTCGCTCTATAGCGAAGGCGCAGCGAAAGACAGCTACAAGCTCAAATGCCTGGGCCTTTCGCTGGAGTTCCCCGTCCGCTTCGCTGAAGGGGACTATCCAAGGATGGACGAAGCTGTCGCGGAGATAAAGGATCTCACCGACGGGCGGAAGGACGCCAGCGCCTTCCGCTACGCAGTCCTCCACGAGTACTGCGAGTATCTTGTCCATATAGGCCGCTCCTCTGACGCGATGCTCGAAGCCCGCGAGATGGAGCGCCGCTCCAATGCGGAGAAAAAGGCCATCGGAAAGATGTACGCATACCGTATAATAGGCCTGATACAGAGCTACCGCTCGAATTCCTATCTCGCGACGGTCAATCTTAAGAAGGCTGTGAAGTGCTCCCGCGAAGCATCCCAGGAACAGGACCTTCCGAACCTCTACCTTCTCATTGCCCAGGAATACATCAAGATGAGGGACTTCTCCGAAAGTTCCCGATACTGCGATATGGCAGCGGCCTACGAAGAGTTCTACCCGTCGCTGCACATCCGAATAATGCTCACCAGGGCCTACCAGCTCTACGCCCAAAAGAAATGGGACAAGTTCTCGGAGACATACTTGGACCTCCTCCGGGATCCGCTCTACAGGATGCAGACCGATATGGACACGAGACATCAGATGGACATATACTACTGCATCACGCGGGAACTCTTCGACGAAGCGCTTTCGAAGGCGGACTCCCTTTCGACGCCCATCCTCCGGCACGGGCAAAAACACGGAATCTACGCCTCCAAAGGCGTCTATGACGGAGCCTACAGCGAACTCTCCAGCCTTATGGTGGAGAAGGACTCCATCTATATCAAGGTCCAGAACGAAGACCTCGCCATCCTGGATGCGGAAATGAACAACGCGGCTCTGCGCGAGGAGGCCCAGCGCCTTAAATCAGCAAACCAGATGATGATTATGATTGGCTTCCTGGTTATGTTCGCAATCGCCTTCTTCGCAATTCTTCTGAGCCAATGGCAGCTCCGCCAGAATCTTGACGAGATGCGCCGCAAGAATAACCAGAACCTCGCAACCAGACGCGCCTTCCAAAAGGCAATGGACGCGAAGGAATCCGAAAACGACTACCGAATAAAGATACTTCAGAACAGGACCACGAACATTCTCACGAATTATGAAGATTTCCTCAATAGTTAAGAATCACCGGAGCGAACTGCTCGCCCTGGCAATATTCCTCGTCGGCTCCACCCTTGGTATGCTTGGCCTTATCCAGAAGGTTCCCCTCGCCCTCGGAATCCTCGGAATCGTGATCCTGGCCTCCGGCCTGTTCTACTTCTGCATCCACTACACCTCGGAAAAAGTCTACAAGGAGTACTACAAGGACAGCTACGAAATAGAGCACGAGACCATCGAGGATGAAATCCGAAAGTCTATGCGATATCACCGCTACCAGGAGGCCGTCATCGGCCGGTACGAAAGCGCCTGCCGCGACCTTGGCCTCGTGGACGAGCAGAAGGACTGGCTGCTGGACCTTCTGATGGCGGAGAAGAAGCGCGTCGACGACGAACTTGCCTCCGAAGGCGGCGGACACATCTAGCCCTCTGCCGGTTTCCGGCCCCTTCCCCAAAATGACATTTTGGCAGAAATGCCGAAATGGCTTGCTATTTGTCCCTGTGCGTGATGGAACCGGACCAGGGCTGGACGCCCCGGACCTGCCGGATATACCGGACGACAACGAAAAACACAACGATATGGCAAAGACAAACACAACGAAGGGACAGATCGGCGTAACTACCGAAAACATTTTCCCGGTAATCAAGCAGTTCCTGTACAGCGACCACGAGATATTCCTGAGGGAACTTGTGGCGAATGCAGTGGATGCGACTGAAAAGCTTAAGGCTCTGGCCCTTAGCGGCGAAATCAAGGAAGAACTCGGTGACCTCAAGGTCAGCATCGAGCTGGATGAGAAGAAGAAGATCCTGAAGGTCATAGACGAGGGTATCGGTATGACCGCAGAGGAAGTTGACAAGTACATCAACCAGATTGCGTTCTCCTCCGCAGGCGAATTCCTCGAGAAGTACAAGGACCAGATCCAGAGCATCATCGGCCATTTCGGCCTTGGATTCTACAGCGCCTTTATGGTCTCGAAAAAAGTTACCATCGACTCGCTTTCCTGGAAGGAAGGTTCGGAAGCGGTGCTGTGGACCTGTGACGGATCGCCGGAGTACGAGATGAAAAAATCCGACAAGAAGACGCGCGGAACCGTTATCACGCTCTATCTTGACGATGATTCGGAGGAGTTTGCCCATAAAGAGAAGATCACATTCCTCCTTGAGAAATACTGCAAGTTTATGCCCGTTCCGGTAATCTTCGGAAAAGAGCAGGAGTGGAAGGACGGAAAGTATGTCGATACGGACAAGGACAAGGTTATCAATGCGGTCGAGCCGCTATGGACCAAGGCTCCCTCTGAGCTGAAGGACGAAGACTACAAGGAGTTCTACAGGGCTCTGTATCCGATGAACGAGGAGCCTCTGTTCTGGATCCACCTCAACGTGGACTATCCCTTCA